>JBAPQU010000001.1:0-6122 GCA_049280795.1 Candidatus Sulfotelmatobacter sp.
CCGCGCCGCCGCCGAGGATCGATTCACCATCCATGATTTCAACTTTCAACTTCGAGCAGCTAATTCGCGCAGCAACGGCCTCGGCCCGTTTGCCGATTTCTTCTTTCGTGAGCCGCATCATGCGCAGCGTTGGGATTGCATCATGATCTCGTTGCACGTAGGCGAGAAGAGTCGCTTCCAATGCGGCATAGATTAGCTTGTCTACGCGCAACGCGCGGAAGAGGGAATTCGATCGCATGCGGGCAATCAATTTTGAACTGCCGCTGATCAACCCTGCTTGTGGACCGCCGAGCAACTTATCTCCGCTATAAGTAACGATGTCGACGCCGCTGCGCAGGCTGTCAAGCACTCCGGGCTCACCGCTGATTCCGATCGAGCGGAGGTCGAAGAGCGCGCCGCTGCCTAAGTCTTCCATCAGAGGAATGCCGCGCTTGCGCGCCAACGCCACCAGTTCCGCAGTGGAGGCCTGCTCGGTAAAGCCTGTGATCTCAAAGTTCGAACGGTGCACCCGCAGCAGGAGGCGCGTCCGTTCGGTCATGGCAGCCTCGTAGTCGGCGGTGCGCGTGCGATTCGTGGTTCCGACCTCGCGCAGGATTGCGCCAGATTTTGCCATCACGTCGGGAATGCGAAACGATCCGCCGATCTCCACAAGCTCACCGCGCGATACGATAACTTCTTCGCCTTCAGCGAGTGTATTAAGCGCCAGCAACACCGCAGCAGCGTTGTTGTTGACCACGATGGTCGCTATTTCTGCATCGCTGCTGAGCAGCTTGCGGAACAGCCGGTCCACGTGCACATCCCGCTTACCGCGAGCACCGGCGGCGAGATCAAACTCGAGATTGGAATAAGTCGCGGCAGTCTCGCGGATATGCTCGATTGCTCCATCACTCAGCGGAGCGCGGCCAAGGTTGGTATGCAGGATCACCCCGGTGGCATTGATCAACGGCCGCAGAGAATAACTTAGAGCTTCGCGAAGTTGATTCTCCAGGGCACCCGGCAGGCCGGAGAGCGCGAGCTCCAGAGCGCCATTGTCATCATTCAACAGCCCCGATGTAATCTCCTGCCGCAGTCGCGCCAGTACGCCGCGCGCCGCGTCCACAACAGAATCGTGGCCATAGCTCGCCACCAGAGCGCCAACGGCAGGGTCGCGCATCACATCATCGACGGCGGGGAGCTTGCGAAAAAGCTGCGAGAGCGCGGCGGTTTTCACGTGACGATTATCCCACGGTTACAGCGTGTGCAGGTAAGCGAGCAGATCCTGCATGTCTTGCGGACGCAGCACCTGGCCGAAGCCGGCCATATCGGGACGGCCATAACGAATGATATCGGTGACGCGGTCGTCATTCGCGGGCAATCCGGTCTGGGGAAGATATTGGTGCTGAAACATTCCCTTCAGCCCCGGACCTTTTTTTCCTTTCGTGGAGTCAGGACGATGACAGCGGTCGCAGTAATTGTCGTAAAGCTTGCGGCCGGCCGACTGCTGCGGGTTGAGGCTGAGTTCGGCATCCGATTTGCGGCGCTCCACATCGCAACCTGTGAGTGCGGCCAAGGCAAGGCAGGCGATCAGAGCTGCTACAGTCCAGCACCGTTGGTCTATCGTGCATTCCATATCAATCCCGCGCTCCGCGCCGCATTTGTGCCGAGTTTCCCACAGCCGCAGCAATCGCGTTCGACTTACAATCATAGAGTAAAGCCATGCCAATTGCAGTGAAGCGAGTTTACGAATCGGTGTCGCGCTCGGATGGGGCGCGGGTTCTCGTCGATCGCCTGTGGCCGCGCGGCCTGAAAAAATCTGAGGCCGCATTGCAGGAGTGGCTCCGCGATCTTGCTCCCTCGAACGAACTGCGGAAGTGGTTTCACGCGCAGCCGGACCACTGGCTGGCATTTCGCAAACGTTATCTGAAAGAGTTGGCGAGCCCCGAAGCTGAAAAAGATTTGCAGAAACTTTACACGCTGGCTCACAAGAGGAAGCGCGTCACGCTGTTGTATGCCTCGAAGAATGAGAAGCGCAACAACGCCGTCGTGCTCAAGGATCTGCTGGACGGAATGCGCAAACCGCCGACGGGCACAGGCCCCGGCGCGCTTCGCTCCATGCGCACACGCGAAGCGGCGATCCGGCGCCGGTAGCGGCTCTTCTTTCGTCATACATTTAGAATCTGCTCTCTTCTTTCGTTTAGAATCATGCCCCATGAGAGCCATCTTTCAGTGGAGCCTCGGCACGCGCACGCTGGAGCTGGGCAAGCGCACGTTGATTATGGGCATCGTCAACGTGACGCCGGACTCTTTCTATGACGGCGGCCTCTACCTCGATTCGGACAAAGCCACCAGTCACGCGATCCAGTTGCTCGATGAAGGTGCCGACATCATTGATGTAGGCGGAGAATCCACCCGCCCCGGCGCCAGCGTCACCGTGAGCGCGGAAGAAGAGTTGCAGCGCATACTGCCCGTGATCACCGCGATCAAGAAAGCGCGCCCGGATGCCGTGATTTCAATCGATACTTACAAAGCCAGCGTCACGCGCGCGGCTGTCGCGGTCGGAGCAGAGATCGTCAACGACGTCAGCGGCTTTCGCTGGGATCGGGAGATGGCGCGCACCATTTCCGAACTAAAATGCGGAGCGGTTCTGATGCACATGCGCGGCCGCCCGGAAGAATGGCGCTCTTTGCCGCCGCCCGGCGATATTGTTTTGCTGGTCAGGCGCGAACTCAGAGAATGGGTGGAAACGGCTGTGCGGGCGGGAATACGCCGCGAGAGGATCGCTCTCGATCCAGGCTTCGGCTTCGGCAAGAACTTCGAACAGAACTATCCGATGCTGGCGCACTTTCAGGATTTTCAATCGCTTGGCTTTCCGCTTGTGGCCGGAACATCGAGAAAGTCGTTCATTGGCCGTATGCTGGCGAAGGACGGAAAAGACGCAGCCGCGCCGGACCGGCTCAATGGAAATCTTGCCGCGCAAACGATTTTGATTCTCAAGGGCGCACACATTCTGCGAACGCACGATGTGAAAGCTGCGGTCGATGCCGCCCGCGTGGCCGATGTGATCCTGGCCGCACATTGATAGTTACTCATGTTACCTGCGTAACTGAACCGCGACTTACTTCGCCCTCAATCTCAGCACCCTTGTTATAGGATCGTGAAGTTAATCCAAGTTAGGGAATCTCCCCAATGTCGGCTCCCGCAACTCCAGTAGTTCGTCCGCCCACTCCCGCTCCAACTGCCACCACCGCCGCTGCTGTTGCCACTGCTGCCGTTCCTATGGCTGCTCCTGGGGCACGAGCCGCAACCGCCGCTGCGCCTGCGCCTGCTCCATTCTCGACTCCGGCGCTTTTGGTCTCGATGCTGAAGACTTCGGCCAAGGTGAGCGACCTATTTTTTTCGCCGGGGAAACCGCCTCTGGTAGAAATCAATGGCAAACTGGCGCCCGCGGGTTCAGCGCGACCGCTTACCATCGAAGATACGCGGCGTATTGCGACCGATTTGATCGGCAACAATCAGCATGCAACTGAGAACCTGAAGGAACTTGGATCCTGCGATGTGTCCTACAGTTTGCCGGGTTCCAATCGATTTCGGGTGAACGTTTTTATGCAGCGCGGCACTTGCGCGGTGGTGATGCGGGTAATTCCCGGCAAAGTTCCGGACTTCGAAACCCTGAACCTGCCAGCCGAGCTGGCGAAGATTGTAGAGCTGCGCAACGGAATCGTCCTGGTGACCGGACCGACCGGTTCCGGCAAGTCGTCTACGCTGGCTGCGATCATCGACAAAATAAATAAAGAGCAGTTCTACCACGTGCTCACCATTGAAGACCCCATCGAGTTTCTGCATCCGCACAAAAACTGCATTGTGCATCAGCGCGAATTGCATGCCGATACGCCAAGTTTTGCGCTCGCTCTAAGAGCCGCGCTACGCCAGGCTCCAAAAGTGATTCTGGTGGGCGAGATGCGCGACCGCGAGACCATCGAGATCGCCATGGAAGCGGCGGAAACGGGCCACCTGGTGCTCTCTACATTGCATACCATCGACGCGTCGAAGACGGTGGAGAGAATCGCGGGAGTCTTCCCGATGTCGGAGCAACACACCATTCGAAACCGCCTGGCGAAGAGCTTCCGCTACATCGTTTCGCAAAGGCTCATTCCTCGTAAGGACGGCAACGGACGCGTTGCGGCCATTGAAATCTTGAAGTCCACCCTGCGCACGCGCGAGTACGTGGAAAAAGGCGAAGCCGAGGGCAAGACTTTGCTGGATGCCATGCGCGTCGGCGGACAGGAAGGCATGCAGCACTTCGATGGCGAGATCGATCGCCTGGTCCGCGAAGGCGTGCTCGATCTGGATACAGGGCTGGCCTATGCCACCAATGCCGGCAATCTTCAACTGGAATTGGCCGATCTGAAGCGGGAGCAGGCTGAGGCTGATCCGCTGCTGGAAGCGAGCGCGACGTAAGGGCCTTGCTCCGGCTTGCTGCTGCGCTACTCAGCCTGCAATCGCCTGCCTGAGAATTTATTTTCGTAGGCATCCTTGCCGGAGGCGGATTCTCTGGTCTAGGAACTAGACCACGTGTACCTTCCCACCCCCCGAATCTTTAAGAATCATCAGGTACGCTTTCGCCTTTACAATATGCTAGAAGTAGCATATTGTGTAATTCAGGGACGAGACTACTTCGATGAGGCCTTTGCGCTTCACAGGGGATTCGCTGGAGGTATTGCGGGAACTGCCGGAAGAGGTGAAGGACGAGATTGGGTTCGCGTTGGAGCGCGTGCAGCGGGGTAAAACGCCGGAGAACGCGAAGCCACTGAAGGGGATTGCGCCGGGCGTGCTGGAGATTGTTTCTGATTTCCGAGGCGATACCTTCCGGGCCGTTTATACCGTGAAGTTTCCGAGGGCAGTTTACGTTTTGCACGTGTTTCAAAAGAAGTCCAAGCGGGGCATCGCGACTCCGAAACGTGAAATCGCGCTCGTGGAAAGACGTTTGGCGCAGGTGGTGGAACTGGAAAGGCGCAGTCAATCCTGATGAAAAAGAATGGATACGTGGAGGGGAGCGGGAACGTTTACGCCGATCTGGGCGTAGCCAATCCTCAAGAGGCGCGGGCCAAGGCAGACCTGGCGCACCGGATCGTTGACATCATTGATGAGCGCAAACTGACCCAGGTGCAGGCCGGGAAGGTGTTAGGAGTGGACCAACCCAAAGTCTCCGCCTTGAAGCGGGGGCGGCTCACTGATTTCTCCGTGGAGCGGTTGGTTGGGTTCCTGCTCTTGCTGGGCAATGATGTGCGGATTACGGTTACGCCCAAGCCGCGTTCCAGCCGGAGACCGCCGACGTTGGAAGTGAGCACGGTGAGGACCATGGCCGCGGCTCGCAGGTGAAGGGCCGGGTGGACCAGCCCCCCAGTGAGAGTGCGCCCCGTCTCCCATCCTTGATTTTAGCAGTTTCCGCACCGCGTATTCCATCGCATCGAACGTCACGCGACGGCGCAAATGGGAGTTTAGGTTGGCACTATCCGCGAGCGGCCTGCCCGGCCCAGGGGAATCAAACTAGGTAAACAACGCCGGCTAATATCCTGCATCTAACTAATGATGGGTTACCACAAACTAAACAACGCTGCCGAAGAACTTTCCCTCCTCGGAGGAAGCCATGATCCTAACCGAAACGTGCGCGAGATTTCATGGTCTCCCGTTGCGCCCGGCTTCATGCGAGTGAGGGGCATACTACGAGATGACAGCAACATCCCTGCTGATAGACCAAGGCCAAGGGTACACACATTGCCGTTCGATGTTGTTGTGCCTGAGAGGGTGTCAGTATGGGACTTGCAAGTAGTGATTCGGGACCAGACTCAACTCTTCGCGTGATGCGGTCAATGACGAGCCGTTCATCAGGACGAGGCAAGAGCACAAACGAAGCGAGGCTTCCAAGGCCCGCAAAGAGAGAATCTGGAAGACGTATCCTGTATCTCTACAACGGTGAGGCAGACCCTGCTGGCCACGTATTCGATGAGTTCAAGGCCCGGCCCATACCTCAAGCAGGAAGCTTCGTCAATCGCAATGGGAAGAAGTGGAAAGTGTTTCGAGTTGAAGAGACTGGAACGAGGGATGTCCCTCTCTTGAAAATCTACTTAGTGGATCCGTAGCAC
>JBAPQU010000002.1:0-7707 GCA_049280795.1 Candidatus Sulfotelmatobacter sp.
CAATGCAGTCCGCGGGTTCGCGGCATCGATTTCAGCATCAGCGAGGCGGTTGAAGGCCATGGCGGCGGAACGTGCGGCCACCATGGCGACTACGATCCAGAGAAGTTGATGGGCGGTGGGCAGGCCGGAGGCGGCGAGCAGGGCTCCGCTGATGGCGAAGGGGAGCGCGAAGACGGAGTGCTCCCACTTAATCATTTCCAGGGTGACGCGGAGGTTATGAAGAACGGGCACGGAGAGATTGTAGAACATCGGTTCTCAATTGAGTGCCGGCCGACGCCGGGCAGAAAGGTGCGAACTCGTCGCCCGCGGTACAATGATCGTCTCCTGTGAGCGCGGCCGTCGAAAATAATAGGGATGAGTGTGCGCAGAGTAAAAACAGGGATCAATTGCGGAGCCTCGGATGAAAGCTGGAGTTCGATATGTTCTGATCGCCCTGGGAGTGATTGTGGGGGTGGTCCTGTTTAGAGGATTGCAGTGGCGTCCGGGCTATTTTGCCAACGCTACTTTGTTGGGTGCGGTACTAGCGCTCGAAATTGTGATTGCCTGCCTGTGGAGATTTGAAAAAATATTTCTTCCCGCCACGCTGGGATGCTTTCTGTTGGCCACAACAGGGCTGCCCTTTTCAGGAGAAAGCCTTACGCTGCGCTGGCTATTTCTTGGGGTGGGCTCCCTGGCGGGCATGGTGATCTGGATGAGAAGCACCCGGGCACGGCACTTTGGATTGTTCCATCTGGTCGCGTTGTTCTGCGTGCTTTCCGCGCTGGCCTCGGCGAGCGCCTCCGATGCGCCAAAGACCGCATTGCTGAAAGTCGCGAGCCTATTTTTGCTGTTTTTGTATGCTGCAACCGGGGGGCGCGTAGCGCTGGCTGGCCGGGAACGCTCCTTGATTCGAGGTCTGGTTCCGGCTTGTGAGATTGCGGTTTTTGTAGTGTCCGCAGTCTATTTTGGCGGGTACAACATCTTTGAGAACCCAAACAATTTAGGCGCGTTCATCGGAGTGATAGCAATGCCAGTTCTGGCTTGGGCGGCGTTAGTAGCGGAGGACCGAGGAGAACGGCAACGCCGGTACACCGCTTTGGGGCTGTGTGGTGTATTGCTTTACGCTACCGTATGCCGTGCGGCGATCGCAGCCGATACAGCCGTGCTAATTTTGCTCGCAATAGCTATGCGCCGACCGGGACTACTGGTAAAGGCCGCTTTTGCGGGAGCCTTATTTCTTGAAATCATGGCGGTGGCTAACCCTTCGCACATGGGCGAACTCATGGATTCTCTAGAGGGACGATTCGTTTTCAAAATCGATGAGCATCGATCTAAGAGTGGCGTTTTTGGGTCGCGGGAAGGCCCATGGGATGACACGATTGCCGCAGTCAGGCAACATCCATACTTTGGGACTGGGTTCGGAACCAGTGATGTGGGGTCGGTCGATATCCAAGAATCATCGATCTACACGGTGGAAGGAACCAACCGCGAACATGGCAGCAGCTATCTGGCGATGGCGGAATATATGGGGCTTCTTGGCATTGTGCCTTTCCTGTTTCTGTTGGTTCTGTTGATTCGAGCAACAGGACGAGCGTATGGCTGGGCGCGAAGAACAGGAAGCCCGGCTCATTACGCTGTTCCATTTGCCATGATCGTGTTTGCAGGCCTTATTCATGCGGGCTTCGAAGACTGGCTGTTTGCGGCGGGTTCTTACCTCTGCGTGTTTTTTTGGGTGTCGGGTTTTCTGTTGATAGACCTGGTTTCGGGGATCGGCCAGGATACGCGGGTGTCGGTATCCCGCGCTTACTCTGTCTCCGTGGGGCAAGAGTTACGGCAGCCAACAATGTAGTCCGATACTGGATGCAATCAATTGCGTTGGAGAGTAGATCGGGCGGATGTACGAAGACGCAGAGGGGCGTCGGCACTCCATGGTGAATGTTTTGAGAACGGTCGCCGAAAGATTGAGTCGGGGCGTGGTCTTTCGGCGAAGGCTTCCAAAAAGAATTTGGAAGAGGGCGAATATTTGTATCCCCAGATGCTGGCCTTCGATTTTACCGGCCCAACCTGGCTGTCGGCGACGCCATTTTGTTCAAGATGGCCAATGAACTGGTCAAGACTGGAGATGTGGTATGGGATGTTGGAGCCAATGTTGGGCTCTTTACCTTCGCGGCCGCGAACCGCGCCGGTGAACGCGGCGAAGTAATTGCAATCGAAGCCGACCTGTGGCTGGTGAGCCTGCTAAGACGCTCGTGCACGCTGCTGGAGCACAGCAGGAATGCCGCCGTGACTGTGTTACCTGCAGCTGCTTCCGACTCTCCGGGTTTAGCCAAGTTTCACATCGCGCAAAGAGCGCGATCTTCTAATCACCTCGAAGGCGTGGGTTCGACGCAGACAGGCGGAACGCGAAGCATTGAATATGTCCTAGCTGTGACCCTCGATTGGCTTTTGGAACGAGTGGCTGCGCCTCGAGTTTTGAAAATCGATGTTGAAGGCATGGAACACCGCGTATTAGCAGGAGCTACAGCAGTGTTATCCAAGGCGCGGCCGGTGATTTGGTGCGAAGTGGATCCGGTGAACAAGGATGAAGTTACCAGGATTCTTCACGCCCACGATTACGACATATTTTATGCAAATCAGAATCCGTCGCAGAGGAAGCCACTGGCGCGAGCGCCATGGGAAACTTTAGCCTATCCACGACCGGCCCGTCCTGGCTCGCCCAATCTTTAGACAAAGCTTGCAAGAGGCATCCCGAAGCATTTCGCACCACGATAGATGCATTCTCCGCATTTTCGACGTCTGAAGTTACCCACACCGCAGATTCAATCTCCGTTGCGTACCAACGGAACGAAGCGAACCGGCTCGCGGAGAGAGATGACGGGTTGTCCGTTCAAGATGCGGATGAATTGCAGTTGCTGAGACTCGGGGGAGCCGACGGGGATGATCATGCGGCCGCCGTCGCGGAGTTGCGAGAGCAGAGCGGGAGGCACGTGACTAGCGGCGGCGGACACGAGGATGGCATCGACGGGTGCGACAGTGGGAAGAGCTTGGGTGCCATCGCCGGTGAGGACGCAAACGTTGGTATAGCCGAGCGCGGCGAGAACCTGACGGGCATTCTCGGCGAGAGCTGCGTGGCGTTCGACGGAGAAAACCTGCGCAGCTAGTTCGGCAAGTAGGGCGGTGACGTAGCCGGAGCCGGTGCCGATTTCTAGGACGGCGTCACTGGGCGTGAGCTGAAGTAATTCCAGCATTAGGGCGACGACGTAGGGTTGAGAGATCGTCTGGTCGTTGCCGATGGGCAGAGGATGGTCTTCGTAGGCCTGGGAGCGATAGGCTTCGGGAACGAATTCGTGACGGGGCACGCGGAGCATGGCTTCGAGGACGCGCTGGTCGGTGATGCCGCGGGCGCGGAGTTGAGTGTCGACCATTTGGGCGCGGGTTGTGCTGGGGTCGGGCATTAGCAGGGATCAGGGGTTAGGGACCAGTACCTAGTACTCAGTACCCTAGTCTCTATTACGGCTTTTTGCTGGCTACCGGCCACTGATCACTTTTTTCTGCGGCGGACTTGAATGTCGAAGCTTACTACGCCGTTTTGGTCGCGGGTGCCGACTACGGAAACGTTGCGATTGATATAGTACTCACCCTCGATGATCTGCTCCGAACTCTGAGATACGTTCGTTGAATACGTGAGCGAAATGTTATTAGCGAATTGTTGCTCGATGGTTACCTGAGGGCCGCGGGCGGTGGGATTGGTTTCGGTGTTGAGTCCCTGGGGATCGATTTTGATGTTGCTGGCTCCGAACAGGCGCTGGAAGCGGCTGCTGGTGGTGTCGTTGAGGGCTTGGTTCAGGATTAAGTCTGTGGCTTGATCGGAAAAAACGCTTTGACCGGACTGCTGCTGGAGTTGGGAGGATTCATCGCCGGTGCGGCCGAGAGCAAGCAGGGCGATAATGTCGGATTTCGGCAACGGAGGCTCGGAACGGTAATTGATGTTGAGACCGTGGTCGGGTGTGCCGGTGACGGTGATGTTGAGATCGTAGTTGCGGACGTGCGTGGAGGCTTGAAGATCGAACTGAGGTTCGATGGCAACGGGGTTGGCAAAGGTGATGTCGCCGCGCTCGAGGGTGAAATGGATGCCGTGCATAGTGGCGCGGCCTTCGAGGATATCGACACGGCCAAGGACGGCAGGACGGGCGACGGAGCCACGAAGCCGGAGATCGGCGTCACCGGAGAGGCGGGCGATGGCGGTGCGCATTTGCAGCGCGGGTGAAGTTTGGACGTGGATATCGAGCTTGACGTTATTCAGCGGAGAATTCGCGGTGGTTAGAGTTGCGCCCTGCCGACTTCGATCCAGGTAGGAACCGAAGTCGAAGCCGGGAGTGATGGCCATCCGGTTGATGGTGATGTCGCCGGAGATGGTTGATGCGGAGCGGGCGCCAATCCAGCGCAATTCGATGTCGGCCGTGGAACTGACGCCGGGGGGATACCGCAAGCGAACTTCCTTGCCGGAGGCGGTGAGATTGAAATTGAGTTGCCGGCTAAGGTATGTGGCGTCGCCTTTGAGATCGAGCGTGCCACCGCCGGTGTGAGCGGTGAGAGTTTCAACGTGAATGCGGTCGCGGGTAAAGAGTAAAGAGCCGTTGAGTTCGCTTAGGCCGCTGGGCAGGCTGGCATAGGAGAGAGCGCCATTGGCCACCTGAAGGCGGCCTTGCGGCAAAGGCTCGGCGACGGTCCCACCCACAGTAAGTTTCATCGTAACGACCCCTGAGGAAGCAAAGTCAGGATCAAAGCTGGAAAGCAGCTTGAGATCGAGGCGGCCATCGGCGGCAAGGTCGAGCGTACGAGCGCCGGAGATTTGTACCGAACCGTGAGCCGTGAGGTCGGTTCCCTCCCCTAGCATATGGAATTGCTGGATGTTGACGACTTGATTCGCGAGAGTGAAGCGAATGGGATCCTGGTTGTGGAGCTTGACGTTTTCGAGATCGAAGGAGAGCGAGGTCAGTGTGGCGCCGAGGTTCCACTGCGAGGGATTACGAAGTGGCCCGCGGAATTCGAGCAAACCGTCGACGGCGGAGTGTCCGGTGAGCTGGCCGCGGGCGTAGGAGTTCCAAAGAACATCGAGATCAAGCTGGTTCATGCGGAAAGAGAGATTGGCGGGATAGTTGCCGCGCAACTGGACGTTGCCTCCAACCAGGAGTGAACCATGCTGCAGACTCGATGTTCCGGTGAGATGAAGCTCGCTGGCCTGGGTCACGGCTTGCAGTTCGAGGTCACCAAGAAGTTCGTGATCGAGAGTTAGATTGAAAACGTGAAGGCTGCCGTTAAGGGACGGCGCTTCAGGAGTGCCGGAGCCTTGAAGAGTGAAGTTGGCGCGGCCCTCGGGAGAAAGACGATTGGACTGAATGCGCGAAATGCGGGCGAGATCGAAATTATTTCCCGCGATATCGAGACGGAAGGCACGGCTGGTGGGATTGTAAGCGGCGCTGCCAGCGATGACGGAGTCGTTGTAGGCGAGATGGGCGTTATCGATTGAAATCTCGCCACGCGCCAACTGGAAGTTGGCAGAGAATTGCTGAATGGATTCGCCGTATGCGGTGGCACGATTGAGATGGATTTGCCCCTCGCCATGCGGGTCGGAGAAAGTGCCGGAGGCTTCCATAGAAAGATCGGCGTTGGCGGTGATGGGATAGTCGTAGCCGAGGATGTTCAGTAGTTGGGTCAGTTCGGCGTTGTGGAGATTCGCGTGGAGCATGAATGCACTGTCGCCGGTGAGATGTCCATTTAAAAGAGCCGCAGAGGCATCGAAGTCGGCGGAGGTGTCGTCGTGACGCAGCTTGGCCTCGCGAAGAGCGACGGAGTGGAAGGACAACTGGAGCGAAGTAGAGAGAGAGTCCCAGTGGGTTTGGAGCTGGTGAGTGTGAGCGGTAGCAGGAATGGTGAAGTCGAAATCCGCGACTTGCAGCGCGCCGGTGAGTTGAGGGGCGGAGAGTGAACCGCTCATATTGCCGTTAAGTGTGGCGCTGCCGTTCAGCATGATGGGAAACATCGCGGGACCACGCACAGCGGAAAAGAAAGGAAGCCAATCGGCGAGGCTCGAAGTGGAAACCGAAAGGCGGACGGCGGACGCGGAAGACAGCGTACCGGAGGCCTGGATGTGGGATGTGGGCGTGGTAAGGCGGAACTGAGGAAGATTGAGCGTATCGGTTGAGAGGTAGTACACGCCCTCGGCGTGTGCGGTGATGGGCCGTTGCGGGGGCACGGGGTGAGCGGGAGGGGCGACATCGAGGGCGAATTGAAGTTCAGCATCGCGAGGAGTTCCCTTCCAGCGAGTTTCGAGGAT
This sequence comes from Candidatus Sulfotelmatobacter sp., assembly GCA_049280795.1. Taxonomy (GTDB): domain Bacteria; phylum Acidobacteriota; class Terriglobia; order Terriglobales; family Acidobacteriaceae; genus Sulfotelmatobacter. The sequence goes on from JBAPQU010000002.1 coordinate 6,317, forward strand.
GCCGGAGGCCGAGCCGGCGGGATGGAGAAGCGAGAGCGGGTGTTCGGGAACGTTGAGTGCGGCAGCAATATCTTCCGCGGAAAGATCACGGAGGTGGAGCAAGAATCGAGCAGTCTGGATTGCGGGCGGGTTGGGCGCAAGAGGCTTGGCGTTTTTCTGGGTGGATTTGCCTGGGGGTAGACCAGCGGAGATGATGGTGGTATCGAGATTCTTCTTCGCTGTGGAGGAGAGATGCTGTTCTGAGGCGAGCCACTGATCGATTTCGGCATCGCCGGCGAAGCTGCCGCCAAAAATCTTGCCTTGCAGCCTGGAGAGTTTAAGTTGTTGATCGCTGACCGCATAGCCGGCGGTTAAAAATGCTCCGGAGAAAGCCAGGTGATCATCCTGCCAGGCAAGATCGCGAAGGGTTAGCAACCCATTGGACGCAAACTGGTCGAGCGACCAGTTGCCGCTGCCTTTGAGTTCAAGATTACCTGAGCGCAGATCGCGGCGGCGCGCGATGGAAGCGAGCTCGGTTAGATCAAGTTGGGCATCGTAGGCGCCTGCGAGACGGGGATGGCGAAAATCGGATATCTGGCCATTGGCTGTGAGGTGAGAGTGGCCGGAATTCCATTGGAGAGAAGTAATTGTGGCCGATCTGGATGCGAGGCTGAATTCGGCGGTGGTCATCCAGGCGAAAGGGCGGCATTCCATAAGCTTGGTTTCGACCAAGCCAAGCAGGAGGCGTCCATCGTATTGCTGGTGGAGAAAGGAGTAGTCCATTTCGAGCGAAATGTTGCGGGCGGCGAGATCGAGGGGGACAATTTGATCATTCCAATCAAGGCGTCCACCGCGGAGTTCAAAACGGTTGATGGAGAGGGCGAATAATTGCTCGACCGCATCCGGCGCGCTAAAAGCGCTGGCCTTGCGCTGAGGAAAATTGGTGGTCCCGTCGCGATAGAGCGCGACGTGGATCACAGGTTGCTGCAGGATGACTTCGTCGAAGGCAAGTTCGGAACGGAGAAGCGAGCTGATTTTCAGGCGGGCGACGATGCGCTCGGCGTGTGCTAGGGGAATGTCGGTGGCGGATTCATGGCCGTGGACGGTGAGGTTTCGCACGTCAACCTGCAAGCGGAAGGGAGTGGTATGGATGCTGCCGACCTCGGCGCGACCACCGGTGATGCGTTCGACTTCTGCGACGAGACGGCGGCGGACCAGCGACTGGAACCCTTCGGTGTTGACGTAGATCAGCAACCCGAGCGAGAGCAAGGAAGCCGCGCCGGTAAAGACTAGTAGATATTTCCACCAGGAGCGGGACGGCTTGGCGGTGGGCTCAGTCATTGGAAATTGTTATTGGGATTGAATTCCCGGATCATTGGTTGCAGGCATAACACCGGGAATGTGAACTTGAC
>JBAPQU010000003.1:0-3382 GCA_049280795.1 Candidatus Sulfotelmatobacter sp.
GACACAGATTACCTCACGAAACGAGTGACTACACGATCCCCATCTGCCTCTGTATCTCCTCCAGCGGCACGCCCTTCGTCTCCGGAACCATGGTCTTCACCCAAATGAGCTGGAGAACCATCATCCCGGCAAAGAACGAGAACACGTATCCCGGAGGGAAGGCGGTAACCATCTTCGGAAAGAAAGTTGTGAGCAACGCCGCAAAAATCCAGTGGGTGAAGCTGCCAAGCGTCTGCCCTTCCGCGCGATGACGATTTGGAAATATCTCGGAAATGAACACCCAGATAACTGCCCCCTGACCGATGGAGTGGGCGGCAATGAAAGCAAAAATGCAAACCGGCACCAGCGAGAGATGATTCGTAAAGAATGCCCATGCCACCAGCCCGAGCGAAATAATGTAGCCGAACGAGCCTATATAAAGGAGCGTACGCCGGCCCAGCCGATCAATCAGCCAGAGGCCGACAAAGGTGAAGACCAGATTTGTGACTCCAATGCCGATCGATTGCAACAGCGCCGCTTTTGCGCCCAGGCCGGTAAGTTCAAAGATGCGGGGCGCGAAATACAGAATCGCATTGATGCCGGAGAGTTGGTTGAAGAAGGCAATCAGAATGGCGAGCAATATCGGCTTGCGAAGACGTATCGTCCAAAAATGTCCCGATGACGCTTGCTCCGAAGACGCGGCTAAAATCACATCGGCTTCAGCAGCGATCTCGGCGTTCGAAGCCTCGGGTTCGATTCTTTGCAGCACTTCCAGTGCGGCTTCACGGTCGCCCTTTCGGCTAAGCAGCCAACGCGGACTTTCGGGAAGGCCAAAGCAGAAAATTGCGTAGAGCAGCGATGGGAAGGCAGCCACGCCCAGCATCCAGCGCCAGGCGTTCTCGCCGATGCCTGCCAGCAGCGCATTCGAGACGAAAGCGATCAGAATGCCAAAAACAATGTTGAACTGGAACATGCCGGCAAGGCGTCCGCGATACTTTGGCGGCGCGATCTCCGAGATGTACATGGGCGCAACAACCGTGGAGATGCCAATGCCCAGCCCGCCGATCACTCTCGCGATGATGAACATCGTAACGTTGGAGGCAAGGCCCGAGCCCACCGCGCCAACGAAGTAAAGAACGCCGATCCAGAGCAACGTCGCTTTGCGCCCAAACCGGTCAGCCGGCCAGCCGCCGAGCAGGGAACCAACCACGGTGCCATAAAGCGCCGAAGCCATGGCAATGCCGTGCAGTCCGGGACTCAGACCCCAAAGCGACTGAATTGTTTTTTCCGCGCCGGAGATAACGACGGTATCGAACCCGAAAAGAAATCCGGCGAGTGCCGAGGTAAGCGACCAGAAGAAGATGCGACCATTCATATGAAAGAAGTACCCCAGTACCTGGTACCTAGAAGTGAGAAGCGCGTTACGGACCAACACAGAGTGCGACGCAATCGTACTAGGTACTAGGTACTGGGTACTAGCTACTGCCCATTGTCAGCGGATAGCCTTTTTCGCGCCAGTCCCGGATGCCGCCATCCATTGAGATCACGTTCGTATACCCCATCTTCTGCAAATTGTCAGCGGCCAGCGCCGACCGGAATCCGCCGCCGCAGTAAAGCACAAGCTCCGCACCTAAGTCCGGCACGCGAGCTTCAATGTCGCGCTCGATGATGCCTTTACCGAGGTGAATTGCGCCTGGCAAATGATCTTTGGCGAACTCGCTCTCTTCGCGAACGTCTACCAGCGTTAATTTTTCGCCGCGATCCATCCTCTTCTTCACTTCGTCAACGTTGGTTTCGCGCACGCGCGTTTTGGCGTCATCCACAATTTTCAGAAAGCGTGGAGGATGTTGGTGGGCCATGAAAATCTCCTTCCCGTCGACCAGCGATAAACATCCTACCAAAGACTCAGATAGCATGAGCAGGTGAGAGAGAATGTAGTTCGCCGCAAGATCGGCCTGGCGCGTGCCTTGTCGAAGCTCGGCTACTGTTCGCGCTCAGGCGCCTCAGAGTTGATTCGGGCCGGGCGAGTCAGCCTGAACGGGAAAGTCCGCCGCGATCCAGAGACGCCCGTCTCCGGAAAGCATGAACAAATTGCAGTCGACGGAAAACCGGTTGTGGCGCCAGAGAGAGTCTACCTGATGCTCAACAAGCCATGCGGTGTGGTGACAACCGCATCGGACGAGAAAAACCGCTCTACGGTGTACACAATATTGAACGGGAGTTCAGACGGGACGGTGCCGTCAGCAGATAACCAATCCTGGGTCGCACCGGTTGGCCGCCTCGACAAAGCCAGCGAAGGCTTGCTGTTACTAACCAATGATTCCGAGTGGGGCGCGCGCATCGCCGCGCCGGAAACTCACCTGGACAAGACCTACCAGGTACAGATTGGGATCGTCGCAGATGAGAAATTTGTCCAGACACTGATTGGCGGTGTGAAAACGAAGAACGGAGAACTGCTGCGAGCGAGGCAGGCTCGCTGCCTGCGAACCGGCGAGAAAAACTGCTGGCTCGAAATCGTCCTCGACGAGGGAAAAAATCGTCAGATCCGCCGCATGATGGAAGGCATGGGCGTCGAGGTATTGCGATTGATACGAGTGTCTATCGGGCCGTTGCAGTTGGGCGATCTCGCGAAGGGCAATCACCGAACTCTTACCACGGAAGAAAAGCGGATGCTCGATCGCGCGTTGCGAGGAAATTTATGAGCAGCTTGAACTTTCTTTCTGCCGTATCCATGGCCGAACAAATCAGGAAGAAAAAGATATCCCCGGTTGAACTTGTAGAAGCCCATCTGGCGCAAATCGAAAAACTAAATCCCAGGTTGAACACGTTTGTGCAAGTGGATGCCGAACGGGCACTGCGGGCTGCGCATGATGCGGAGAAAAGTGTCATCCGCGAGAAGACGCGACAAGAGGCTCTGGGCTCTCTGCACGGTGTTCCCATCAGCGTTAAGAGCTCAATCAGCGTGGCCGGCCTGCGTTGCGAAGCTGGATGCCGGTTGCGCGAAGGCTTCATCGCACCGCAAGATGCGCCGCTGGTAGCGCGCTTGAAGAACGCAGGTGCGATCGTCTTGGGTGCAACTAATACTCCCGAGTTCCTCATGGCATGGGAGACCGATAATCTTCTCTATGGCCGCACCAACAACCCGTGGGATTTAGAGCGTACGCCCGGCGGTTCCAGCGGTGGCGAAGCGGCGGCCATTGCCGCCGGCATGTCTGCGGGAGGCGTGGGGAGTGATGGCGGAGGCTCCATTCGCGTCCCCGCTCACTTCAGCGGGATCTGCGGTCTGAAGCCGACGCCGGGACGAATTCCAGCGACCGGGCACTATCCCGCATCCGCGGGGCCGTTTGCTTTGATCGGCGTCGTCGGCCCAATGGCGCGCACTGTCGCCGATCTGAAAATTCTG
>JBAPQU010000004.1:0-4211 GCA_049280795.1 Candidatus Sulfotelmatobacter sp.
GAGGAGGTTTCGGCGGCGGCGGCTTTGGTGGTGGCGGCTTCGGCCGCCGCGGCTTCGATATCAATAAACCGCATGGATCGCTCTATTACGGCGTCGGCGATTCCGCCCTGAATGCATCTCCCTATGCCCTAACCGGCGCGCCCACCGAAAAACCCGGATATCTGCAGAACAGCTTCGGCGGCTCCGTCGGCGGCCCGCTGAATATTCCTCACATTTACAACGGCGGCAACAAGACTTTTTACTTCATCAATTACAACGGCAAGCGCGGCGAAAATCCTTTCGATCAATTCTCCACCGTGCCCACGCTGCTCGAACGCCAGGGAAACTTCTCCGGCACAACCTACACCACCGGATCAGCAGCCGGCCAACCAGTACAAATTTTCAATCCCGCCACAAATACCCCATTCCCCTGCAATCCAACCTGCAACACGATTCCGCAAATCAACCCCGTCGCCCAGGGACTGCTGAAATACATTCCACTGCCCAACCTTCCCGGCAGCTTTCAAAATTTCCATTACGTAACCGCTGCCACCACCGACAGTGACGATCTCAACATCCGCGTGAACCGCACCTTCGGCGCAGCCCCCGTCCGCGGCCGCCGCGGCGCTGGAGGCCGCAATGCTCCCCGCAACAACCTCACCTTCGGCTTCCACTACCACGGCTCCAGCGCCAACCTTACCAACCCTTTTCCCACCGTAGGCGGCAGCACCACGGTCCGCAGCTTCGACGTGCCTATCTCCTACACCCGTAGCATCGGCAAGTTCACCAACATCGTGAAAGCCGATTTCAACCGCAGCCGCACCCACACTCAGAATCTCTACGCCTTTAAGAACGACGTCGCCGGCTCGCTAGGAATCACAGGCGTCTCGCAGAATCCCTTCGATTGGGGACTGCCCAATCTTTCCTTCTCCGACTTCGCCGGTCTCTCCGATACCACTCCCACGATGAACCGCCCCCAAACCTACACCTTCTCCGACAATGTGATCTACAACCACGGCAAGCACACCTGGCGCTGGGGCGGAGATTTTCGCCGCGTGCAAGTGAATACCGAAACCGACAGCAACCCGCGCGGCTCTTTCGTCTTCACCGGCGCCAATACCGCGCAGCTCGTCGGCGGCAATCCCGCGCCCGGCACTGGATACGACTTCGCCGATTTTCTTCTCGGCTACCCGCAGCAAACCTCCGAGCAGTTCGGCCAGAACGATCACTTCCGCGGCAACTTCTGGGATTTATATGTGCAGGATGAATGGAAGATGCGCTCTAACCTCACCCTCAACCTCGGAGTCCGTTACGAATACGTTTCCCCGCTCACCGAAATCAACAATCGCATTGTAACTCTAGATCTTTCTCCCGGCGTGCTGAATCCCGCGCTGGCCCTGGGAGCCACGCCGGTCGCGCCGATTCAGGCAGAAGCAGCAAACAGCGCCGGCTTGCCCGCCAGCCTGATCCATCCTGATCGCAACAACTTTGCACCCCGCGTCGGTTTCGCCTGGAAGCCATTTTCCAAAACCGTAGTCCGCGGCGGCTACGGCATCAACTACAACACCACGCAGTATCAGGGCATCGCGCAGCAACTCGCCTATCAGCCGCCGTTCTCCACCACCGCGACGAACGTTCAGACCGCCGCCGGAGACTTGACCCTACAAAACGGTTTTCCCGCGCCGGCCCCCGGCGCCATCACCAACGATTACGCGGTGAATCCGAATTACCGTCTCGGCTACGTGCAAATTCGTAATCTGGATATCCAACAGCAAATTCGTCCGACTGTTCTGCTGAATATCGACTACACCGGAACCAAAGGAACAGACCTCGACATTCTCGAAGCCCCCAACCGAACCGTCACCGGCATCCGCATCTCTGGAGTCGATGCCTTCACCTACGAAAACTCCGTAGCCGACTCCGAAGCCAATGCCGGCTCAGTACGCCTGCGCAAGCGCCTAGCCAAAGGATTTTCTCTCGGCGGCCTCTACACATTTTCCAAGTCGCTCGATGACGCATCCTCCATCGGCGCAGGCGCAACCTCCGTGGCGAGTACGCCCGGCCTGGGCGGAGGCGGCACAGGCGCCGGTGGAAGCGGGCCATCCACGGGTGGAGGCGCGTCCAACGTCGCGCAGAATCCCTTCAATCTCTCAGCCGAGCGCGGCCTCTCCAGCTTCAACCAAACCCACAAGTTCACCGCCGACTATTTACTGGAACTCCCCTTCGGCCACGACAAGCGCTGGCTCACCGGCAACACTCTCTGGCGCGCCATTCTCGGCGACTGGTTATGGAGCGGCGATTGGACCATCGCCTCCGGCCTCCCGTTTACTCCGATCGTGCAGGGCGACATCAACGACGTAAACGCCGGAACGGACGGCACGCGTCGCCTCGATCTGATTCCCGGCCAATCCGTGAGCCTGTCAAATCACTCGATCGCCGAGTGGTTCAACACCGCCGCCTTCGCCGAACCGCCCTCGGGACAATACGGCAACGCCCGCCGCAACAGCATCATCGGCCCCGGCAGCAAAGTCTTCGACATGGCCTTCACAAAAATTTTCCCCATGAAGGAATCGCGCACGCTGGAATTCCGGGCCCAGGCAACCAACATTTTCAATCTGGTGAATTACTCGTCAATCGACACCAACTTTAACTCGTCAACATTCGGCCGCGTAACGGCCGCCGGCGCAATGCGCCAATTCACCATGACCGCACGTTTCCGTTTCTGAGGAGCAGATCGTTGAGATGAACCGGCTTATTTTAAAAGGGTACGGCTATAGCAAGATGCGTCCCGGAGGGACGCCTGAATCGCTCACGCAATATCTTCGGGCAAAAGGTAAATAACATGGCTCTAAACCAATTCATCCATAAAACCGTCGCGGCAATCCTCGCCCTAATCCTCCTCTGCCCACCCCTCCCATCCCAACAACAACCCGACTACATTCTCCACACCCAATCCGATCTCGTCCTCGTCAACGTAACCGTCCGCGACAAAAACGGAAACTTCGTCCCCGGCCTAAAGCCCGAAGACTTCACCATCCTCGAAGACAACAAACCGCAAAAGGTAATCTCCTTCGATGTAGAAAACGTAGACGCGGCCCCGCCGCTAGACGTAACCCAGGCAAAACCGCTGCCCGAAGCAACCCCGAAAACCCCCGCGCCCACGCCAGCAGCCGCCGACCAATTCAAAGACCGCCGCCTCATCGTCCTATTCTTCGATCTCTCCGCCATGGAGCCCGACGAAATCGATCATGCCGTCACCTCCGCCCAACACTACGTCGATACCCAAATGGCACCCGCCGATCTGGTCTCCATCGTTTCTCTGGGAAGTTCGCTTCTCGTGAATCAGGATTTCACCACCGATCGCGCCCTCCTGAAAAAACAGCTCGATGCATTCAGCTCCGGCGCCGGTCAGGGTTTTGAAGAAGGCACCACCGGCACCACCGAAGGCACGCCCGATACCGGCCAGCCCTTCACCGCCGACGACACCGAATACAACATCTTCAACACCGACCGCCGCCTCGAAGCCCTGCGCTCAGTCGCCGACAAGCTTTCGCACATTCAGCAGAAAAAATCGCTGATCTACTTTTCCAGCGGCATGGACCGCACCGGCATCGAAAATCAATCCGAACTGCGCGCCGCCGTAAACGCCGCAGTCCGCTCCAACCTCGCCATCTACACCATGGATATGCGCGGCCTGCAGGCGTTAGTCGCCGGAGGCGAAGCCCAAAACGCCAGCCTGCGCGGCGTCTCCGCCTATTCCGGCCAGTCCACGCTCAACGCGCTGAACTCCAATTTCACCACCCAGGAAACGCTGGTCACCCTCGCCAGCGACACTGGCGGCCGCGCCTTTCTCGATTCCAACGACTTCACCAAAATTTTCAAAGGCGTGCAGCAGGACACTTCAACCTACTATCTCCTCGGCTATCACAGCACCAACCCCGCGCGCGATGGCCGTTACCGCCGCTTAGTAGTGAAGTTGAACGACAAGAAAAACCTGCCCGGAGTGAAGCTCGACTTCCGCCGCGGCTACTACGCCCCCGCGGACTTCAAACACTCCAACAGCGACGACAAAGAACGCGAACTCGAAGAACAACTAGCCTCCGAACTTCCCGCCACAGACTTGCCGCTCTATCTCGGCGTCGCCTACTTCCGCCTGGAAAGCAACAAGTTCTTCGTTCCCATCTCGCTCGTAGTTCCAGGATCGCAAATCCCCTTCGTCCGCAGCAGCGACC
>JBAPQU010000005.1:0-3882 GCA_049280795.1 Candidatus Sulfotelmatobacter sp.
GTACGGCGGAGCCGCCGCACCTTGCGGCGGCGCGCTCTGATCAGGGCCACCTTGATCCTGTTGCGCCCACAGATTTTGAGGCAAAGTCGCAATCACCAGAACCAGCGACAACGCGCATCCCAATATCGCCTTGCCCCATCCAGTTTCTGAAAATTCTCCACCACCGCTCGCAATGTTCATATCCAGCCTCATCCTTAAATCCCAATCAATTCTACAGATGATGCAGCCACGATTTAGGTTTCATATCCAGTGTAAAGTCATGTCAAGAAGAACAATTCGTATCACGACTTTACAGCCGGGTACCCCATCTTTCGCATACTTTGCGAAAGGTGGGATTCCACTGCTGCCTCGCAACTTTTCGTTATGCACCACTCCAGCTTTTGGCTAGCGCTCCAGCAATGCGATTAGAAACGCGTAACCCCGGGCCCCGAAAGCACCGTGGAAGAGCGGCGCTTCGGCGCCGCGTAAAGCGAATAAAAAAACCCGGGGCTTTAGCCCCCGCCCCTTTCGTGCAACCAGACCTACGCAATCCTCTCCAAAACGACTAAACTTGTAAGTTCCGTCATCTTGCATTGGGGTGCCCCACGTCTCGCTTCCTTTGCGAGACGTGGGCTTCGCGACCCAAGAAGGAAATCATGTCCTTAAACAGCTTCAACTCCCGCTCGAATCTCAAAGTCGGCAACAAAGAATACGAAATCTACCGCCTCGATGCCCTCGACAAACAAGGCATCTCCACCAACCATCTTCCGTACTCGCTCCGCATCCTGCTAGAGAATCTACTGCGCACCGAAGACGGCCGCAATGTCAGGAAAGAAGATATCCGTTCGATGGCTGCGTGGAATAAACATTCCAAGCCCGACAAAGAAATCGCCTTTACCCCCAGCCGCGTCCTCCTCCAGGATTTCACCGGAGTCCCCTGCGTAGTGGATCTAGCCGCCATGCGCGACGCCATGAAACAACTGGGCGGCGATCCCGCTCTCATCAATCCTCTTCAACCCGTAGAACTGGTAATCGATCACTCCGTCCAGGTCGACGAATTCGGCAGTTCAAACGCCTTCGATGTAAACGCCCTACTTGAGTTCCAACGCAACAAAGAGCGCTACTCCTTCCTGCGCTGGGGCCAAACCGGCTTCCACAACCTCGCCATCGTCCCTCCCGACACCGGCATCGTCCACCAGGTCAACCTCGAATACCTGGCCCGCGTAGTCTTCGTCCAGGAAGTAAACGACAAGCGCATAGCCAGCCCCGACACGCTAGTAGGCACAGACAGTCATTCGACGATGATTAATGGGCTTGGGGTTTTGGGATGGGGGGTTGGGGGAATTGAGGCTGAAGCTGCGATGCTTGGGCAGCCTGTGTCGATGCTGATTCCGCTGGTCGTGGGTGTGAAACTTACAGGACGGTTGCATGAGGGCGCTACTGCTACTGATCTTGTTTTGACTATCACTGAGATGTTGCGCAAGCACGGAGTGGTTGGAAAATTTGTTGAGTACTTTGGGCCTGGTCTCGCTGACCTGCCGTTGGCGGATCGCGCTACGATTGCGAATATGTCGCCCGAGTATGGCGCGACGTGCGGAATTTTCCCCGTTGATAAAGAAAGTTTGAAGTATCTCAAGCTTAGTGGACGCAGCGCGGAGCAGATTACTCTCGTCGAAGCTTACTGCCGCGAGCAAGGACTCTTTCACGACGACAAGACTCCCGAAGCCGAATACTCGGAACTGCTCTCGCTCGATCTCGCGACTGTCGAACCCAGTCTTGCTGGGCCGAAGCGTCCGCAGGATCGCGTTGTGCTCTCGCAGGCTGGCGAGTCGTTCAATAAGGCTTTGCCGTCTTTAATCAAACCAAAATCAGGTGCCAAAACTTCCGCTCCTCTTGATCCCCAATTCCCAGGTCTCGCAAAAGAAGCGAGACCTGGGGCACCCACTAGTAATACGAAGACCTGGGAAACGGAAGGTGGCAGCCCTGCAGCGATTGGTGTGGAAGATCCTAACGTTCACGAGCATGTTGCCGCGAATGTGAAAGATTCTCTCAAGCATGGAAGCGTTGTCATCGCTGCGATTACTTCTTGCACGAATACTTCGAATCCCTCGGTCATGATCGGGGCGGGCTTGCTTGCGAAAAAAGCTGTCGAGAAAGGTCTGCAAGTTCCGCCCTGGGTCAAGACTTCGCTCGCTCCTGGCTCCAAAGTCGTCCGTGATTATCTGGAGAATGCCGGGCTCACTCCATATCTCGAAAAACTAAAATTTCATATCGTCGGCTACGGATGCACTACCTGCATCGGTAACTCTGGACCGCTGCCGGAAGAAGTCTCCAAGGCGATCGATGAAAAAGATCTGGTTGTCGCCAGCGTTCTTTCTGGCAATCGAAACTTCGAAGGGCGCATCAACTCTGAGGTTCGCGCTAACTATTTAATGTCGCCGCCGCTCGTCGTTGCCTTCGCGCTCGCCGGACGCATCGACACCGACCTCCGCAAAGATGCCCTCGGCAAAGGCAAAGACGGCAAGCCCGTCTACCTCGCCGATATCTGGCCATCACAGCGCGAAGTCGAAGAGGCCGTCGAAAAATCCGTCACCGCGGAAATGTTTTCGAAAAGCTATGCGGAAGTATTTGCCGGAGACGAGCGCTGGCGCGGACTCTCGGTTCCCAAAGGCCAAACCTATGCGTGGGAAAAAGATTCCACCTACATTCGGCGCGCTCCGTACTTCGATGGCATGAAGATTCAGCCCTCGCCTGTCGGGGATATTCACTCTGCCCGCGTACTGGCGGTATTGGGAGACAGCGTTACCACTGACCACATTTCTCCCGCGGGATCGATCAAGAAAGACGGCTCGGCCGGCAAATATTTGCAGGAACATGGCGTCAAGCCCGCTGACTTTAATTCTTACGGCTCGCGGCGCGGGAATCATGAAGTGATGGTGCGCGGGACCTTTGCCAACGTTCGCTTGCGCAACAAGCTGGTTGCGACTGAAGGCGGATTCACGCGACATCTGCCTTCGAACAGCGAGATGTCGATCTTCGACGCCTCGCAGAAATATCAGTCCGACGGAACGCCGCTGATTATTCTTGCCGGGAAAGAATACGGCTCGGGCTCGTCGCGCGACTGGGCGGCAAAAGGTCCGCGGCTGCTGGGAGTGCAGGCTGTGATTGCCGAGAGCTATGAGCGCATCCATCGCTCAAATCTGGTGGGCATGGGGATTTTGCCGCTGCAATTTGCTGCGGGGCAGAATGCCGAGTCGCTCAAGCTGACTGGCGAGGAAGTTTTTGAGATTACCGGCATTCGTAGTCTGATCGAGCATTATTCTGCCGGGCAGAAAGTTAGAGTTCGCGCGGGCAAGACGGAGTTCGATGCGCTGGTGCGTATCGATACGCCGCAGGAAGCGCTTTACAACGCGAACGGCGGGATTTTGCAGTATGTGTTGCGGCAGTTGCTGGCAAGCAGCCCGCAGCCAGTGGGCACCTGAGCGCCCCGACGCATCCCATATCGGGAACCGGGACGCGGAATCCGCCGATTTGTCTTGACCCTTTATATCAATAGACATATTTACGTATAATGCTGTCAAGGCCGCGCCCTCTCGTTTGGATCGGTTCAACGCTACGAGATCTGCGCGTATTTCCATCTTCAGTTCGGCGGGACATCGGATATGCCTTATATGCTGCGCAAGATGGAGAAGTTGATCCATCGGCGAAGCCGTTGAGCGGATTTGGCGGAGCATCGGTGCTGGAGATTGTTGCCGAGCATCGCGGAGACACGTGGCGAGCCGTGTACACCGTTCGCTATCCGGAAGTTGTGTATGTTCTTCATGCGTTTCAAAAGAAATCCAAACGTGGCATCGCAACGACGAAGAGAGACATCGATCTGATTCGCCAGCGCCTAAATGAGGC
>JBAPQU010000006.1:0-4592 GCA_049280795.1 Candidatus Sulfotelmatobacter sp.
GGCTTCGGCGCGATCTGATCCAAGGTAAGATTCAATTCCAAAACATTGACGCGGGGCTCGCCCAGAAACCCGAGCTGCCGCGACTCCGTGTGCTGGCGCACGGCCTCGCGAACTACATCCTCGCTAAGCCTACGTTCTTTTGCGATACGCGGCACTTGAAATTCGGCCGCCTCGGGCGAGATATGAGGATCAAGGCCGGAGCCGGAGGTCGTTAACAAATCCATCGGGATTGCGGTCGAGGGATTCTCCGCTTGCAGTCGATCGGCATCTCCCTGCACGCGTGCAATGAGAGCCTGGTTGGTTGGCCCAAGATTCGATCCACCGGAATTTCCTGCGTCATAGCCAGTTCCTGCGCTCGAAGGACGCGAGTGAAAGTAGCCTGGCGAGGAAAATTGTTGGCCGATCAGCTTGGATCCGACCAAAGCTCCGTTACGGGTTAGCAGCTCTCCATTGGCCTGCTTGGGAAATAAAACCTGCGCCAACCCCGTGATCACCAACGGAAACAATAGACCAAACAACACGGTCGTCACCAGAGTCATTAACACAGCCGTGATCAGGTTCTTCTTCATAATCGCCTCTACGCCAGCCCCGCCCGTACGATGAGCAAATCGATCAGCTTGATTCCAATGAAGGGCACGATGACTCCGCCCAAGCCATAGACCAGCAAATTTCGGCGCAGCAACAGGGCTGCTCCTTGCGGGGCATACTTCACGCCACGCAGCGCCAACGGAATGAGCGCAACGATGATCAGCGCATTAAAGATTACCGCTGACAATATCGCTGACTGCGGCGTCGCCAGGTGCATGACGTTAAGCGCCTGCAGTACCGGAAATGTACCGGCAAACATTGCTGGGATGATGGCAAAATACTTGGCTACGTCATTGGAAATCGAAAAAGTAGTCAGCGCGCCACGGGTCATAAGCAACTGCTTGCCGATTTCCACGATCTCAATCAGCTTGGTGGGATTCGAATCCAGATCCACCATGTTGCCGGCTTCCTTCGCCGCCTGCGTGCCGGTGTTCATCGCAACTCCCACATCGGCCTGCGCCAGCGCCGGAGCATCATTGGTGCCATCGCCGGTCATGGCAACCAGCTTTCCTTGCGCCTGTTCGCGGCGAATCAAATCCAGCTTGTCCTTCGGCGTTGCCTGGGCGAGGAAATCATCCACGCCCGCTTCGGTCGCAATCGCAGCGGCTGTCAATGGATTATCCCCAGTGATCATGACCGTTTTGATTCCCATCGCGCGCAGTTGATCGAAGCGCTGGCGCATCCCGCCTTTCACAATATCCTTCAGGTGAATCACTCCAAGTGCGCGTCCGTTCTCGGCCACGACCAGGGGCGTCCCTCCGGATCGTGAAATGGTTTCGACCGCAGCGCGGACCTCCGCGGGCAGCGTGCCGCCTTTTTCTTCCACGTATTTGGCAATCGCGTCCGTCGCGCCTTTGCGGATGGCGCGACCATTCAGATTCAATCCCGACATACGAGTGAGCGCGCTGAACGGAATAAACTCAGCGTCCTGCGTGCTCATCTCGCGCCCACGTAGTCCATACTTTTCCTTGGCCAGCACCACAATCGAGCGACCCTCAGGAGTTTCATCGGCGAGCGAAGAGAGTTGTGCTGAATCCGCAAGCATCGCTTCCGTTACGCCTGGAGCGGTAACGAATTCCGTGGCCTGGCGGTTGCCCAGAGTGATGGTTCCTGTCTTATCGAGGAGCAAAGTATTTACGTCGCCAGCCGCTTCCACCGCGCGTCCCGACATTGCTAGCACATTGTGTTGCACGAGACGATCCATGCCCGCAATGCCAATCGCGGAGAGCAATCCGCCAATCGTCGTCGGAATCAGGCACACCAATAGAGATACCAGCACGAAGACCGTCTGTGGCGCGCCTGAGTAAATCGCAAAGGGTTGCAACGTGACTACGGCTAGCAGGAACACAATCGTCAGCCCGGCGAGAAGAATGTTTAGAGCAATTTCATTCGGCGTCTTCTGCCGCTCTGCGCCTTCTACCAGCGCGATCATGCGATCAAGAAATGTCTCGCCGGGATTGGAAGTGATCTTGACCTTCACCCAGTCGGACAACACGCGCGTGCCACCGGTAACGGCCGAGCGGTCGCCGCCCGCTTCGCGAATCACGGGCGCAGACTCGCCCGTAATCGCCGACTCGTCCACCGATGCCACGCCTTCCACGATCTCGCCATCGCCGGGAACAAACTCTCCCGCCTCCACTAAACACATGTCTCCCGAACGCAATTTTGAGCCCGGCACCGTCTCTGTTTTTCCGTCGGGAAGCAGACGGTTTGCCATCGTCTCCGCTTTCGCGCGCCGCAAAGCATCCGCCTGCGCCTTGCCGCGGCCCTCGGCCATGGCCTCGGCAAAGTTGGCAAACAACACGGTGAACCACAGCCACAGAGTGATTTGCAGATTGAAGCCGAAGCCAGGCTTACCGTGTACTCGATCGAGAACGAGCAGCACCGTGGTTGCGACGCTGCCCACTTCCACCACGAACATCACTGGGTTGCGCATCATGGTTACAGGATGCAGCTTCACTAGCGAATCCCAAGTAGCACGGCGGACGATCTTCAGATCCCACAAGCTGCGTTTTGATTTCTTGCTCGCCATATTTGCCTAACGAAGCGCTGCCTAAAAAGTTTTGCCTGCCATCATCAGCAGGTGTTCGAGAATCGGACCCAGACTGAGCGCCGGAAAAAATGTAAGCGCTCCCACGATCACTACCACGCCGATCAGCAGAACCGTGAATAGCAGGCCAGTCACGGGAAAAGTACCCAGCGTTGCTGGAGTTTGTTTTTTCCCAGCCAGATTGCCGGCAATCGCCAGCATGGGCAGAATCATCATGAAACGGCCCAACAGCATCGCGATTCCAAGCGAAGAGTTGTACCAGAGAGTGTTTCCACTCAGGCCACCGAAGGCCGAGCCGTTATTGGCCACAGCCGAAGTGAATGCATAGAGCACTTCGCTAAATCCGTGCGGCCCCGCGTTTGCCATGGCCGACGTACCGAAGCTGTAGAGAACTGAAATCGCCGTGAATGCCAGAATCACCAGGGGAAAAATCAGGATCACGAGCATCGCCATCTTCACGTCGTAGGCTTCGATCTTCTTCCCGAGATACTCTGGGGTGCGCCCTACCATCAGCCCCGCAATAAAGACGGAAAGAATAACGAAGACCAGCATCCCGTACATTCCGGCGCCCACGCCGCCGAAAATTACCTCGCTCAACATCAGATTGATTAAGGGAACCATTCCCCCGAGCGGCGTGAATGAATCGTGCATGGAATTGACCGCGCCACAGCTCGTGTCGGTTGTCACGGTGGCAAACAATGCCGAGTTCACGACGCCGAAGCGGACTTCTTTGCCTTCGAGATTGCCTACGGTTCGCGGGGCGGACGCCGAATGCTGCGAACCATCCTGCAAGCTATGCTGCGCTGCCGACGTTAGCAAAGGGTTTCCGCGCACCTCAGACCAATACGCGGTGGTGACTCCCGCCAGAAAGAGCAGCGCCATTGCCGCCCACACGGCCCATCCATGCCGCGGCGAGCCGGTCATTTTGCCAAGAGTGAAAGTAAAGGCCGAAGGAATCGCCAAGATGCAGAACATCTCCAGGAAATTCGTGAACGGAGTTGGATTTTCGAAGGGATGGGCACTGTTTGCATTGAAAAAGCCGCCACCGTTCGTTCCCAGTTCCTTGATAATCTCCTGAGAAGCCGTTGGACCCTGCGCAATCACTTGCTGACTTACGGTCTGCATCACCGGCTTGCCGTCAGGACCGTTCACAGGCTTGCCGTCAGAGCCGAGTTGCGGCGTTTGATACGGGTCGAGCAACTGGGCTGTGTCATAGGGCTTCAGGTTCTGCACCACGCCCTGCGACACCAGCAACAACGCTCCCACCAGGCAGAGCGGAGTGAGAACCCACAGCGTGCCGCGAACCAGGTCCACCCAGAAATTTCCGATAGTCTTCTGTTCGCGCCGCGCAATGCCGCGAATGAAAGCAATCGCCAGCGCCATGCCCGCCGCCGCCGAAACCCAGTTGTGATAAGCCAGGGCTACCATCTGCGTCAGGTAGCTCATGGTGGTCTCAGGCACGTAATTCTGCCAGTTCGTGTTGGTCGTGAATGAAGCTGCGGTGTTGAACGCCAGCGCCGGAGGCACTCCCGGCAACTTTTGCGGATTCCAGGGCAGCCACGCCCATTGCTGCGCACGCTGCAACACATACAGCAGAATCATGGAAATGCCGCTAAACAGAAGCAGGGCCAGCGCGTATTCCTTCCAATCCATTTCGTAGCTTTCGTCTACGCCCGTAAGCTTGTAGAGAATTCGCTCCACCGGCCGCATTACGGGATCAAGCCAGGTCCGCTCGTGGTTGAACACCCGGGCCATAAAGGCGCCCAGCGGTTTGGTCACGAGAAAGACCGCCAACAGGAAAACGAAAATTTGCAGCCATCCATTGGCTGTCATCAGAATTTCTCCGGCCGCAGCATGGCGTAGACGAGGTACACCAGCAGCCCCGCGCAGATGATCAGCATGATGATCGGTTCGGAATTCATATTCGCCTCAACGTACGCGCTCGCAAAAAAAC
>JBAPQU010000007.1:0-2761 GCA_049280795.1 Candidatus Sulfotelmatobacter sp.
GAACAGCCTGAGTACCTCCGCGTGTTCGTCGGACAATTGCGCAAGAAAATTGAGACCGATCCTTCCGCGCCAAAATATCTGCTGACCGAGCCCTGGGTGGGCTACCGCTTCGAGCCAGGATCATAACTCCGGCGCTTTGTCACAAACGTTCTTTGCGCCGCGAAGGATCTGGGCGAGCCGCACGATGTGTCGCGTTCTTCGCGACACAAGAATCGTGCGTTTGGCTCGCTTACTTATCAAACTGACCTGCACCGTCCTTACAAACAATTTACGGACCCTTTATTCGGTCTTTCTGCGATTCCGTGTCCAATGTTCATGGGCCGAAGAGTAAGCCCGGAGAAATCGGGGGGATCAGGAGTATGTGGACTCAAGAAGTAGCACCGGAGCGGTTGGCAGAGCTTTTTCACCACTATCATCAGGCCTTGTCGCCAGAAGTATCAGGTAAGGGAAGCGAAGGGCGAGAGTCGTGGAAGGAAGTTCCGCCGCAGGAAAAGAGTCGATTGGTCGCGGCGGCGCGTCTAGCTCTGCTTGAACTGGAATCGATGACCAGCGGCCGGGCAAAGTCGCCGCAATATTTTGCCCAGCCAGGCGAAGCTGAATGGGGCTGCTAAGCGCAGCGCGGCTGATTATCGATAATCGACGATTGGCGAGCGATGATCGACAGGCGATGACTGGCCGCATGATTTGCCAGTAAAGATACTTTCAGGAAATCTCGGTATTCCGTCTTTACGAATTCTTTAGGAATTCCTTAAACCACCCTTACGACTGAAATGTTCCACTGGAGCGTTGGCACGGGGTCTGCGCGCAAAGGCGAGGAGGTATGTATGTGGGAAGCCTCGGTGGTTGCAGCCATCGCCTTAGCGGCAGCCGCATTCATGCTCAGGTTTTTGATTGCCTTGCTGCGCGAGGGTGCGCCAGCGGTTTGCTACTGGGTTGTAACAGTGCGCCGGAATTCCGAGGTGGACGAGAGCTATGTCGATAAGAATTACCACGTGCCAGAATGCAGCCGCAGTGAGTGGTGGACGGAATTATTAGTGGAGAACCAAGATCATGCTAAAGAAGTGCGCGCTTCAAGTCTTATTAGTCTTGATGTTCGTCATGTTTCTGCCAGACTGGGCTGGCGCTCAATCCGAAAAGGAGTCGATGTCCTCCGCGAACGCCGCATCTAGTGCGTCTCAACCAACCGAGCAGCAGGAAATGCGGGATGAATTGAAAGCACTTCGAGCCGAAGTAGAGCGTTTGCGCGCGGAAGTCGAGGGCCAGAAGAGCGCTGCGTCGAGGCCGACGCCGGCGGCGACGCCAACATCAGCAGACCTCGCCAAGCCAAGCGAACCGGCTCCAGTCGTAGCCTCTACAAGCGTCTCTGTGTCGGCAAATGCAAATGCAGGCGCGGTGTTGGCACAAACCTCGAGCCCAACTTCGGTTCAATCTGCCGAGGCCGCACCGGCAAAGAAACCAAAGATCGCTCCTTTCTCGGATTGGGATTGGACCTGGCTCAACGGCAACCCGCGTACGAAAGATGCAGCTTTCGATTCGAAATTCTTCACTCCAGAGATCCGCGCCGATATCAATTATGTCTACGATTTCAATAAACCGAAGGACGACTCGATCGGCGGATCGAGCGAACTCTTCCGCTCCAACGAAATTCAGTTGGAGCAACTCGGCGTTGGTGGTGATTTCCACTACGACAATGTCCGCGCCCGATTGATGACGCAGTTCGGCATGTATTCCACAACCACGCCGCGCAATGATCCCAGTCCATCGAAAGGCCAATGGGACTTAAGCGATGCTTACCGTTATGTATCGGAAGCCTATGGCGGTTACCACATCAATGCGCTGAACGGAATCAACATTGACGCGGGAATTTTTATGTCGTACGTCGGTCTGTTTAGCTATTACAACTTCGACAACTGGGCCTACCAGCCATCGTATGTTTCCTCGAACACTCCTTGGTTCTTTAACGGTTTGAGAGTTCAGATTTTTCCCACAGCTCACTTGAAGATTGAACCGTGGCTCATCAATGGATGGCAAGCGTACGGCTCAGCCAACTCACGAAAAGGTGTAGGCGGCCAGATTAAGTGGACTCCGAGATCCTGGGTGAACGTCATTTCCAATAATTACGGGTTGGGCCATGACGACCTGTACATACCGAACCGCGGCCGCATCCATACCGACGACAGCGTCGAGATTAAGTATTACGACAGACCGGAGAGGTTTCTCGACAAGATGGCATTTACCTTCACCGGCGATATGGGTTGTGAATTTGGCGGCGGAGTGAGCTGCCACGGTAATACTGCGGGTCCGGGAGGGACGATCAATCCCAAGCAAAGTTTCATCGGGTACATGCTCTACAACCGCACCTGGTTCAAGAAAGACCGGTACGCGATTACGCTCGGCGGCGGACAGATCAATAATCCCGGACGCTATCTTGTGCTGCTCCCTCCCATCAATGGTGAGACGGCCGGGTCGGCGTCGCTTAACTCGCCATACTTTACGGAAAACCCGGGAGATCCTTTTAAGGCCTGGGACACTTCGGCAACGTTCAACTACATGCCCAGTCAGTACATTACATTCAGCTGGGAATACGACTATCGCCATGCCAGCGTGCCGTACTGGTCAGGTGCGGGAGGAATCACGCCGCCTCCGGGCAGCAACAATGGATCTCCGCAATACTATGCGTGCAGCAGCGGAGCTTCGTCTGGGCAGGAAACTCTCGGCGCCGCCGAGACAGCCTGCGGAGGCGGACAGGGCAGCGTATGGT
>JBAPQU010000008.1:0-1850 GCA_049280795.1 Candidatus Sulfotelmatobacter sp.
TGAATGAGATAAAGGTTAAGGAAGGCGAGAAGATTAAGGTTGGGCAGGTGATTTTCACTCTGCAGGGTTCGGCGCCATCGCAGACCGAATCAGTTCGCTCCCCGAGAGGACCAGTCGAGCACGTCTCCGGTCAGCATGGCGCGCGTCTGGCTTTCCAGGCTGCGATTCGCGCCGAGGGAAAGACCGAGGAGCAGGCATTGCCGCCCGACCAGCCGCAGCCGCGTCCGGCGCCGTTTTCCATGCCTGCACAATTGGGCAAGGTCGCCGGCACTGAGCATCGCGAAGCTGTTCCCGCCGCTCCACACACCCGCCGACTGGCTCGCGAAATCGGGGTCGATATTTACGAAGTGAAAGGCACCGGGCCGGGCGGGCGCATCAGCGAAGACGACGTTAAAGCTCACGCCAAAGCTTTGGTGACCGCTGTAGCCACAGCCGCGCAAGCCCCCGCGCGCGCCGGACACTTTGTCGAGCCCAAGCTTCCTGATTTCGCGAAGTGGGGAAAAATCGAGCGCGTTTCCATGCGCGGAGTCCGCCGCAAAACCGCAGAGCATCTGGCGGAATCCTGGAACATTATTCCTCACGTCACGCAGAACGACCGCGCGGATATCACCGAACTCGAGCAATTGCGCGCGCGTTTTGCTCCCAAGGCCGAGCAGGCCGGCGGCAAGATGACGGTGACCGCGATTGCGCTGAAAGTCTGCGCCGCTGCGCTGAAAGTTTTCCCGCAATTCAATGCCACCATCGATATGGAGAAGGAAGAAATTATCTACAAGCAGTACATCCATATCGGGGTCGCGGCGGATACCGATCGCGGCCTGCTGGTTCCGGTGATCCGCGACGTGGATAAGAAAAACATTGTGGAGCTGGCGGTTGAGTTATCCCAGCTGTCGCAGAAAGCGCGCGACAAAAAGATAACTCTCGCCGATATGGAAGGCGGCACTTTCACCATCACCAACCTTGGCGGCATCGGGGGCACCGGGTTTACGCCGATTGTGAATCATCCCGAGGTGGCGATTCTTGGGCTCTCGCGTTCGCGCATGGAGCCGGAGTGGATCGGCGGAAAGTTCGAGCCGCGGCTCATTCTGCCGCTCTCGCTCTCCTACGATCATCGCTTGATCGACGGCGCCGATGCCGCGCGCTTCCTGCGCTGGGTTGCGGAGGCATTCGAGCAGCCATTCCTGTTGTCTGTTCAAGGATAGCTGCAAGCTGACGTAGAAATGGAAAGAATGTCGATCTTGAGCGCTGGGGGGAACGCCCCCGAGAGACGGGCGCTAACGCGCGAGGAGCGAAAGGCACTGGCACAATTCGCTCGACTCGAAATCCCGCTGGGAGACCTCAAGCGCCGGCTCGGCAAGATGATGGAATTTGAATTTGGGGAAAACGAGCGCAGACTAACTTCGCATTTCCTTCTGCCACAACCCGGGGTACGCATTGATCAGGACCACGTCAAGAAAGCAATGAGCAAGCATGCTCGGGGTGAGATATCTACGCACGAGCTCGCGGACTGGGCGACCATGCTACTTCTGAACGATGCGTACGACTGTGAGGGGCCGGAAGAGGAAGAAATCGCAAGCTGGCTGAACGACATCAGTGCGCTCACTCTGACGAAGACCGAGGATGGTCCTGGATAGCGCAGTGAGAAAAAAGTAAAGATCTTAACGAAAACAACCAATGAACGAGCCTCTCAACCAAACTCTCGACGCAAATCCAGAAGCAACTCCGAAGCTGAACGTCGCAGTCGTCGGCGGCGGGCCCGGCGGTTATGCCGCTGCTTTTCTGGCGGCCGATCTCGGCATGCAAGTTACGCTGATCGATCCCGAGGCGAATCCCGGCGGCGTGTGCCTGTACCG
>JBAPQU010000009.1:0-26311 GCA_049280795.1 Candidatus Sulfotelmatobacter sp.
GATTGCTTGAGCGAAAAACCGGGGTTGGGGAGGAATAGCTTCGTTAAGGCCAAACTGAGGGGATTGCACGTCGGCTGACATCCCGCAATGGCATCCACGATACTTAAATTGGGTGGAGTAAAGCCAGCGGGCAGCTCGCTGGCTCGAGATACGAGCGACACGGTTACCGGGCTATCGTAAACGCCGGGGTTTCCAACCTTGTCGCGAATACCTTCATAATTTACGAAATAGAACCATTTGTCTTTCTTGATGGGTCCGCCAATGGAGACGCCGAACTCGTGCATGATGAGCGCGGATGCCTTTTGTGGCGCGGGATCAAAATAATTCCGGGCATCGAAGGCGCTGTTGCGGGTGAAATAATAAGCGCTTCCGTGGATGTCGTTGGTACCGGACTTGAGGCCGAGGTTCATGACCACGCCCGGTTTGTCGCCGTACTCCGCCGAAGGGCTCTCCTGGGTATTAAATTCCTGGATGGCGTCGAGGGGAAGAAAGCTGGCGGGCGTGCCTTGAATTCCGGCTTCGTTCACAACCGATTCGCCGTAATAGACGTCGTTGTCGGTTGCGCCATCGATGAAGAAGTTGTTTTCGTCAGGACGATTGCCGTTGGATGTAATCGATTGGAAGCCGCCGCCGGGCGTTCGCTGCACTCCGGGATGAAGCGGTAACAGATTTTGAAAGTCGCGGCCCTCCAGCGGCAATTCGTTGATCGCTTTGTTGCCCACGACCCCGTTGAGCGTGCTGTCCGTGGTGTCGAGCAACGCTTCATCCGCGGACACCTCAACCGTCTCAGTCACAGCCCCCGGCTGAAGGCGCAAATTCACCTGCGCATCGCGAGCGACTTCGAGAATCACCGAATTGCTTCTCGTCTTCTTGAACCCAGCCGCTTCTGCCGATACTGCGTACGTTCCTGGATCGAGATCGGGTGCGGTATATTCGCCAGCGTTATTTGTCATCAACGTGCGGGAAACGTTGGTTGCGACGTTGGTGACTGTAACTTTCGCGTTGGCAACGACTGCCCCGGAGGAATCGGTGACTGTGCCCAGAATCCGGCCCTGATAGGTCTGCGCGGACAGGAAAGCGATGCTGGTCAGAATGGCAAATAAAACTTTGATGGCCGTGCCGGATCTCATGTGTGGCCCCCTGGGGAAAGTTGCTCGAGAGCGAAATTGCGTCCAGCTTGCCTGGCGCTGTAGGGACGCAACGCGCCTTTAATCTATAAATCTATCGGCCAACCGTAATTCCACTCCACTGTATTAACCGTCGAATAGCACTGTCAAGCAAAATGTCTCATTTTGCAACGTTTGTTGCGGATAAATATACGCATTAAAATATCCGATAAACCTTGACGAGACCATCTTTCTCGGCGATGCTCTGCGATAACGATGAAAGCCTCCTCGCGAAGTAGCAGAAAAGCTCCGGCGAAGTTTCAGATTGATATGGAGCGTCTTAGCCGCAAGAGGCGCGAGACCATTCGACCGGTTCTGGAGAATCCTCAGGACTTCGTTCTGCTCAGTGCGCGCGCGCTGGGGAAGCGTTTGGGAATCGATGCCGCAACCGTGGTGCGCATTGCCCAGAGAATCGGTTTTGCGACGTACCGCGATTTCCAACGTTACCTGCATGGCATTGCGATCGCAAGGGCAACCTCTCTGGACGCGATGATGGCTAGTTTGCCTCCGAATGGAGGCATCATTCGCCTGATTCGAGACTCTTTGGACCGTGATTCCGCGAACCTGAACAGTTTGCGGCACAGTATCGATTTAGAATCGCTGGCTGCACTCGCAGGCAGATTCTACAAATCATCCCGTATTTTGATCTTTGCGGGAGACTTGGCGGCTTCTCTCGCCACGTACCTTGAGCACCAGCTCACCATTCTGTCTCTTCCGGTCGTGAGCGCTACGTCATGGGGACGAATCATGCATCTTTCCAGAAGCGCGAACAGGAAAGATCTGGTCATCGCAATCAGCTTTCGTAAGGGATTGAGACAGACCGTGGAAGGTTTGCAGCAGGCGCATGGCAGGGGAGCTTACTGCGTCGGCCTCACCGATACTTACGTGTCGCCAATCGCTCAATCTTGCGATCAGGTCTTCCTCGCTTCGATTGAAGCACCTCCATTTGGCGCTTCCTACATTGCTCCCATGGCGGTGCTCAACGCAATGCTGGTTGCGTGCGCCAACCATCGGAGATCGCGAACGCTCTCACTCTTGCGGGCGGCAGATAGAGAAGAAAGGCACGGTTCGCGCTGGTATCAGATGTAGCCAACTGGGAGACTTAGTTGTTTTGAGTCCGGTCAATTCGGACCACTACTAGAGATGTTTCGTTTGTTTTGTTGTGCCGCCAGCTATAATGCAACAAACGTTGCATATGCCACGTTAATCTTGTGAAGATCGAATTCATCACCGCCCGCGAATTGCGGATGCACCTCAAAGAACCCTTCGAGACGAGTTCTTCGATTACTCGTGAGCGTCGTGTTTTTCTGCTGGAGGTTCGATCGGACGGTCTCTCCGGCTGGGGCGAGATCACCGTGGATGAAGAACCCTTTTACAACAGTGAAACGACTGACACCGCATGGCATGTACTGCGTGATTTCATTGTGCCTCTAACCCTGGGAAAGACGGTCGAGAGTGCCCAGGAAACGCGCGCACTGATGACCCGAATTCGTGGTCACGAGATGGCTCGCGCGGGAATGGAAAACGCACTCTGGGATATCGAGTCGCAGCAAAAGGGAGAACCGCTCCACAGATTGTTAGGAGGATCTCTCACCGAGATTCCTTGCGGCGTCTCCTTAGGTATTCAACCAGCCGTGGGGTTGGTGATCGCGAAAATCGAGCACGAACTGGCGGCCGGGTACCAACGAATCAAGCTTAAGATCAAGCCCGGCAATGATGTCAGAATGGTCAAAGAAGTGAGGAAGATTTTTCCTGATGTGAAATTAATGGTGGATGCGAACTCCGCATATGCCCTCAACGATATTGAGTTGCTCAAGAGGTTTGATAGCTGCGATCTCATGATGATCGAACAACCTCTGGCCTGGGATGAGCTTTACCAGCATGCGAAATTGCAGGCGCAGATGCAGACCCCGATCTGCCTGGATGAATGTATTCACAACGCGCGCCATGCCTGCGCGGCAATCGAGCTCGGGGCGTGCAAGGTAATCAACGTGAAGCTAGGGCGCGTGGGAGGTCACGCAGAAGCGAAACGCGTGCACGATGTTTGCCGTGAGCGCGCGATCCCGGTGTGGTGCGGCGGAATGCTCGAGTCAGGAATTGGCCGGGTTCACAACATTGCGATGTCCACGCTGCCGGGCTTTATTCTTCCCGGCGATGTTTCAGCGAGCAAGCGCTACTGGGACGAGGACATTATTGAACCTGAGGTCGAGGTTACCGCGCGAGGAACAATAAAAGTGCCGGAATCGCCCGGATTGGGCTACTCCGTTCGGCGCGACCGCATTGAACGTCTTACGGTACGCACCGAAACGTGGCAAGCTTGATTCATGACTCTTAATTCTTCGTTTTCGTTCTACGTCGATGAATAAAATCATTTTCTACCTTGCGCAATTTCTTTGTACCGGCGCTGTCCTGCTTACAGGCTGCAGTCTGGCTCAGTCGAAACCGGCAGCTGATCTTGTCATTACTAATGCCAGGGTGTGGACGGTTGATAAGTCTCACCCAAGCGCGGAAGCCGTAGCAGTATTGGGCGATCGCATTGTTGCGGTTGGCTCGAATGCCGATATCGCTGCCTGGCGTGGCCTTGGCACCAAAGTGATTGACGCCGGCGGCAAACTGCTGCTGCCCGGCTTCAATGATGCGCATGTGCACTTCGTTTCTGGAGGACAACAACTCGACAACGTGCAACTGAAAGATGCGGCCAGCCCGGAAGAATTTGCTCGCCGCATCGCGGAACGCGCGGCGATCACCCCGAAAGGCGAGTGGATTCTCGGCGGCGACTGGGACGAGACGAAATGGAATCCTCCCGACATCCCTACAAAGGAGTTGATCGATGCAGTGACGCCCAATACCCCAGTATTTGTCGATCGCTACGATGGACACATGGGGCTGGCGAATTCGGTTGCGCTGCGGCTTGCCGGTATTACAGCGAAGACCCCCGATCCGCCCGGCGGCACGATTGTTCGTGATGCGCAGGGCAATCCGACTGGAGCTTTGAAGGATGCGGCTACGGGCTACATCGATAAAGTCATACCAGATTTAATCCATGAACAGCGCGTAAGAATCGTAAAGCGTGCGTTGGCTTACGCCGCATCCGTAGGCGTAACCAGCGTTCAGCATATGTCCGCGGACTATGACGACATAAGAGTTTATTCGGAATTGCTGCAACGCGGTGAGTTGACGGCGCGTATTTACGCAGCACCCCTGATTACCCACGTCGATGATCAGGCTAAGCTCGGTATCGGCCGCGCGTTTGGTGGTCCGTATTTGAGGATCGGCGCGGTGAAGGCTTTTGCGGACGGTTCTCTCGGTTCGCGCACGGCTTATTTCTACGAACCCTTCCTGAACCAGGGAACCAATCGCGGCCTCCTATCGGACGAGATGCATCCCATCTCGCTCATGCGCGAGCGCATGATGAAGGCCGATGCAGCCGGATTGCAGATCTGCACTCACGCCATCGGTGATGAGGGTATATCGACGATCCTCGATTTGTATTCCGATGTGGTCAAGGCACACGGCGATGCGGACCGCCGTTTCCGCATCGAGCATGCCCAGCACATGGCGGCGAAAGACTTCGAGCGATTCGCCGAGCTTCACGTCATTGCTTCGGTTCAGCCCTACCACGCGATCGACGATGGACGCTTCGCAGAGTCGTATATCGGTCATGATCGTGCCAGCCGCACCTACGCGTTCCGAACCTTTCTGGATCATGGTGTACGGCTAGCTTTCGGCACAGATTGGGAAGTGGCGCCACTCGATCCTCTCTTGACGATTTATGCCGCGGTTACTCGGGCTACTCTCGACGGCAAGAACCCAAACGGCTGGTTCCCGGAGCAAAAATTGTCGGTGGCGGAAGCCATTGAAGCTTACACAATGGGTTCGGCCTACGCCGAGTTTCAGGAAAACGAGAAAGGTTCCATCTCGCCGGGCAAGCTGGCAGATATGGTTCTACTCAGTGACAACATCTTAACCATCGCACCCGCTCAAATCCGCGACGCGAAGGTGATCAAGACAATTGTTGGGGGAAAACTCGTGTGGGATGCAAGCCAGCTTCCCTCCTCGAAAACAACCGCGCCGCAAAATTGAGATCTTAACCGCCCCGCGAGTGAGCGGGCATGAGTGCGCCGCTCGGGAGTTCAGCCAGACTTAAGCAAGCTTTGAGACAATATTCTCAGTCATGCGCGTACTCCTGGTTGAAGATGAGCAGCGGCTTGCAGAGAACATTGTTGCTGCCTTGCGTGAGACCGGACTGGCAGTGGATCATGCCGCCGACGGAGTAGACGGTTCGTTACTCGCCGAGCAGGGCGTCTACGACGCAATTGTGCTCGACCTGATGCTTCCCGGCAAGAGTGGGCAGCGTGTGCTTCAGGACCTGCGCCGGGGAAAACTTCATACTCCAGTC
Organism: Candidatus Sulfotelmatobacter sp.; assembly: GCA_049280795.1. Classification (GTDB taxonomy): domain Bacteria; phylum Acidobacteriota; class Terriglobia; order Terriglobales; family Acidobacteriaceae; genus Sulfotelmatobacter. Next base: position 5,566 of record JBAPQU010000009.1, read on the forward strand.
CTCATTCTTACCGCGCAGGAAAGCAAAGAATCAGTCGTCGATCTGCTGAATGCCGGTGCGGATGACTATCTCAGTAAGCCGTTTGACCTGGGAGAACTTCTGGCTCGGATCAAAGCTCTCATCCGGCGCGCAAAAGGCGTCTCAACGCCGGTGTTAGCGGTGTCGGATCTGGAATTGAACACCGTGCTGCAAACGGTTCGTCGTCGAGGCCAGTTTCTCGATCTATCGCCGACGGAATACCGGATCCTTGAATACCTCATTCATCGGCCCCGTGCAGTGGTTTCACAGCAGGAATTGCTGGAGCACCTGTACGATTTCGATTGGGAGCATCATTCCAACGTGATCGAAGCTCATATATCGAACCTGCGAAGAAAGCTGAACATCGCGGGTACGGAACCTTTGATTGAGACATTGCGGCATCGCGGATATCGTCTTCGGCAGGAGAGCTCGAAATGAAAGGGGCCGTCTCCATCTCCATTACACGCCGGCTCGTGGTGACGGTCCTTATTCTTGAACTGTTATCCGCAGTCGCCCTGATTGGCGCGATCACGGTTCACGAGTGGAGCGTGCAGTTGAAAGTATTCGACGCGTCTCTTGTGGCGACTGCCGAGTCATTGATGGGCGCGGTTCAGGACGCCGAAGATGAAGGCGACAACGTCATGCTCGACATGCGTGGGGTGGGGATTGCCAAGGACGCTGCCTTTCGGGTCGAAGATGAGCGAGGCAAAGTGCTCGGTTCCGCCGGTGAGCCACCGCCTCTTGAGACGCCCGCATCCGGAACGCCGCTCTTTCTTTTTCGCAACATGACCGTAAGCGGTCGTGGTTATCGATTTCTCGTTTTTAACGGCATTCGGATCGTTGATCCGGGCGAATCAAACGGCGGAGTTCGTCACAGCATCACGATCATTTACGGAACCCCCTTACGCCACGTTTGGCATGAAGTTCTTGAGGAGGTTCGCTTCTTTGCGATTGCCACCGCTTTTCTTCTGGGCATCACCGCAGCCGTTATGGCGTGGCTGGTGCGGAAGGGGCTGTCACCGGTTCATGAACTTGCTCGTGAAGCGGAGCGCATTCGTTCGGACGGTTGGCAATTCCATGCGCCCGCTAGCGCGAAAGAGACGGTAGAGTTGCGGCCTCTTGCCGCGGCGCTGGAAGCCGCGCTCGCACGTCTGCAACGTTCGTTTGAGCAGCAGAGACGATTCACCAACGATGCGGCACACGAACTGAAGACCGATGTGGCAATCGTAAAATCTTCGCTGCAACTGCTTTCGATGCGGAAACGTACTCTCGAAGAATACGATCAGGGCCTGGCGGCAAGTCTGGAGGACATCACCCGTCTCGAAACCACCGTCGAGAAGATGCTCACCCTGGCGCGACTTGAACAACCCCTGGAGAGTTACAATTCATCGGCGGCGTCTCAGTTTTGTTCTCTGCGCGATGCGATCGAGGAAGCGGTGCATCAAAGCAAGCCCTTTGCGCAGTTAAAATCGATCAAAGTTGCAGCCGACTTCAATGCCGATATCAGGCTGCCAATCGACAGTCGGGACGCGCTTTTATTGTGTTCGAACATCTTGTTAAACGCTCTTCAGCACAGCCCTGACGGCGGGACCGTGCGAATTGCCGTGACCGCAGATAAGGAAACAGCTAGGATGGCCGTTCGCGACCAGGGAGAAGGCATCCCGGATAAAGACCGCGATTCTGTCTTTGAACCATTCTATCGAGGTGACCCGTCACGCAGCCGAAAGAGTGGAGGTACTGGCCTTGGGCTTTCTATTTGCAAGGCAATCTGCGAGCGTGCCGGAGGGACGATCGAGATCGCTAACGATCCTGCAGGCGGCGCTTTGGTTACCGTGACGCTTCCGGCGAGAACCGTAGCATCTGATTCCACACTTTCAGCTTCGCTTAAGGCGGAGTAGCGATACTCAAAAGACCGGCAGCAATGCCGAATCCTCCACCAGGAGTTTCACCATGCGCCTTTATCAAGGAGTAGTCGCGGCAGCCGTCGTTTCGCTTGCAACAGTCTGCGCTGCGCAGAATTATCACGTTGCCGAACACTGGAAAGTTGGGGGGCAGGGCGGCTGGGACTACCTGCTCAGTGATGATGCGGCGCATCGTCTCTACATCACGCACAACTCACGAGTCGAGGTTGTGGATACCACCACGGGCAAGACCGTTGGCGCCATCACGGGCCTGAAGAGCACGCACGGCGTCGCGCTGAACCCGGATGGGAAGACCGGGTACATCAGCGACGGAGCCGGGAACGCGATCGTGGTATTCAATCGTGCAGATTTGTCCATCCAGGCAACTGTACCCGCCGGCACGAATCCCGATGGCATTGCATTTGAGCCGTCGACGAAGACGGTTTGGGCTTTCAACGGGCGCAGTAAAAACATTTCGGTGTTGGACACCGCTTCCAACACTATCGTTGCGACGGTGCCGCTCCCCGGCAAGCCGGAATTTCCGCAGGCTGATGGACAGGGATCGGTATTCGTGAACATCGAGGACAAGAACGAGATTATGAAGTTGGATGCAGCCGGCCGTAAAGCCGTAGCCACATGGCCGCTGACAGGCTGTGAATCTCCTTCCGGGATGGCCATTGACCGCGACAAGCATCGTCTTTTCTCGGTTTGTGATGAAGGAAAGATGGTCGTTGTCGATTACGATTCCGGCAAGGTGCTTGGCTTGGCTGCTATCGGCGACTCGCCCGATGCCGCTGGTTTTGATCCGAAGCACGGATTGGCGTTCTCCTCCAATGGAGGCGATGGCACACTCACCGTTGTGAATTCCGAGAAGGCCGGCTTTCCCGTGCTCCAGACAGTGAAGACCGAAAAAGGTGCGCGTACGATGGCGTTCGACGCCTCCACAGGGCGCGTGTATCTGGTGACGGCGCAGTTCGGACCGCCGCTGCCGCCCACTGACGCCAACCCGCATCCGCGCCGGAGTGTAGTGCCAGACAGCTTCGAAATTATTGTCGTGGAGCCATAGTGGCAGAGCAATAACCATGGAGGGAATGTCTCGGTGCTTTCTTAGGGCATGCCTTCAATGCGCAAGGCATAACAATCAGATCGATTAGGGCAAGCACATTTGGCCATGACTCCGTTTTGGCTCTGTGCGTGAATTTTGCCTCTGCATGCGCCTCGTCCGTTCCATGGGAACCTTCAGCATGAATCAATATTCATCTGTGAATTAATTATTTGCCTGTTGCAATCCGCCGCAGCGTTGCGCTCGTACATAGGATGACAGGAAAACGGACAACTCACGATCAGGCTGCAGAAGGCCCGCGATTTGCGAGATTGTCAATTTCCCTGAAATCCGTCGAGGAGATATCCATGAACGCAACGCAAGAAAACGAACCCGTCAGCTTGGCCGATAATAATCCGTCGAGTGTGTCGAGACGATCATTTTTCAAACGCGCTGCCCTGGCCGGAGCCGCTGCCGCGGTAGCCGGGGGCGGGCTTGTCAGTCTAGCCTCAGCACTGGACAGGGAGTCAACCAATTCATCTGACGAAACGCCCACGTCCAAGGGTTTAAACAAGAACGACCGTAACATCCTCATTGCGGCGGAAATTGCCGAGGCAGTGGCGGTCACGACCTACTCCAACATTATCAACACCGCGCCGTTCTTTACGAGGATACCTTCGGACGACCAAGGCTATCTAGCGGGCGCTCTTCAGGAAGAGATGTCCCACTATCTCCTCGAGCAGTCGGCGACCGATCAATTCACACCTTACACGACGTTCTACTATCCCGTGAATATGTTCGCCGATGCGCAAACCACGTTGAACACTCTCGTCACCCTGGAGGATGCATTCATCGCAGCCTATCTCATCGGTGTGCGCAATTTCAGCACTCCCCAGCTACGGGTCACGGCTGCTCGCATCATGGGCATCGAGAGCGACCACCGCACTCTGGCTCGCGTGGTCGGCCCCGACGTGGCACCACAGGATGGCGGCCCGATTACGATGATTACTGGCTTGCAGGGAGTCCCGGAAAGCGTCGCCCCGCCCAATAACAATGGCTACGAAAGAACTCAGTGCTGGACCAACATTGATCAGGCGGTCAACGCATTGCTGCCTTTTGTGGATCTCGCGGCCGCCAAGGCGGCGGGGTTCGACACCTCCAAATCGTATCCTTTCGAACCTTTCAACCCGACATTGCCGAATGCGCTTGGTGACTTCATATCCTTCAGGGGATGCTGAGCGAAAAGTAAATGCAGCCACTACGCGCAGTATCCGTCGAGGTCGCGAAGCCTCAAGATTTTGCGACCTCGACGGGAATGTGATTCGAACCGTCCTACCGGGATCAAAGGAGAATAGAAATGATTGAAGGCCTATTTCAGCCTATGCATTTAATCGTTATCTTCGGTATTGCCCTGCTTGTGTTTGGCCCCAAGAAGCTGCCAGAACTAGGAAAAGGACTGGGAGACGGGATACGGGGGTTCAAGGCAGCGATGAATCCAACCGAAGACAAGAAAGATGATGTGGACGTTTAAACTGAAAGTTTGAGAACAAGTGCTGGCATAGGGGCGTCTCACGATATTTACGCTCGTCACCCTCGTCTGCTGCCGGAAGAGCTTACCGATCTTCAGCGTGAGCCTCACGTAATTGTTATTTCCACCCTGCCTGTACACCTCGATTACAAACTCTCCGGATGAGATCGTTCTTCGCGGGCGAATCGAGTTTCGGCCCGAAGTTCGCTTTCTGAAACATAACCATAAAGCGTCGCTTCTGACCCGCCGTTCGTCCTGGCAATATCTTTGCCGGGAAAACATTTGACGCAGCTCTCAGACGTTTTATAATAGTTCTCATCCGATAATCATGCGCCTCACCCATGAACAGTTCCGCGAACTGGCCGGGAAGTACGGCTTGGCGGTCACGCACCAGCGTCAGGTAGTCTATGAGGCTGTCATCGCTTCTCACGGCCACTATTCACCGGAAGACATTTACGCCGCGGTGCGGCGCCGCATTCCGTCTATTTCTCTCGCCACGGTCTACAACAATCTTCGGCTTTTCATCGAACGCGGATTGTTGCGGGAAGTCAGTCCTCATGCGAACACGTTACGCGTGGACGGCAATCTCAAACCTCATCACCACCTGGTCTGCTCCCGCTGCAAAGCGGTCCAGGACATTGAAGGAGAGTTCATCGATTTCAAACGGCTATCCCGGCATGTGCCGGATGGCTTTGATCTGACGCAGCCTTTGGTCGAGGTTTTCGGCCTTTGCCGCCGGTGCAGCGCCAAAAAATAATTTTGTTTTATGCGTACTTAATCCAGGATTCGAAGGACGAAAACATTATGGAAAATACACTCGCGACATCATCGGGCAGTGTTTCTCCCGAAGCTAAAAACAAAAGCACCTTACCCGAAGCCAAGTGCCCTTTTAACCACTCTGCTTACGTGCCCACGAACCGTGACTGGTGGCCGAATCAAGTGGACGTGCAGGTTCTGCACCAGCATTCCCCAAAGTCCGATCCGATGGGCAAGGAGTTCAATTACGCGGAAGAGTTCAAAAGCCTCGACCTGAATGCCGTGATCAAGGATCTGCATGCCCTGATGACGGATTCGCAGGAGTGGTGGCCGGCCGACTTTGGGCACTACGGGCCGCTGTTCATTCGTATGGCGTGGCACAGCGCGGGTACGTATCGCATCGGCGACGGCCGCGGCGGAGCCGGCGCCGGTCAGCAGCGCTTCGCGCCGCTTAATAGCTGGCCGGACAATGTGAACCTGGACAAGGCGCGCCGGCTGCTCTGGCCGATCAAGCAGAAGTATGGGCGGAAAATTTCGTGGGCCGACTTGATGATTCTCGCCGGCAACGTCGCCCTGGAATCGATGGGCTTTAAGACGTTCGGTTTTGGCGGCGGCCGTGAGGACGTCTGGGAGCCCGAAGAGTTGAACTGGGGTCCTGAGGGCACATGGCTTGCCGACGAGCGTTACAGCGGCGACCGCGATCTTCAGAATCCGCTCGGCGCCGTGCAGATGGGTCTGATCTACGTGAACCCGGAAGGGCCGAACGGAAAGCCGGATCCAATGGCTGCGGCACGGGATATCCGAGAGACTTTCGCCCGCATGGCGATGGATGACGAAGAAACTATTGCCCTCATCGCCGGTGGCCACACCTTCGGCAAAACCCACGGTGCTGGCGTTCCCGCTCAATATGTAGGCAATGAACCAGAAGGCGCCGGCATCGAGGATCAAGGCCTGGGATGGAAGAATAAACTTGGCAAAGGTCATGGTGCCGACACGATCGGTAGCGGACTGGAAGTGATTTGGACCACGACGCCGACGAAGTGGAGCAACAATTTCTTCACCAACCTGTTCAGCTACGAGTGGGAGCTAACGAAGAGTCCGGCCGGCGCCCATCAGTGGACGCCGAAAAATGGCGCCGGCAAGAATTCGGTGCCGGATGCGCACGACCCATCAAAGCGTCATGCGCCATCGATGCTTACCACAGACCTCGCTTTGCGTTTCGATCCTGCTTACGAAAAGATTTCCCGGCGCTTTTACGAGCATCCAGATCAGTTTGCAGACGCGTTTGCGCGAGCGTGGTTTAAGCTGACGCACCGCGACATGGGGCCGATCGCGCGCTACCTAGGCCCGCTCGTTCCGAAGGAGACCCTTGTGTGGCAAGACCCGGTTCCCGCCGTGGATCATAAATTGATCGGGGAAAAGGAGATTGCTGCTCTCAGGGCCAAGATCCTCGCATCCGGGCTATCGACCTCCCAACTGGTGACGACTGCCTGGGCATCGGCGGCATCGTTCCGCGGCTCTGACAAGCGCGGTGGTGCGAACGGGGCGCGCATTCGCCTCACGCCGCAAAAGGATTGGGAAGTGAACCAGCCGGTTGCACTCGCGAAGGTTCTCAAGAAGCTGGAAGCGATTCAAAAGGAGTTCAACGGCCCCCAATCCAACGGCAACAAGCCCAACGGGAACAAAGGTGGCAACAAGGGTAAGAAGGTCTCGCTGGCTGACCTGATCGTTCTAGGCGGCTGCGCGGCTGTCGAGGAAGCTGCGAAAAAGGCTGGGCATAAAGTGAAGGTCCCGTTCACGCCGGGGCGCACGGATGCTTCGCAGCAGCAGACCGACGTGCACTCATTCGCCGTAATGGAGCCGGTTGCTGACGGGTTCCGCAATTATCTCCGCAGCGGGCAGAAACTATCGGCTGAGGAGTTGCTGGTGGATCGGGCGCAGTTGCTGACTCTGACTGCTCCTGAGATGACGGCGCTCGTCGGCGGCATGCGCGCCCTGAATGCGAATGTCGGGCAGACGAAACACGGCGTCTTCACGAATCGGCCCGAGACGCTGACCAATGATTTCTTCGTTAACCTGCTCGACATGAATACGAAGTGGGAGCCCTCCTCTACCGAAGGCGTGTATGAGGGGCGTGATCGGGCAACAGGCAAAACCAAGTGGACCGGCACGCGCGTCGATCTGCTGTTCGGTTCGCACTCCCAGCTCCGTGCGATCGCAGAAGTCTATGCAAGTAACGACTCGAAAGGGGCGTTTGTGAAGGACTTCGCGGCTGCGTGGAGCAAGGTGATGAACCTTGATCGCTACGACCTTGCCTGAGTTTGCTAAACCGAAGTCATTGCTTTTCCTGGCGTGCGGGGCGCATTACGCGCCCCCGCGCCGCCTCAAGATAAGGTTTGCGGCAAAGCGGGACACCGGATCAGTTCTTGTGTTGCAGAAACTCCGCGCTTCGCTCAGACGTCTCCTTCACCAGAAAGCCCATCTTCGGGTGCGACGGCTCCAGATCGGGAGTGATGCCGTACTCACGCAGGGTCTCCGACGTAACTGGCCCGATTGACCCAACCACCGCGCGGCGCAACGCGTTTACGGTTTTTTGATGCTCACCAATTTCATCTGCGAACTGAAATAGATGATGCGCCTGGACCGACGAGGTAAACAACACAACATCGAACTTTCCAAGAGCGAGATCACGAATTGCGGCTCGTAATGGCTCCGTGTCCTCCGGAGGGGCCCATTTGTAAACCGGTACAGGAAATACCCGCGCTCCCCTCTCGGCAAGTCCAGCATACAGTTCGCGGCTGGGCACACCATGTTCCTGTACTGCTACGTGGCTGCCTTTCAGGGAAATGGTTCGCTCATTCTGGTCGAGAGCGCCCAAAATCTCGCGCCAAGTATTAGGCTCGGGCACGGTCAGTGTGATCGCTACGCCGAACTCCCGCAAGACCGCGACCGGTTTGGGGCCTCGCGCAATAACCGTCACCTTATTCAGGGCTGCGACCATGTGTTCTCGTGGACAGGTTGGCTCGATCGCTCGCGCCAGAGAGCGCGTCCCTCCTCCCGTCATGAATATGACGACTTGGAATTCGCCCTGAACCAGACCCTCCGCAAAGGCAGTTTCTTCCGCGTTCGGTCCAGATGGAATCTCGCGCGTTGAAGCCACCACGGTGGCTTGACCGCCATGGTTCGTAATCAACAGACCCATTTCCCGCGACCGCCGGCTCTCAAGCGAGAGCACACGCAGGCCTCCGAACCCTTCGCCGCTCATGGATGATTTTCCCTAGCTACGACAGTATGTAATTAGTGTAGAGCGCGACGGGAAGAGAAGGAAGTACGGATTCAGCCCAAAGCGCCCGGCTCACGCTCTTTCTGCCGTTTTGCTGTGACATAGTTCATTAAGTCTTCTCAATTACTGCAACTCGGTCCGCGGTGATTCCCCGGGCGGCAGGTTAACCGATGCGGGCTGATCTCTCGCTGTATCCTGTGCAACCAACGCTGGTGTGTCACGCTGCGCTCCAACATGGGGATCGAGGCACTGAATCAGTTTGGCCACCACCTCAGGTAAGTTGTCGTCCAGTGGCACGAATTCGATGGCCACTTTCCCCTCCGCAGCATTAGGACCAGTTCTGCCGCCGGTGTAAATTGCGACAGCATCGATTGTCTTGCCATCGATTCTTGCCTTGAATCCGCGAAATCCGATATCTGCGGCCTGATGATTCCCGCAGCCTGCGGGACAACCCGACCAGTGCAGGCTCACGGCTTGCCCTTGCGTCCCAAGCTTTTCATCCAACCGGCGCGACAGTTCGGCAGCCTGTCCTTTGGTGTCGATCTGCGCCAGATTGCAATAGTCGGTCCCCGTACAGGCCACCATCTTTTGGTGAAAGCGAGCGGGGGTGGGAGAAAGCTCCTGCAACAAATCTTCTTCCAGCAGGGAATCCAGGCGGTCGTCGGGAATATTCGGGAGAATAACATTCTGCCCGGTCGTCAGACGGATCTCACCATTTCCATACTCTTCTGCGAGATGCGCCATCTCATCGATCTGGTTCGGATACAGCCTCCCCATCGGCACGCACATCCCCACGGACCGATAACCCGGCTGTTTTTGGGGAGTGATTCCCAGATGATCGGAATGATATTGGCTGCGCACATCTCGTCCCGCGGGTTCCAGGTAGTGGTCCACTCGCTGGGCAAGTTCTTCGCGCAATCGTGGCAGGCCCCACTCTTCAATCAGGAATGCGAAGCGGCACTTCGAACGCGCTTCCCTGGGCCCATGATCGCGGAATATACCCACCAGTGCGGCTGCAAGCTGAGCTGCCTTCGGAATCCATACGAACACATCCAATGATGACGCAATCGTGAACCCGCCCGATCCCATCTTGCCGCCGACCAGCACGTTGAATCCCACTCGATCCCGCCGCATCGCCGGCACCAGCGCCACGTCCTGCGATTCGTCGTGCGTGCAATTCTCCACGCAACTATTAATCGTTATGTTGAATTTCCTGGGCAGGTTGGCGAACTCGGGATTGCCGTTCGTTCCTACCAGGATTGAATCCAATTCCGCCACCACCAGCGAAGCGTCAAACAACTCGTTCAGCGTGAGACCCGACAACGCGCATCCATTAATATTGCGCACGTTGTCCATGCCTGTCTGGAGGGAATGCAGATCAACGCCCCGAAGCTTTTCCCAGATTTCGGTCACGCTCCCTAACTCGAATCCCCGCAGTTGAATCTGCTGGCGGGTCGTGATGTCGAGCACGCAATTCCCGAGACGGCGTGAAAGGTCCGCAATCGCGCGCAGTTGGCCACTGCTGGTGAATCCGTTCGGCATCCGGATCCGCATCATGAACTTCCCCGGCGTGGGCTTTCGGAAGAAGACGCCCACCCACTTCAGCAGATCCTTTTCCGAAGTAGTCATCGATTCGTAGCCCTGCGTGATCAGCCGAGGCACCTGTTCACGAACTCGAAGACCGTTCCCTCCCACTGATGCTTTGGTCGCCTCAACCGCATTACTGCCAGTCCGCATCTCCATCCCTCGCCTGCAATTTGCCGCCGTTCGAGCCCCGCTACGATTCTGTCGCCTCTCGATTCAGGCAAGTTACACATAGCGAAGTCGCTTCACGAACGGAAACGCAAAAAAACGATGGAGCGCATAAACAAAAATGGCATTCTCGGAATCGTGCGCAGATGGGCCATTTTGCGGGGTGTAGACGTAATACAACAAGGTTCTGCTGATGAGCCGGATCACTTCTTTGCATCGGCAGATGGCGGTTCCGCACCGCAATTTTGGGAGTGGAAGCCGAAAGCTAGGGCTGCTTCTCGTTTTCTGGTTGCATCACGAGCAGTAGCACAATGCCGACAACGGTGAACGTGCGGAAGGCCGCCTCTTGACCGTTCCATGTCTTCGACTGCCACATGAGGAACCATTCGCCGCCTACGCTGAGAAATAAAAACTAACCATAGTCGACTCGGCACATCCTGGCTGATTGATTTGCGATTTCAGTTGCCGCCGCTTTGCCTTGCAAGCTCACGAAATTCGGCAAGTCGAGGCAAAATCCCGAGCGTCTCCAGACAAGCGCGATCCGACTCCCTGAGATCCGTTAATGCTGACTTCTGTGGGGGCGCGTCCAGTTCGTGGGTCAGCAGATCGGCAACGTAGATGGCTACCGAACTGTCGAAACCAGAATGCGGTATGCGAGTGGGATGGTGGTGATGCGCGATAGCTTCAACCGCGAGATTTGGGAGGCCCCATAATCCCAGCAGGTACGCACCTATCTCCGCATGCGAAGTTCCCATCAGTTCTTCTTCCGCTTCAAAAGGTTCGCATTTGCGCACGCGAACGGTCGACAACACAGCGCAAAACTTATCCGGCATCCTACTGGCGAGGATGAGCCGCCCGATATCGTGCAGGAGTGCGGCCAGGACCGTAACGTCTCGGGACTTCGGATCTCCGGGCAGCGCGCCCGCAATCGCCGCGGTGCGCTGCGCATGCACCTGCATGGACTCGTAGACCTCCTGTGGAATGCGTGAGTCGGGGGCAAAAACCCTGAACGCCTCGGAAGCTAAAGCCAGATTCTTCACGGTCTCCATTCCCAGAAAAGAGACTGCGTTTTTGGGATGGGTGACCGTCCTTGCCAGCCCGAAGAATGCGCTGTTGACGAGTTGCAGCACCTTCGCTGACATGGCAACGTCCTGCTCAATAATCTTTGCCACCGTCTCGATGGAACCGTTCGGATCTTGCACGGCTTTGGCCAGATCGGTGTAGGTTCTCGATAGGGACGGGAGTTCGCCGATTGTTCCAACAGTTTTCTGGATTTCGGGCGTGCGAAGTATATCCTGCAGCGCACACACCCGTTCGATTGTGGACTGAAGCTCCGATGCGTTGCATGGCTTAGCCAGAAAGCGATGCGCCATGGGAACCGAACGCGTCGCCAGCGTGATTTCGGAATACCCGGATAAAATAATTCGCGCCATGCTGGGAAAGCGGTCACGAATTTGGCCCAGCAAAGTGGCCCCATCCATCCCTGGCATGCGCATATCGGAAATGATGACGTCGAAACTGCCGGCCTCGCAGGCTTGCAGGGCAGCTTCGCCACCGACCGCAAACTGCATATCCCATCGGTTTCGGTCTCCATGCAGCATGCGCCGGATCCCGTCGAGAATCTTGCTTTCATCGTCCACGAACAAGATGCGTTTCATGCGGTGGCCGCCTTTGCGGCAAGAGACTTGCCATCATGGGGAAGGCGAATGACAAAGGTTGTGCCCTTACCCTCTTCAGTTTCGAAGTGAATACTTCCTCCATGCTTGTCAACGACCACGGAACGAGCAATAGCCAGGCCCTGCCCCGTTCCCTTGCCAATCTCCTTGGTGGTGAAGAAGGGATCGAAGATACGGGCGCGCACCTTTTCTGGGATTCCCGATCCAGTGTCCCCAATACGGATCTCCACCAACTCCGAAAAATTAAGCGTCTGTACCCGGATCTTTCCTTTTGTCGAGCCGCCTTTTCCGACAACGTCGTTAATTGCATGGGCGGCATTGACTATCAGATTCAGAATCACCTGGTTGAATTCCCCGGGCTGACAAGAAATCTGAGGCAGTGACGGGTCGAAGTCGGTTTCCATGTCCGCCACGTATTTCCACTCGTTTCGCGCGACTGTTATCGTGCTTTCAATGGCATGATTCAAATCGAGAGGAGTTTTCTCTTTGGTGCCGGGATGGGAGAACTCCTTCATCGCACTCACGAGCGTTGAGACTCGGGTTATGCCTTCGAGGGTTTGCTCAATGGCTTTGGGAATTTCGTCAAGCAGATAGCCAGCGTCTGCGCGCTGCACCGCAGCCGCGACTTCCTGAACGATTTCGTCAGACAAGGCTTTGTCTTTGGCGGCGGCCAGGAGCCGGTCATAGTTGGTTAGGAGGTTTTTCAGATCCTGGAACGAATCCTTCAGGAACCGCACGTTGTCCCCGATGTACTGGGTCGGCGTGTTGATCTCGTGAGCTATTCCGGCCGCCAGTTGCCCCACTGACTCCAGTTTCTGTGCTTGGCGGAGCTGCACTTCCAGGGCGCTGCGATAGGTGACGTCAGAACCGATGACGAGTAGTTCGGTCGAGTCCTTATCGGACACGCGAACCGCCGTGATGGTCAGTCCAAGAAGACGTGTTTCACCATTCATCTCAAACGGAATATGGTCACATCGCCGCGATCCCCGTTCCGAGCACCAGGATTGAATTTCTTCCGCCATATCAGGCCGCAGCCATTTGACACCGCAGTCTGCCAGCCGCTTGCCCACAACTTCACCTCCCGATAAGCCGAACGCACTCGCAGCCGTTAAGTTCCAACGCGTGATGTGCGAGTCCTGGTCCACACCGATAAGAATCGATGGCACGGCGCCGATAAAAACTTCCGCCTCCCGATGCGCCGCTTGCAGGGCCTGTCTCTCGTCCCGCAAGCGGGCTGTCATCTCCCGGACCATGCGGCTGGTAGCGAAAAACGCGATCCCGCCGGCGATAGCCACGGCGGCTATGAGTATGGTCAGGGCAACCCGACGAGCCGCGGCGTAGCGCTCCTTGCTCTGCCGGGCTGCCAGTTCGAGCTGATTTCCCTGGAAGCTCACGAACTCATCCCAGGCGGCGTGGTATTCGAGCAGCGCCGGGGTAGCTTCCTGGGACATGACAGCTACCGCCTCATCGCGTTTTCCTTCATCGAGGAGGAGTCTGAGGGCTCGCAGGTAGCTCTCGATATACCGGGCTCTGGCTTCCTCGATTGCAATCAGTAGCTTTCTTTCTTCCTCGGACTGGCAAAGGCCTTTCAGCTTGGCAAGTAACTCTGAGATTTCCGTGGTGTTCTCCACCCGGTTCTTCAGGATGTCATCGATATGCTTTCTATCCTTGAGCAGGAATATCTGCATCGTGATGCGACTGTTGCGATTGGAGTGAGTCACAGCTTCGCGAGACAGGCGAACTTTATTCCACTGCGTGCTCATTACTTCCTGCAGATCCACGTTCACGCGGTCCACCCGGCGCAGTCCCAAATCGCCAACGGCGATCAATAAGGCGACGAGCAGACTGAATGCCAGCCCCAGGCGAACCGCGATCTCCCGCGAGGCCAGGAGGGAGTGGGGTGGAGAAAGACGGTTCGTGTGTTTGTGATTCGCAGTCGGGATGTGTTTCACAATGTCGACACCTCGGGGCCAGCCCTAATCTCAAGTCATCGGCAGGAACGCGTTTTACTTAAAGGTTTTTTAAAAAAACCTGTGTGGAGGCCTGCCGGTACCGGAAGTAACTAATTTTCCGGGGAAGATATACCGATTAGATAACCTGTGGCTCCTCACTCCGTGGACGTGCTTGCAGGGGTATGCAAAGCACGAAGGATGACCTCACGAGAGGAGGGCCATTTGCCCGGCCGTGCTGGATATCCGCTCCGGCAAAACTAACGTCAGGTAGTAAAGGGAATAAGAGTGACACCATGACCGAAAAAATCCTTCTAGTCGACGATGACAACAACATCCTGAGCGGGTATCGGCGTAGCTTGAGCCGGGAATTCCAGATGGAGACTGCCCTGGGCGGCCAGGAAGCCCTGAAACTCGTCGCGGATAGCGGGCCCTACGCAGTTGTGATTTCCGACATGCGCATGCCAGTCATGGACGGTATCCAGTTCTTGAGCCGAATCAAGGCCCAATCACCGGACACCATCCGCATTATGCTTACTGGTAACGCCGATATGGATACGGCCGTCCATGCCATTAATGAGGGCCGCATCTTCCGCTTCCTCAACAAACCGTGCAGCAAGGAGGAGATGGCGCAAACCTTGACGGCGGCGCTCCTCCAGTACCGGCTGGTCACGGCGGAAAAGCAGCTTCTGGAGCAGACGCTGAGCGGCAGCATTCAAGTGCTGACCGAGGTTCTAAGTCTGGTCAATCCGACGGCTTTCAGCCGCGCCGAGCGAGCTCGGCGCTACATCCACCACATCGTGACCGCGATGAAGCTGGCCAACCCCTGGCAATACGAGGTCGCAGCGATGATGTCCCAGTTAGGTTGCGTCACCTTGCCTCCGGAAACGCTCAACGCCGTCTATAAAGGGGAGAAGCTCTTGCCGAATGAGCAGACACAATACGACGCGCATCCCAGAGTGGCTTACGATCTTCTTTCGAAAATTCCGCGGCTGGAACCCATTGCGTGGATGATCGAACACCAGAACGGGCCGGTCCCTGAGGCCTCCGACTCGGCGAACGCGGACTTGCGCTATGGGTCAGAGATACTTCGGTTGATCCTGGCTTATGAACGGCTTATTCACAAGGGGACGTCGCGAACCGAGGCGGTACACACGCTCTCCCGCCAAAACAAGGGCTTCAGTCCGGATTTTTTCGAGGCTCTCATCACGTTGGATCCGAATGCAGAAGAGGGCGAAGTACGAAAATGCCGGATCCAGGACCTTGCAGTTGGGATGATCATCCAGCAAGAAGTCCGCACCCCCGACGGAGTCGTGCTGGTTTCGAAGGGTCAGGAAGTCACACCGCCATTGCTAATCAAACTTAAAAACTTCCATGCCAGACGCGCGATCAGCGGAGAGGTAACCGTCTCCATGCCAGCAATCGCGCTGGCCTTCGGCAAAAGCGCCCCATAGTCCCGATTTTCGAAGTCACTTCTTGCACCGATTAAGACATGCACGTGGATCGCTCCAGTCTCTGACTCTTCAGGACAGAAGTCACCTCTTTAAATATGCTAATTCCGGGTCCAGCTCACCTTACGATTCATCAAGCTCGCGTGCAATAGAGCGCCTGGAGAGGTGTTCTGTGCAATTTCTTGCGTACTTCTTCGTGCAAATTCGCAGCATTTGCCATTCTTTAGAATTATTAATGATTCCGTAAGGACATTTAGAGCGGGGATGAGATAGACTCCTCCTCCGACGGCCACTAGCAAGCCGTTTGGCGGTTTCTGCTCGCCAAAAAAAGCCCAAGCACGCAAATTTTTCTCCCGGAGATGTCTTAATGCGCACCTCGTCCTCCCGCGTAGCCGCATTCTTGATCACTGTACTTTGCCTCCTTGCAACCCTTTTCAGTCTTGACGGCTTGGCTTCGGCGCAAGCGGCAACAGGACAGAAGCGCAAACTCTCGCAGCAATCGCAGTCGAGCCCGAACTTGCAGAGCGCAGCCTCGGTGAAAAACGCGTCGAAGGCGCCGCCCCTTACCGGTGATACTTGGACCGGCACCGCGGGAGACAACAACTGGGGCACCGCGGGGAACTGGAGCAATGGGGTGCCCACGAGCACTTCCGCCGTCACCATTGGCACTGCCACGGCCAGTGTGAATATGAACGTCAGCAGCGGCCAGTTTGGGACGCTCACCCTGAGTGGCTCGGGCGACGACTTGGCTATCGTGAACAACGTTGCCTTGGACGCCTTTGGCAACATCACCAACAACGGAACCATCAACATGAACTCGATCGGAAATGCGACCGAGTTGGTGCTGGAAGGAAACGTCGTCCTGAGCGGCACGGGCACGTTGACCCTTTCAAACAATGCGCAGAACTATATCTTTGGCGCGACCGCGCTGGATCAGCTCACCAACCAGGAAACGATTCAGGGCGCCGGCCAGATCGGGCATGGGCAGATGGCGCTGGTGAATTCGGGAACGATCGACGCCAATCAGTCGGCTGGAATGACGATCGATGCCAACGATGGTTTAACCAACACGGGTACGCTGGAGGCGACGGCCGGGTCAACATTGGTGTTGAGCAGCACCGGAACTGTGATTAACACCGGCGGAACAATTTCCGCCAACGGGAGCACGATTCAGGTAAACGGTTCGGCGATCAAAGGTGGAGCTGTAACGCTTACGGGCGCGTCAACTTTGCAGCTCACCAATGCGGCCATTTCGGGCGGAACATTGACGAATAGTGCGACGGGAACAATTGAGATCGCAGCGGGCACGAACTATTTGGGTGGGACGATTAACAACTCGGCGGGTGGAACCTTCAAGATCGATAACAACGCCGTTCTGGACTTGCGCCCGGGGACGTATGCGCAGTTGGGCACATTGCAGCTCAACTCGGCGGGAAACGTCACCGAACTGGTGCTCTTAGGAAACGTCACGCTAAGCGGCGGAGGCGTAACGCTCTCCAGCAACGCGCAGAACTACATCTTCGGAGCGACCGGTGCCATTACGCTGACCAACGCGGAGACGATTCAAGGCGCTGGGCACATCGGGAATGGACAGTTGACCCTGGTGAACTCCGGAACCATCAATGCCAATCAATCGGCGGGAATGACGATCCAGGCCAATGGCGGCATTACCAACACCGGGACGTTGGAAGCGACCGGCGGTGCAACGCTGGCGCTCTCGAGCACAGGCAATGTGATCAATACAGGCGGAACAATCGCGGCCAACGGCAGTACCGTACAAGTCACGAGTTCAACAGTGAGCGGCGGTGCGGTCACATTGACGGGAGCGTCCACGCTGCAGTTGAGCAATGGAACGATTCACGGCGGCAGCACGCTGACCAACAGCGCGACGGGGACGATCGAAATCGTGGCGGGAACGAACGATCTGGGTGGGACGATCAACAACTCTGCGGGCGGGACCTTCAAGATCGACAACGGCGCGGTTTTGGATCTGGAGGGTGGAACTTACGCGCAGCTCGGAACAGTGCAGATGAACTCGGTGGGAAATGTTACGGAGCTGGTGCTGGCCGGCAACGTTACGCTGAGTGGTGGCACGGTAACAATGTCTAACAACGCGCAAAACTATATCTTCGGTGGGGTGTCGACCGACATTCTGACCAATGCGGAGACGATTCAGGGCGCCGGGCACGTCGGGAATGGACAGCTGACTCTGGTGAACTCTGGGACTATCAACGCCAATCAATCGGCGGGAATGACGATCCAAGCCAACGGCGGCGTCACCAACACGGGCACGTTGGAAGCGACCTCGGGTGCGACGCTGGCATTGTCGAGCACGGTAAATGTGATCAACACCGGAGGAACGATCGCCGCTAATACCGGCACCGTCCAAGTGACGAATTCAACGGTAACCGGCGGAGCCGTCACTTTAACCGGCGCATCCACGTTACAGCTTTCCAATGGAACGATTCAGGGCGGTACGATCACGAACAGCGCAACCGGGACGATCGAAATCGTGAGCGGAACCAACGTTCTGGGCGGGACGATTAGCAACCCGACGGGCGGCATCCTGAAGATCGACAACAACGCTGTCCTCGACTTGCAGGGTGGAACCTATGCGACGCTGGGTGCAGTGCAACTGAATTCGATTGGCAACATTACGGAGTTGGTGCTGAACGGCAACGTAACCCTGAGCGCTGGTACGGTGACGCTCTCCAACAACGCTCAGAATTATATTTTTGGAGGCATCGCGGCCGACACGCTTACCAATAAGGAAACGATTCAGGGGGCCGGCCACATCGGGAACGGACAGATGACTCTGGTGAACTCCGGCACCATCAATTCCAATGGTTCGGCGGGGATGACCATACAGGCCAACGACGGCGTGACCAACACCGGCACGCTGGAAGCGACCTCGGGTGCGACGCTCGCACTAAGCAGCACCGGAACGGTCACCAATACCGGAGGAAAGATCCTCGCCAACACGGGCACGCTGCAAGTGGCGAGTTCAACCGTGAACGGAGGAGCCATCACGCTGACGGGCGCGTCCAACTTGCAACTGAGCACGGGAACCATTCAGGGCGGCACGTTGACGAACAGCGCAACGGGAACTATCGAGATGGTCTCGGGCGTGAACATGCTCGGCGGAACGATTAACAACGCGGCGGGCGGCATCCTGAAGATCGATAACGGCGCGGTTCTGGACCTGCAGGGCGGAACATATGCTCAGCTGGGCGCCGTACAACTGAATTCGATTGGAAACGTGACCGAGTTGGTGCTGCAAGATAATGTTACGTTGAGCGGCGGCACGGTAACGCTCTCCAACAACGCGCAGAACTATATCTTCGGCCAAACTTCAAACAACACGCTCACCAACGAGGAGACAATTCAAGGGGCTGGCCAGATCGGGCACGGACAGATGACGCTGGTCAACTCCGGCACCATCAATTCCAATGGCTCGGCGGGGATGACGATCCAGGCCAATGGCGGCGTGACCAACACTGGCACCCTGGAAGCTACGGCGGGTGCGACGCTGGCATTATCCAGCACGGGGGATGTGGTCAACACCGGAGGAACGATCGCAGCCAACACCGGCACGCTGCAGGTGACGAGTTCGACGGTAACCGGCGGAGCGATCACGCTGACCGGAGCCTCTACCTTGCAGTTGTCGAACGGCACGATTCACGGCGGCAGCACGCTGACCAACAGTGCGGCGGGAACCATTGAGATCGCCTCGGGCACGAACACGTTGGGCGGCACGATCAACAACTCCGCGGGCGGAATCCTGAAGGTCGACAACGCTGCGGTTTTGGATCTCGAAGCCGGAACGTACGCGCAACTCGGCGCTGTCCAACTGAACTCGGTGGGCAATGTAACCGAGTTGGTGTTGAACGGAGATGTAACCCTAAGCGGCGGCACGGTAACTCTCTCCGCCAATGCGCAGAACTACATTTTCGGCAATTCCGCAAATGACGTTCTCACCAATGCGGAGACGATCCAAGGCGCAGGCAATATTGGAAACGCTTCCATGGGCCTGGTAAATTCTGGCACCATCCTCGCGAATGCCAGCGGAAATCTCGTCATCGATGTCAGCAGCCAGCTCTTCACCAATACCGGTACCGTAGAAGCGGACGGAGCCACGCTCACTATTGAAGGGCCAGGCGTTACCTTCTTCACCAACGATAATCAGAGCACAGCCACCCTGACCGGCGGCACCTACATCGCAGACGGAAGCAATATTCAGTGGAACGCCGGGCCGAACGGCATCACTATGATGGCCGCCAAGGTGACTGAGGAAGGCGGCGGGCAGCTCATCAACACGTACAACAGCCTAAACACCAACGCTCTGGCGGGTCTGACCACCATCACGGCTACCGGCGGTCTCACCATCGGCGGAGTAGCCTTCACCGATGCCGGTGCGTTCAGCAATGCCGGGTCGCTTACGCTTCTCCCCGGTGAGAGCTTCACCATCGGCTCTCTCACGCAGAGCAGCGGCGGTTCGCTGACTGCTGGAACTTTTGTGCTGGATGCAAACCTGAACATCTCCGGCGCGGCGCAAACCATCACTACCAACGCGGCCACGCTCACGCTCGCCGGTGGAACGATCGAGAACACATCGAACTCCACTAACGCCCTCGCGGGCTTGGCTATCAACAGCGGCAAGCTAACCATCGGCGGTGCCAGCAACAATGTTTCGACTACAGCAGCGAGCTTCAGCAACACGGGCACGTTGACCGTCAACGCCGGCGACAGCTTCACCGCCGCCAAGCTGACTCAGATCACTGGCACCACTCTTGGGGCTGGCACATATGTGTTGGCCGGCAATTTGGATTTGACGACCGCTGGCATCAGCGTCACAAAAAACTCGGCCACTCTAACTTTGGAAGGCGGCACCATCAATTCCAACGGAGTGAACGCGCTCGCCGCTCTGGCCAGCAATACCAAGAGCCTCACCATAGTAGGCTCCGGCACCAGCATTTCCACCTCCGCGGCAACCTTCGCCAACACGGGCACGGTGGCCGTTCAAGCCGGTAGCACGTTTACCGCCGGTGGAGCGAGCGGCGCTTACAGTCAAACCGCGGGCACTACTACAGTCGACGGAACGCTGGCAAGCACCAGCATCACGGCCACTGGCGGCTCGATCTTCGGAGCGGGCACGCTGAAGGGCAACACTTCCATCGGCAACGCCACCGGGACCGCCGCCGTATTGAACGTGGGTGATAGCGGCGTCGCCGGATTGCTCGCCATCACTGGAACCTACACACAGCTGGCTACCGGAACCATGAACGTATCCATCGGCGGCCTCACTGCCGGCACCTACAGCGCGCTTAGCGTAAGCGGCAACGCCAGCCTGGGCGGAACGCTGACGGCTGCGATCGTGAACGGTCTGGTAT
>JBAPQU010000010.1:0-4121 GCA_049280795.1 Candidatus Sulfotelmatobacter sp.
TGCAGCCCGGCCGCAATAATGGCCTCGCACAAAGCCTCAAACCTCTTCACGTTCAGCGTGATATTGTCATCCACCAGGAAGATCGTTCGAGCCCCGTGGTCGCGGGCGTCGCGAATGTCGTCCAGCACGCGGTCGAACGAATAGGTATGGAAGTTGCGCCCGCGCATCTCGATGATCGAGCAGAAGCTGCAATCGAAAGTGCAGCCGCGCGACGTCTCGATCACATCCACCTGCCGCCCCATCAGCGTGTATCCCTTTAAAACCCGCGCATCCCGGTTCGGCGGACGGATCTCCTTATCCTCAAGCCGGTGCGGTGCCCGGCCGGGATTGTGTACCCAGCCCGCGCCATTTCGGTACGAGAGCCCGCCAATCCCCTCGACCCCGGTTCCATTTTCAATCGCGCGCAACAATTCCCGAAAGGTAACTTCGCCTTCGCTGCGCACAAGGTAGTCGACTCCCATGTTTTCGTAAGCCTCAGGCGCAAGGCTGGGATCGTAGCCCCCCACCACAATCTTCACTCCCGGCCTGAGCGCGCGAACCAAATCAATAATGCGTCCGGCGGTGCGCCGCTGAAAGGTCATGATGGAAAGTCCAACCACTTCTGGATCAAGTTCGCGCACCAGCCGGATTACGGTCTCGCGCACCCTGCGGTGAACCAGGATCAAGTCAGCTACGGCCACACGGTGATGTGGATCGACATTTCCCGCCAGCGATGTCAGCGCGCCGTTCGGCATGCGAATCCCAGCCGGGGGCATGTGCTCGAAAGAGTCGGGCATGGAAAGCAACAGGACGTTCATTGGCACCAGTCCTTACTGCCTCAACCATAATCCCGCGTGGGCGCGGGTCCGTACCCCAGTAGTGAGGCGAATGCTCAGAATTGTAACGCAGGCCAAATAAATTTGCGGCTGCCGGCGGCTCAGAATGAGCGCTACTTGCGTTCTTCCGCGCTGGCGAGCACTCCCACCCCAATCCCTGAAGCTTCTCCTTTTGTGTGATACACGCGCTCCGTGGCCTTCACGAAATCCGAGGGCTTCGCGCTAGGAATATCAACAAATGTTTGCGGATTGCGGTCGGTAAGCGGGAACCACGAACTCTGCACTTGCACCATGATGCGGTGTCCGCGGCGAAAGGTATGATTCACGTCCTGCATGTGGAAGTTGATCTCCTCCACCTTGCCGGGCGTGAAGGGCTCCGGCTTTTCGAAGCTGTGCCGGAACTTCCCGCGAAACGGCTCGCCGCGCACGAGTTGCTCATATCCAGCCATCGTAAAAGACGGCGTAGGCACGTCAGTTCGGGGCTTATCTTTGTCTTCCGGCTTGGGCGCGTCGAACTTGCTGTCGGGATAATCCGTGGGATACACGTCAATCACCTTCACATCCCAATCCGAATCCGTTCCGCTTGTCGAAACGAAAAGTCGCGGCTCAATCGGCCCTGCTATCGTCACATCTTCCTGCAGAACCGGCGTCTCATAAACCAGCACATCGGTCCTGCTGGAAGCGAAGCGCTGATCGGACAACATGTATTCCTGCGGCACGTTCACCGAAGCGTAATTCACAAAAGGCACGGGCTTGGCCGGATCGCTCACGTATTCGTCGAACTCGGTAGAGTCGGCAGCTGGCGGATCAAACGAAAGCCCGCCACCCGCGCGGAAGTAAAGCGTCTTCGCCTCCGCTTCTTTCGGTGGCCATGCAGAATACCGTCTCCAAACATTTGTGCCGGTCTCGAAAACAAACGCCTTCGGAAGTTTCTCGTCTCCACTACCCTTGAGATACTGCTCAAAAAACGGAAACAGAATATTTTTTCGGTAATAGTCCCCGGTCTTCGCAGCGAATTCCACTCGCCCCAGGCTCTCGCCATCGTAGCGATACCACCCGCCGTGCACCCACGGGCCCACCACCAGCGCATTGAATATTCCCGAGTTGTTCTTGTCGATGGCATGGAAGGTGCTGAACGGACCCTGCAGATCCTCTGCGTCGAACCATCCTCCAACCGTCAGCACCGCGCAATGAATATTCTTCATATGCGGCGCCAGATCGCGAGCTTTCCAGTAATCATCGTAAGTGTCGTGGTGCATCTGGTCGTCGAACAGCGCGCTCTTGCCTTCCAGATACTTGGAAAGATTTCCGGTCGGACCCACGTTCAGGTAAAACTCGTAGCCGTCTTTCGTTCCGTAATCGAAGGGCACCGGCGTCTTCGGCGGCAACTGCGGGTTCTCCTGCGGCTTGAAAAAAGCGTAGAAACCGAAATTCGCGTTCAGCATGAACGCGCCGCCGTGGTAGGCGTCGTCGCCCATAAACAGGTTGGTCATCGGCGCCTGCGGCGAGGCGGCCTTCAGCGCCGGATGCGAATCGATGATGCTGGCAGAGGTAAAAAATCCCGGGTAAGAAATGCCCCAGATGCCTGCGTTTCCGTTGTTGTTGGGCACGTTTTTCAGCAGCCAGTCGATGGTGTCGTAGAGGTCGCTGCTGTCGTCCACATCCTGTTTGGATTTCTTGTTGTCGATGTGCGGGCGCATCTCGACGAACGTCCCCTCCGACATGTATCGGCCTCGCACATCCTGATTGACGAAAATGTATCCCGCCTTGTCGAAATCCTGCGATGGGCCCAGTTGCTTGCGGTACTGATCCACCCCATACGGCCCCACGCTGTAAGGAGTACGGTTAATCAGAAATGGGTAAGCGCGGGACGTGTCCTTGGGCACGTATACGGAAGTGAACAGGTGCACGCCGTCGCGCATCGGGATTCTGTATTCATACTTCGTGTAGTGTTCCCTGACGTCAAACTCCGGCCCATCGGGCTTGTTCTGCGCGGTAAGACGTGAAGTGAATGTCAGTACAGCGAAAACCAGAGCGACAAAAACGACGGCGGGCAAGTTGCGACGCTGCATGTATGCTCCCTTTTTGCGGATGAAGCCGAATATGCAAGCTACATTTCGGAGACCGAGACAGTCAAGCGGAATGGCTGCGAAGCACCGTATAATAAGATGTTTCGCCATCAAACGCGGCCCTGTCCATGGGCACGCGGAGCCGCTGAGGAATGCATGTTCGAAGTAACGGTTGACGATACTTTTGCCGCGGGCCATTACCTGCGCAATTACAAAGGCAAGTGCGAAAATCCGCACGGCCATAACTATAAGATCCGCGTAACCCTGGCCGGCGCCGAGCTCGATAAGGCAGGACTTCTGCTCGACTTCAAAGACTTGCGCGAGGTCATGAGGCACGTGATCGAACGCCTCGATCACCAGATGATCAACGAAATCGAACCCTTTACCGTGATCAACCCATCCGCCGAGAACTTGGCGAAGTATTTTTACGACGAATCGAACGCACGGCTGAAAAGCGTAACCAACGGCCGCGTGCGGGTAAAAGACGTAACCGTGTTTGAGACCGACACGACCACCGCGAAATACAGTGAGTAAAAGTTGCCAGCCGCCAGTTGCCAGTTGCCAGTACTACGATGTCGAGAGGTATTTAGGATGGGACGGCCCTACAAAGACTTGGTGGCTTGGCAAAAATCAATGGATCTAGTTACAGCGACGTATCGCGCCACCGCTGGATTCCCGAAAGACGAACTATTTGGACTCACCTCTCAGCTCCGTCGCGCCGCAGTTTCGATTCCAAGCAATATTGCCGAAGGACAAGGCCGGCTTTCGGAGAAAGAATTCCGGTACTTTCTTGGACAGGCCAGAGGCTCTCTTATGGAAGTAGAAACTCAGTTGCAAATTGCCGAGAATCTAGGTTATTTGCAGAAAGAACAAACGCGCGGACTGTTTCATTCTTGCGCCGAAGTCGGCCGCATCCTGAATGGTTTGCTGGCGTCGGTATCAAAACAAGCGGAGTCTTAGACTGGCAGCTGGCAACCGGCGCCTGGCAACTGTTTTCAATGCAGATAACCGAAATCTACAAATCGTTGCAAGGAGAATCCACACACGCCGGCTTGCCCTGCGTATTTGTGCGGCTCACCGGTTGCAATCTTCGCTGCCTCTGGTGCGATAGCGAATACACCTTCCAGGGCGGCCGCAAGATGAGCTCCGAAGAAGTCTGGAACGAAGTAACTCGACTCAGCCCCAACCGAGGTTTGGTGGAGATCACCGGCGGCGAGCCCATGCTGCAGGAGCGCGA
>JBAPQU010000011.1:0-9096 GCA_049280795.1 Candidatus Sulfotelmatobacter sp.
GAATGCAGGATCGACCAAATCGGATTGGACGAGTCGACGGAATCGAGCAGATTGTGGGTTGCGATCATCACGATGCCGAATCCCGCCACGACGGAAGCCGGCAGGTAAACCAGAACCGAGAGCGTGATCATAGCCCAGCCCAGCGCCCATAAAACGTTGAGGATCGTCAGGTGATAGTCGAAGTTGAACTGCCAGCCAAAACAGCGCACCACCACGATTTCCAGAAAAATTAACCAGAGACCGCGAGTAAAGAGAAATCGCGATAACTCGCCTTTGGATTTCTTGCGCAGTGAAAGATAAGCGCCCGTGCCGGTGAGTAGAAAGAAAACGGGCGCACAAAAATGCGTAATCCAGCGCGTAAAAAATAGTGAGATCGTCGTGGTGGCCGGGTCGGTGGGATTCAAGCGGGAATTGCCGAAGAAGTCCCGCGTATGGTCGAGCGCCATCAGAATCATGATGACGCCGCGCACCACGTCAATCGATTCGATGCGGACGCGCTTGGTTACTGCAGCCGCACTGGCGGGTTCAGCTATCGCAGGCATTTCGGGCTTAGTGTAACAAGGAGTCCGAGCAAACGAATCGATTTTTGACAGCGCGGCCTCCGCCCAGATTCGCCCAAATCGTTCCCTTTGTTTACAATAGACGTTTGCCTATGGACCTCGCTGCCATTCAATCTGCGCTGCGCGAACGCAACATCGACGCGTGGCTGTTCTACGACCACCACCATCGCGATCCCATCGCCTACCGGGTGCTCGGACTGCCGGCAGGGATGATGGTCACACGCCGCTGGTTTTATCTGATACCGGCGCAGGGCGAACCGGTAAAGCTGGTTCACAAAATCGAAGCCGGCCATCTCGACTCCTTGCCCGGCAGCAAACGCCAATATTCCGGATGGCAGGAATTGTTCGACACTCTGAAGCCGATGCTCGCACCGTACCGCGACATCGCCATGCAGTATTCGCCTAATAACATCGTCTTCACCATCTCTCTGGTCGATGGCGGCACCATCGAGTTGCTGCGCGGCTTGGGCAAGAATGTGGTGAGCTCCGCCGATCTTATCGCACAATTCGAATCCACCTGGAGCGAAGAGCAAATCAAGACGCACTTTGCCGCGCGCGATAGCATCGACTCAATCGTGGCGGCGTCCTTCAAGGAAATCGGGAAGCGCGCGCGCAACGGTGGAACGACCGAACATGGAATTCAGCAGTGGTTTGTGGAAGCATTCCGCCGCGATAATCTGCACGCCGACGATCCACCGATCGTGGCCGTCAATGCGAACGCTGGCAACCCGCATTACGAGCCGCGCGCCGATCGCCCCGTCCCCATTCGCGAAGGCGATCTGATCCTGCTCGATGTGTGGGGAAAGAAAGACATTCCGGGCGCGGTGTACTACGACATTACGTGGATGGGTTTCGTCGGCAAGTCTCCCTCGGACCGCATCCGCGAAGTATTCGAGATTGTGCGCGATGCGCGCGACGCCGGCGTCAAGACCGTAACCGACGCGATCAGCGCCGGACGGCCGATTGCGGGATGGGAAGTGGATCGCGCCACTCGCGGCCATATCAAGCAGAAAGGCTACGGTGATTATTTCATTCACCGCACCGGACATTCCATCGGCACTGACGTACATTCCAACGGAGCTAACATGGACGATCTGGAAATTCACGACGAGCGCCGGATTCTTCCCAATTCATGCTTTTCCATTGAGCCCGGCATCTATCTGCCGGAGTTTGGCGTGCGCAGCGAAGTAAACATGTTGGTGCGGCCCAAGTCGGCGGAAGTCACCGGCAACATTCAACGCGAGATCGTAACCATCTGATGGCCAATCAAACCACAGCTAAGACTAAGGCGTCCGCACCGGCGCAGCCCGCCAGCACGATGTCGGTAATTGCGCCTGCCTTGGGCTGGCTGATTCCCGGCGCGGGCCACATGATCCAGAAGCGCTGGACTCGTGGCGTTTTGCTGCTCGTTTCCATTGGAGCCTTGTTCGTGCTCGGCCTGATGATGCAAGGCCATATCTACAAGGCGAATGGCGGGGACATTCTCGATATGCTCGGATTCATCGGCGACCTGGGCGCGGGCGGACTCTACGTTACGACTCTCGCCATGAATTGGGGCCAGGGCGCGATCGCTTTCGCCATCGCCGATTACGGAACCAAGTTCATGATCGTCGCTGGATTGCTGAATTTTATTGCGGTCGCCGACGCCTACCACATTGCCATCGGGAAAAAACAATGACCGTGCATCTCACCCACTTCAGCGCGGCTTTCGTCTTCGCACTCTTCGCTTCCATCGTCTTCGGCATTACGCACCGCGAAACCACGCGCGACATGGTCCGCTATGGCTTGTATTGTTTTGCCATGTTCCTGGGCGGCGTTCTGCTGGCGGGCTGGGCGATGTGGCTGATACGAAGATAGCCGCTGGCTTCTATCTCACAGCCGAGCTAGAAGCCAAGAGCTAGACGCTAATAGTTTTTCACCCTTGCCACACGAACGCATCGAACACTCGCTTCGATTCGAAATTCAGCCGGCGGTAGAGCGCAACTGCTCCAGCATTAGCTTCGGTGACAGTCAGCGAGAGCATGGTGAACCCACGTTTACGCAGATTCGTAGACGTCGCGGCCAGCAGGGACTCGCCAATTCCACGCGATCGATATTCGGGGAGCACGCACACTTGGGTCACATGGCCCACATCGCCTCGTACCCGTGAACATAAGATCAGTCCGATCAGATTCTTCGCCTTGCGATCCACGGCGGCATAAGACGCTTCCGAGTCGAACAGCCCGCATCCCGGAAAGCGCACGATGTTATTGAGAAAGCGCAGCGACCCACTCAGCGTGTGGTATTGATCGTTGATTTGCGCGTCGACGTGGCTGCGATACGCTGCCGTAATCACGGCGGCAGCAGACTGGTAATCCGCTTCCGTCCAACGCCGGATTTCGACGTCCGGATGCACCGCCAGTGCCTGCGATGTGGCGTTGTTTAGCGGAAGAACCATGAACAGCCGCGGATGACGCTGAAACCCCTGATCGAGAAACGGCCGGGCGACGCTTCCCGCTTCATGCGCCAGCAACTGCGCTTCCACACGATGAATCCCGGGAGACTGCTGCAAAGTTTCGATCACATGAGTCAGCAGCTTGAGTTCAACCTCGCGCGCATTCGGAAGGCGGCCTCCGTTGGCTACAAACAGATCGCCGACCACTCCCTTGCTGCCTTCATACACAAAGAAACTGTAACCGAAAATTTTGCCGCGTTCGATAGCCGCGTATCCAGGAAGGATCTTCGCGTCGACATAGCGCAGGATCATCTCCGCCGATCCGTTGTAGTCCCAGGAGAGCAGACTCGCCCAGACTCGCGACTCATCATCGAGCAGCGGACGCAAATCCACGGAAGAAAAATGCCTGAGGTCGAGAATCTCCACGGGGCTCCTGCAAAGTCAGCCTGAAAATCTGGCCGGTTCGCGGCGGCAGAACTCCGAGTTTAGTGCGTTCGCGCACGCGAGGCAAACCGGGCGGAACACGGGGCGGCAACAGCAATCGTGAAACTCAGCGCGGAGAAGCGGCTTTCGCCGCGGCAATCCAGTAATAATCCACATGCTGCGCCGCATAGTGTCCAAGATACGAGACGCGACGGCTCGGCACCAGCTGCGCAATCTCCGCCTGCGAATTCTCCGGCGCCACTAGCAAATGCTCTTCTAGTGGAACGCTGCCCCAGGCGTAGTTGATAGTTAACTGATTACGATAAAAAGTCAGGCCATATTCAAGTTCGCGCCGGACGTGATAGATGGCCAGCGGCAGAGGATGAGTCTCGATGCCTGCGATTTCCTGCGCGAGCGGGCGCGCCGACAGCGTCTGGTCGAGCGCTACTGATCCGAATTTCACTACGATGCCCACAGTAAGCACGGCCGGAATCAAAGTAACGAAGCGCAACATGCGCAGTCCCGTCTGACGCACTAAGGTGAGCGCAATTCCGGCGCATAATACAAACGCCACAGCAAGCGCCGCCAGCATCGGCCGCCCTTCGGGAAGACGATGCTGTGTAACCAGATAAACAATCAGCAGTGCCGGAACAATCGGAGCTGCTGCCAGCAACGCATGCAGCACCGCCAGCCATTTTGCAACGGGCGCGTCCTTTTGCGCCAGACGCTGCCGCAGGTATTCCACCAGCAGCAATGCTCCAGCCGGAATCGCGGGGAGAACATACCCGGGAAGTTTCGACTGCGAGATCGAGAAAAATACGACGGGCACAATCAGCCAGCAGCAGGCGAATATGCTGAATTGAGATTCGAGATCGTCTTTGGCCGAGTCCACCGCGGTTCGCCGGGCCCACCACAAACGAATCGGCTGAACGAAAGCCGCAATCACAAACACAGTCCACGGAAGCACGGCCAGCGCGGTTACGGGAAGGTAATACCAGAAGGGTTCGGTATGGTGATAAAGATTTTTCGAGAATCGCCCCAGATTATGCTCGATAATAAATTCGCGAAAGAAGCTTGGGTTGCGCGCCTGCACCGCGAAGTACCAGGGCAGCGCGATCGCGCAAAACAAGAGGATTCCTGGCACCCAGAGTGTTTTCATAACCAGGCGCAATTCACGAATCGCAGCCGCGTAGAGGGCGATTACAAGAAGTGCGAGAAACGGCGCAATCGGCCCTTTCGCCAGCGTGCCTAACGCCATGAAACTATAGAACACTGCCAGGTAAACCCGTTCCCCGCTCTGCCGCCAAGCCCACCAACCGAGTATTCCAATCGTGAAAGCGGCAGCAAGCGCCATGTCCATCGACGCTGCGTGGGCATAGCCGACAATTCCGGCGGAAGACGCCGTAATCAGTGCGCCGTCAACTTCGGATCCGGGACGAAAGCGCCGCAGAAAAAAATACACCGCCAGCACAAGAA
Organism: Candidatus Sulfotelmatobacter sp.; assembly: GCA_049280795.1. Classification (GTDB taxonomy): domain Bacteria; phylum Acidobacteriota; class Terriglobia; order Terriglobales; family Acidobacteriaceae; genus Sulfotelmatobacter. The sequence continues at coordinate 4,894 of JBAPQU010000011.1, forward strand.
AGCTGGCATCGAACGCGGAGGGCAGACGAGCAGCCCAGTCGCTCACGCCGAAGATTTTGTACGCAAGCACAGCTTGCCAGTAATAAAGTGGCGGCTTCTCCAGCCATGGATGGCCGCCCAGCACGGGCGTGATCCAGTCGTGGCGCTCCAGCATTTCGCGCGCGACCTGCGCGTAGCGCGGCTCATCGGCGCCGATCAGCCCGAACTGCCCCAGCCCGTACAAAAATAAGAAAGCGCAGAAGCCCGCGAGCAACAGCGAGTCGGTGCGCGTGCGATTAGTCATTGGAATGATTTGTTAATGCAGATAATTGTACGCAGGTTATTGCAACAAAGGACCGCGGCGCAGCGGTTCCAGAACTTGGCGCACCGCGCGGTCGAGTGGACCATCGACCGAGCAACCACTGGCGCACTCGTGGCCACCACCGCCAAAACCCTCAGCCAGCTGGGCGACGTTGAGTTTGCCTTTGCTGCGCAGGCTCACCCGAAAACGTCCATCGGGCATCTCGCGAAAAAATGCGGCCACTTCGATTTCTCCGATCGAAAGCACGTAGTTCACCAGACCTTCGCAATCTTCTTCCTTCGCTTCCCAGCGTTCCATCTGTTCCTGCGTAACCCAGGTCCAGCCGACATGGCCTTCGGTATTGAGGTTGCGCAAAGCTTCACCGAGCAGCCTCATCTTGGCCACCGAATGCGCAAAATAAATACTGCGCGCGCAATGCGAAGGGTCGGCTCCGGCGAGAACCAGTTCGCGAGCCAGAGCGAACGTGCGCTCATTCGTCCCCTGAAACATGAATGATCCGGTATCGGTCATCAGCGCGGTGTAGAGGCAGGTTGCAATCTCAGGTGAAAACGGCGTTCCCGCCTCGCGCGCCAAACGGAAGACCATCTCTCCCGTCGCCACGGCATGCGGATCAATCCAGTTGACGTTAGCGAACGGCCGTCCACTTACGTGATGATCGATGCTGATCAGGAAGCGGTTTTCCAGACCCTCGAGGCGCGTGCGGTGAATGCTGTCACATTCCAGAATGATCGCAGCTTCGTAATTCCCAACAACGCGATCGGCCTGCAGCACCTGATCCGCATACGGCAGCGATCGATAGACGCGCGGCACGCCATCGTGCAACACCACGTCGGCCTCTTTCCCCATCGCGCGCAAAACCTGGCAACAGGCCAGCGCCGATCCGATGGCATCGCCATCGGGCCGCGCGTGCGAAGTGAGCACGAACCGGTCGCGCTGCTCGATTTGCCGGAGAACGTCCCGCAGCATTGCTATGCCTTTTCTTGATCCAGTTTTGTGCGCGGCTTCATTCTTTTTTTCGCCCGCGCCAAAAGTTCTTCCACTCGTGCCTTTTCCCGCTCCGAACGGTCCAACCGGAAATGCAATTCTGGCGCGCGTCTCAGCCGCAAACGATCGGCCAGCTCATGCCTGATATATTCTTTGGCGGCGAGCAAGCCTTCTAGACTGCGATCCGCTTCCTTGTCGTCCCCATCCACATCCACCAGAACCTGCGCCGAGCGGCCATCGTCGGCCACATGCACCGCGGTCACGCTCACCAGTCCGATGCGCGGATCGGCCAGCTCTCCTTCCACCAGGGTTTCAATCTCCTCGCGCAAGGCCTCACCCAGCCGCCCGCGATGGTACTTTACCGCGCGCTTCTCCACCATTCACCTCGAAGTAAAACGCATGAGAATATCAGAAAACCGGGCGCATGTGTTGGCTCCCAAGTGCCATTGTCGCGCACAAAAGAGCGGGCGCGGTAAGTACAGAGGTAACAAGGGGATGCGGATGGGCCAAATCGTCGTTGGTCATTTGTCGTTGGCAAGACCGTTAAGCCATCTCGTTCTGAGTTGACGACTACCGACGAACGACCAACGACGGCCTCACAGATACTCCACAAACGAATCCGCCACATCAGCCCCATGATTGTTGGCGATACGCGTCACCGTGCGCTCCACATTTTTCATCAAGCCATCGAGATAATCTTGCGAATCGGAGATGCTGACCACGCCAATGGTGGCGCGATTCCACACCGGGCTGGCCTCGAGCTCGGCGACAGAAACGTTGAAGCTGGTGCGCAGTCGGTCTTTCAGACTGCGCACTACCTGTCGTTTGTCCTTGAGAGACTGCGCTGCTTCGATGTGAAGTTCGAGGGTGAGGAGGGCGATCATTCAGGGGCCGGGGGCCAGGGATCAGGGATCAGGAAAAAACACCCCCCTAACCCCTGACTCCTAACCCCTGTTTTTACGCGATTACTTCCGCGGCAATGCGCTCCGTGACAAAGGCCTCGATCGTGTCGCCGACTTTGATGTCGCCGTAATTCGCGATCGAGATGCCGCACTCCATGCCGTTCGTAACTTCCTTGGCATCGTCTTTGAAGCGGCGCAGCGATCCCACTTTGCCTTTGAATACCTGCACATTATCGCGCAGCAAGCGCACTTCGGAGTCGCGCTTGATCAAGCCATCGCTCACGCGACAGCCGGCAACCGTCCCAACTTTCGGAATGCGGAAGACATTCAGCACTTCGGCGCGGCCCTGGTAATGTTCCTTGATTGTAGGTTCGAGCAAGCCGCTCATGGCGCGCTTGATCTCATCCTGCAATTCGTAAATGATCGAGTGCAGTCGGATATCGACTTTTTCCTGCTCGGCAATTTCCTGCGCCTTGCGCTCCGGCCGGACGTTGAAGCCGATGATGATCGCATTCGAGGCCGAAGCCAGCAGCACATCGGTCTCGGTAATCGCGCCCACGCCCGAGCGCAAAAGCTTGAGCCGCACCTTCTCGTTTGAGAGCTTCGTCAGCAAGTCGGTGATCACTTCCACCGAGCCCTGCACGTCACCCTTCAGAATTACATTGAGTTCCTTGGTGCCGGCGGCTTTAATCTGCTCTGCCAGGCCTTCCAGCGACACGCGAGAACTCTTGGCCAGTGCGGCTTCGCGCGCCTTTTGCTCGCGATATTCCGAAATGCCCCGAGCCTTGTCGCGATCCGCCACCACCACAAACTGATCTCCAGCCTGCGGCAGCGCTTCCATGCCGATAATTTCCACTGGAGTGGATGGAGGAGCGGTCTGCAATTGTGCGCCGCGATCGTCGAACATCGCGCGTACTTTCCCGTAGACGTTGCCGACCACAAAATTATCGCCCGCGTTCAGCGTTCCATTCTGCACCAGCACGGTAGCCACCGGACCGCGCCCGCGATCGAGCTTCGCTTCAAGCACTACACCAGTCGCTGCGCGCTCTGGAGTCGCCTTCAATTCGCCGAGGTCGGCGACCAGGCAAATCATTTCCATCAGCAAGTTCAGATTCGTTTTCTTCTTCGCCGAAACGTCAACAAACACCGTCTTGCCGCCCCACTCTTCCGGCATCAAGCCCCGGTCGGCAAGCTGTTTCTTCACTCTGTCAGGCAAAGCGTCCGGCTTGTCGATCTTGTTTACCGCGACAATGATGGGGACTTCGGCGGCGTGCGCGTGGTCGATGGCTTCAATCGTCTGCGGCATCACGCCGTCATCGGCTGCAACCACCAGCACCACAATGTCAGTCGCCTTCGCGCCGCGCGACCGCATGCGGGTGAATGCTTCGTGACCAGGCGTATCGAGAAACACAATCTCGCGTCCGAACGCCGGTGATTCCTTGTCCGTAATTCGCACCTTGTAGGCGCCGATGTGCTGGGTGATGCCTCCGGCTTCGCCGCCCGCCACATTCGTGATTCGAATGGCATCGAGCAGCGTGGTTTTGCCGTGATCGACGTGGCCCATGATCGTAACCACGGGCGGCCGTATGCCGGTCTCCGGAACCAACTCTTCGCTCGCAGCAGCGGCATCGATCTCTTTTGCCGTCTGCTCTTCGAACGTAATCACGTTCGTATCTGCGCCAAAGAAGCGCGCCATTTCGCTGGCCAGCTCCGCGTCCAGCGTTTGGTTGATAGTGGCGAATACGCCCTTCGAGAGCAGGCGCGAAATCAGATCCTTGGCGCGAATCTCCAACTTCTCCGCCAGATCCTTTACGCTGATACCTTCCGTAATCGTGATGCTGCGCGTAATCGGCTGCGGCTCATTCGACACCACCATTCGCGGCGGCGGCGTATAGCCCTTCATCGGGCCTTCCTTCACGCCGCGCGGAACATAGCGTTGACCGGGGCGTCGCGCTGGACCACCCGGACGACTGCCCGGACGCGTTGTTCCCGGCGGTGGAAGCGCCGGACCTACAC
>JBAPQU010000012.1:0-4711 GCA_049280795.1 Candidatus Sulfotelmatobacter sp.
TTTAATGGCTGTGCTAGTTGAGTCTCGATTACGTTTTCGGGGCGGCCGGTTTCGGCAATCAATCGAGACATCGAGATTCCTTGGTGACCCCGCCGCGCGATGCGCGCCTGCAGAATTACCTCCGGCTTTCCGTCGGCTAGCGTTTGCAGAAACTCGCGCTGCGCAGGCATGCGCAGGATGGGAGCCGCATCCAGCACGACTCCGCCACCAATCGTGACTACGGGTGAAAACTGACGAATAATGAAGCGGTCACCGGGCAGAAGCAACGCCGCTTCGGGGAGTTTCAGGCGCGCGAACGTCGCTTGCCCTGGCAGAAGTTGCGGCCTCGCAGCCCGCGCACGCGAGGGATCCAGTTCCTTAGTGCGGGATAACACTACCACAACTACAGTTTCCATGGTGTAGGAGTGAAAGTGCACGCGCGCGCGGTCTTTTAGGGGATGCGGAGCCGAAGGCAATAAGCGCAACTGCACATCCACCCGGCGCGTGGTTTGAAATGTCGCGGGAGGCGCGAGCGTCATTCCTCGCGCCAAGTCCTCCGTGCTCACGCCAGCCAGGTTGAGCGCCGTGCGCTGGCCTGCAACTGCCAGGTCGGCGGAGCGGCCGTGCACCTGGGTTCCACGCACACGTACTCGTTGGCTGGTCGGAAAAACCTCAAGGTCATCTTCGCGGCGAATCGTCCCGGCCACCAGCGTCCCGGTCACCACGGTGCCGAAACCTTTCATGGTGAATACTCGATCGATCGGCAGACGCCCAATCGCGCGCGAGTCTCGGGGCTGTACTCGCGCAGCCGCGGCGACCATCGCGCGCTTGAGATCGTCCAATCCCGCGCCCGTCAAGGAACTCACGGCGATGATCGAGTGGGGGGCGTCCGAATTGAGGGCGTCCGAATTGGAGTTATCCAAGAATGTGCCGCGCAGAAATTCTTCTACTTCCAATCGCACGACTTGTAGCGTGTCCGCATCTACCGTGTCGGATTTGGTCAGTACGGTGATGCCGCGCTCTACGCCCAGCAGTTGCAGGATGTCAAAGTGCTCGCGCGTTTGCGGCTTGATGCCTTCATCCGCTGCAATCACGAAAAGCACCAGATCGATTCCGCCCACGCCTGCCAGCATGTTGCGCACAAAGCGCTCGTGCCCGGGGACATCGACGAAGCCTAGCCGCAGCATTTCGCTGCTCGCCGCCTCATTGTCATTCGTGGTTTCGTAACCACTGACCGGCAAGTCCATGTGCGCGAAGCCGAGATCGATAGTGATGCCGCGCCGCTTCTCCTCCTCCAGCCGGTCGGCATCGATCCCGGTCAAGGCCTTTACCAGCGCCGTTTTGCCGTGGTCGATGTGCCCGGCCGTGCCTACGATGATGGATTTGACAGACATCCCAACCAGTATAGCCAGCGTTCGCACCCGCGAAATTCCTGCCCAAAAGAATGGCCGAGATGGCCCTACCCAGCGGCCCGGCTAAATGCGACAATAGAGATTCCCCATGACCACCTCCATGACTCCTGCCTTTCCTCCGGAGACCCTCCGGCAGCACGGCCTGACCGCTGACGAGTATGAAAAGATCAGGCAGCTTCTGGGATCACGCGAGCCCACGCTTACTGAACTCGGCATTTTCAGCGTGATGTGGAGCGAGCACTGTTCCTATAAATCGTCGCGCGTACATCTGAAACGCCTGCCTACGCGCAGCAAGCGCGTGCTGCAAGGGCCCGGAGAAAACGCCGGCATCATTGATATTGGCGACGGTTGGGCCTGCGCTTTCAAGATCGAGTCGCACAATCATCCGTCGTTTATCGAGCCATTTCAGGGCGCAACTACTGGCGTAGGCGGAATTCTGCGTGACATTTTTACCATGGGCGCGCGGCCGGTTGCGGTGATGGATTCGCTGCGGTTCGGACCTATTTCTACTCGTGTGGGAACGGCCACCCCCGGCCGTTCGACCGCGCCAGCGGCCGGGCTTCGCCCTGGCCGGACAGCCGAGGCGGCTATCTCTACACAAGCTGAGATCCATCGCAATCACTCGATCCTTGAAGGTGTGGTCAGCGGGGTCGCTTCCTACGGCAACTGCTTCGGCGTGCCGAACTTGGGTGGCGAAACCAAGTTTGAGCCGTGCTATTCCGGTAATCCGCTGGTGAACGCGTTCGCCATGGGACTAGTTCGCAAGGACGAAATTTTCTACGCGCGCGCAGCCGGAGAAGGCAATCCGGTAATTTACGTTGGCGCGAAGACGGGGCGTGACGGCATTCACGGCGCGACGATGGCCAGTGAGGAATTCAGCGAGGCTTCGGAAGCCAAGCGTCCGAATGTGCAGGTCGGCGATCCGTTTCTGGAGAAGCTTTTGCTGGAAGCGTGCCTTGAGGCCATGCGGACAGGAGCAATCGTCGGCATTCAGGACATGGGCGCAGCGGGGCTTACGTGCTCGACGTGCGAGATGGGCGGGCGCGGCGGCGTTGGCATCGAAATCGAACTGGACCGCGTGCCCCAGCGCGAAACCGGCATGAGCGCTTACGAAATCATGCTGAGCGAATCGCAGGAGCGCATGCTGCTGGTGGCGCAGAAAGGCCGCGAGCAGGAAGTCTTCCGCGTTTTTGAGAAGTGGGGACTCGATGCGGTCGAAGTCGGCAAGGTAACGGCCGACAACAGATTGCGCGTGCTCCACCACGGCACAGTGGTGGCCGAGATTCCGAATCAGGCGCTGACGGATGATGCGCCGGTGTACAAGCGCCCGCTGGCGCGATGGGAACCTCCCGTGCCACGTGAAATGCCGGGGCACATCAAATTCAATACCGACCACGATCTTACTCAGGACCTGAAGCAGCTTCTGGCCAGCCCAAATATCTGCGGCAAGCGTTGGGTTTGGCAGCAATACGATCACATGGTGCAGACCAATACCGTCGAAGCACCGGGCGCGGGCGATGCGGGCGTGATTCGCATTAAGAATGCGGACCCGGGGCAGCCGCAGCGCGGGCTGGCGATGGCGCTCGATGGTAACGGACGCTGGTGTTATCTCGATCCGCGGCTGGGCGCGATGCATGCCGTGGCTGAGGCTGCGCGTAAAGTGGCATGCTCGGGAGCGACCCCGGTGGGTGCGACAAACTGCCTCAACTTCGGTAATCCTGAAAAGCCGCACATCATGTGGCAGTTTTCGCAAACCATCGATGGCATCACCAAAGCCTGCGAGGAGTTTGAGATTCCGATCACGGGCGGCAATGTGAGCTTCTACAACGAAACGCTGGGCGAAGGCATTTATCCCACGCCGGTGCTGGGAGTGGTAGGCATTCTCGACGATGTGAGGAAGGCTGCGAAGATGCACTTTGCCGCGGCCGGACGCGCGATTGTGCTATTGCGCACGGGCGAGGCTGCCGATATTACGGATGTGGAGAGTGAGTTCGGCTCGTCGGAATATGCGAAAGAAATTCTGGGCGCGCTGTGGGGATATCCTCCAGAACTCGATCTGGAAAAAGAAGCCGGGCTGCAGAAGGCAGTCGTTGAATTGATTCAGCAGGGGTTGGTGGAGTCCGTTCACGATTGCGCGGACGGGGGTCTGGCAGTGGCGCTGGCGGAAAAAGGATTTTTCAAAGGCGTGGGCGCGCGAGTGAATCTCGCGTCGAATGGGCTTCCGGCAGAGTTTGTGCTGTTCGGAGAAGATGCGAGCCGTATCGTAGTTTCGTGCGACCCGGGGAACGTGGCGCGAATCCAAGAGATTGCGAACGAATACGGCGCTGTGGCGGATGTGCTGGGAGAAACGATTTCAGAGCGGCTGGAGATTTCACTCGACGGGCAAACGGTCGTGTCAGCGACAGTCTCTGATTTGGACCATGCTTACGAATCTGCGCTGGAATCGACTTTGCGCACTGATCCTGAGTTGGTAGCAGCGGATTGATAATTTGTGCAAGCTAAAGGCTGATGGCTAAATGCTGACTTCCGATAAATTTCACGACGAGTGCGGAGTGGTTGCGATCTTCGCTCATCCCGAAGCGGAAACGCTTGCCTATCTGGGTTTACACGCGCTGCAACATCGCGGGCAGGAGTCGGCGGGGATTGTTACCTCCGATGGGCTGACCTCGCGCGTGCATAAGGCGATGGGATTGGTCGCCGACATATTTACTGAGGACGTGCTCTCGAAAATACGCGGCACGCTGGCGATCGGCCACACGCGCTATTCTACGGCAGGAGATTCGGCGCTCCTGAATGCGCAGCCTATTCTGGTGCAGTCGAGCAAGGGATCGATTGGAGTGGCGCACAACGGCAATCTGACGAATGCGCAGGAGGTTCGCAGCAGGCTGGAGCGGCAGGGATCGATTTTTCAGACCAACAGCGATACGGAAGTGATCGTTCATCTGATTGCGCTCTCGCGGGAGCACACTCTGCCGGAAGCGATCGCGGACGCTTTGCGGCGCGTGGAAGGCGCATTTTCGCTGGTGGTGATGAGTCCGGACCGGATCATCGCGGCGCGCGATCCGCGCGGCTTCCGTCCGCTGGCTATGGGACGCATTCCGGCGCTCGAAGGGCAGAAACGCGACACTATCGTCTTCGCCTCGGAGACCTGCGCCTTCGATCTGATCGGCGCGACATATGAGCGTGACGTGAAACCGGGCGAGTTGATTGTGGCTGGACCGGAAGGGATCAGCTCCCGTTTTTATTCGACGGCCGCGCCGCAGTCGAGTTGCATTTTTGAGCATGTATATTTTTCGCGTCCCGATAGCATGGTGTTTGGC
>JBAPQU010000013.1:0-4295 GCA_049280795.1 Candidatus Sulfotelmatobacter sp.
GACTGGAGTGGAACAAATGCCCATCCGTTGGGACAAATTTACCGTAAAGGCGCAGGAAGCCGTTCAGCGCGCCAACAACCTTGCCTCCGAACACGGCAATCCCGAGCTTCTGCCCATCCATCTTCTCGCCGCGCTGCTTGAAGATAAAGAAGGCATCGTCCCGCCGGTGCTCGAAAAAATCGGTATTGGACCGCAAGCCGTTCTCAGCGATCTCTATCGCGAAATCGAAAAGCTTCCCAAGGTTTCCGGAGAGTCGGCGCAGGCCGCGCTCTCGAATGCCGCCAATAAGCTGCTCGAACAGGCCTTCAAAGAAGCGGCCAACTTTAAAGATGAGTACGTTTCGACCGAGCATTTACTGCTGGCGATCACGCACCTGAAACAAGATGCGGCGCAGCAGATTCTCGCCCGCCACGGCGCAACTTATGATGCGATTCTGAAGGCGCTAACGGCCGTCCGCGGCTCGCAGAAAGTGACGGACCAGAATCCCGAAGCAAAATATCAGGCGCTCGAACGTTACGCCCGCGATTTAACCGAGCAAGCCCGGCGCGGCAAGCTCGATCCGGTCATCGGCCGCGACGAAGAAATTCGCCGCGTGGTGCAGGTTCTTTCGCGCCGCACAAAAAATAATCCCGTGCTCATCGGCGAGCCCGGCGTAGGCAAAACCGCCATCGTCGAAGGCCTCGCCCAGCGCATCATTTCCGGCGACGTGCCCGAGGTCCTCAAGAACAAGCGCGTAGTCGCGCTCGATCTTGGCGCCATGCTGGCCGGAGCAAAATATCGCGGCGAATTTGAAGACCGCCTTAAGGCGGTCTTGAAAGAAATCGAAGACTCCGCGGGACAGGTGATTCTCTTCATCGACGAACTGCACACCCTGGTCGGCGCCGGAGCTGCCGAAGGCGCAATCGACGCCTCCAACATGCTGAAGCCCGCGCTGGCTCGCGGCGAGCTGCGCGCCATTGGCGCCACGACGCTCAACGAATATCGCAAGTACATCGAAAAAGACGCTGCCCTCGAACGCCGCTTCCAAATTGCTTTCGTCGGCGAACCGAATGTCGAAGACACTATCGCAATTCTCCGCGGATTGAAAGAGCGCTACGAAGTGCATCACGGTGTGCGCATCAAGGACTCGGCTATCGTTGCCGCCGCCACGCTCTCGCATCGCTACATCTCCGACCGGTTCCTGCCGGACAAGGCGATTGATCTTGTCGACGAAGCGGCCGCCTCGATTCGCATCCAGATCGATTCGCTTCCGACCGATATCGACCAACTGGAACGACGCGCCACGCAACTCGAAATCGAGAAGCAGGCGCTGAAGAAAGAAGATGATGCAAACTCCCGCGAGCGTCTCTCCATCATCGAGAAAGAACTCGCCGAAATCCGCGAAAAATCCAATGCCCTCAAAGCCAATTGGAAGAAGGAAAAAGATTTAATCGCCCGCGCCCGGGAGCTAAAAGAAAAAATTGAGAAGCTGAAGACCGACGAACAGGCCGAAGAGCGCAACAGCAATTTGCAGCGCGTCGCCGAAATCCGCTACAGCCTGCTTCCACAGGCAGAAGAAGAGTTGAAAAAGCTTACTGAAAAAACGCCCGGCGGCAAAGTCCGCATGCTCAAAGAAGAAGTGGATGAGGAAGACATCGCCCGCATCGTCTCCAAGTGGACCGGCATTCCTATCTCGAAAATGCTCGAAGGCGAAGTGAAGAAGCTGGTCACCATGGAAGATCGTCTGCGCCAGCGCGTAGTCGGCCAGGACCAGGCGCTTGAGCGCGTGGCCAACGCCATCCGCCGCTCCCGCGCCGGGCTCAGCGACCCCAAGCGCCCCATTGGCTCATTCATTTTTCTTGGCCCGACGGGTGTCGGAAAGACTGAACTCGCTCGTGCACTCGCCGAATTCTTGTTCGACGACGAGCGCGCCCTGCTGCGCATCGACATGTCCGAATATATGGAGAAGCATTCGGTCGCGCGCCTGATCGGCGCGCCTCCCGGCTACGTCGGCTATGAAGAAGGTGGACAGCTCACCGAGCAGGTGCGCCGCCGTCCCTACGCGGTCGTGCTCTTCGATGAAATCGAGAAAGCGCATCCCGATGTCTTCAACGTCATGCTGCAGATCATGGACGATGGCCGCCTCACCGACGGTAAAGGCCGGGTGGTCGATTTCAAGAACACGATCCTGATCATGACCTCGAACCTCGGCTCCAGTTATCTTCGGGCCGAGAACCTACGCACGCCGGAAGGATTTGAGAAGGCCAGCGAGCAGGTGATGAACGCACTGCACGACCACTTTCGGCCGGAGTTTCTGAACCGTGTCGATGACATCATCGTCTTCAGCCCGCTCGGCAAAGAGCAGCTGGTCAAGATCATCGAACTGCGCCTCGAAGACGTGCGCCGCCTGCTCGCCGATCGCAAGATTTCAATCGAGCTCACCGACGCCGCGAAAGAACTGCTCTTCACCCAAGGCTACGACGCCAACTTCGGAGCGCGTCCGCTCAAGCGCGCAATTCAGAAGCTGGTGCAGGATCCTCTCGCTTTGAAAATTCTCGACGGCGAAATTCTGCATGGCGATCACATCGTCGTCGATGCCGATAAGAAAGCCGGCAAGATGAAGTTCGCAGTCAGCAAACGCGTCGGGGAGAAAGAAACGGCAAAGGCGAAGCACTGACGTTCATTTTGACTTTCGGCCCTAGACTGTCGGTTCGGGGTTGGGCACATCGCCCGTGCGAGATTCGCTTTCTGTAGCGCTCTTATCTGTAGCGCTCTTATGTGGAAATTTCTTCCCGATAAATCCCGGCCTGGAATGACGAACACAAATGACGAACGCATCGGGAGTAAATTGCTATTACTCGGCGAGAAATGCGGCTACGTTCCGTTCGAACTTATCTGGTTCTTCTGCATAGACAAAATGAGCACTCTGATCAAATTCCTCGAAATGGGCGTGTGGTAGCCGATCGGCAAGATAGCGCATCTGCTCCACTCCCACAGCGCCGTCATATTTTCCAACCACAATCAGGGCCGGCATCGTCAGCTTGGAATAGGCGGTGAATCGATAGCATGGGAAATTTCCGTCAGGACCCAGGTATGCGGCGGCCAGTTCCCCGGTATTACGCAACCCACTGGCGGTATCCAAGGCATCCTGTTCTCTTTGATAGCGCTGCTCGTGAAACTGTTGCCAGTTATGAAACGCCTGCGAATCGACTTTGCTGAGCGCAATCATCTCGGTTGCGAACTCGGCTTTTGCAGCCGTGCATTCATCTTTGCTTTGCATAGCTTTCTGCAGGCCTTTTCCTTGGCCTTCAGACAGTGCGCTCTGCCACGCGGCTGGATACCGCTGCTCTATCTGGGCGCGCCATAGATCGAAAATTTTAGGAGCGTCCGCCGCTCCGTCGAGAATGATGAGTTTCTGCACCTGTTTCGGATAATGCGCGGCATATTCCAGGGCGATGGTTCCACCAAAACTGTGGCCCATGAGAGATACCTGAGGCACATCGAGGTTTTTCCGAAGCGCTTCTATGTCTTCAACTAGAGTGAGCATGTCGTAGTTCTTCGTCCACGGGCGCTCACTATGGCCGCAACCTCGTTCATCGAAATAGATCACTTTTGTGGAGTGTTCGAGACGCGAACCGATAGTTTTCTCAAAGCTGTAGCTGTTGTATCCGGGGCCTCCAGGCAGGAATACGAGGGGCGCACGCCCGGGTTGCTCCTGTCCGCCCACCTTGTACCAAAGGCGAACGCCATTCAAAACAACATTGTGTTCACCTGGAGCAAGAGGAGTTTGGCACAGCAATGGACCTGCAGAGAGGACAACGAAAAGAGCCGTTCGCACGAGCACTTTGTTGAACATGCTGCATTATACGCAGGCCCATCGCTGCTTGTTCCCGCCTCTCAGCTAGTGGGGACGCTCCTTTCCTTCTCCGCGTAAATCCGTAGCGAAAATTTTTATCCTGTTCTGTGGCACACTAACCCCATGCCCAGCCTCACTCTCGGCGATTTCGAACTCAGCATCTTTTCTGACGGCACTTACCCGCTCGATGGCGGCGCGTTTTTCGGCGTTATTCCCAAGATCATGTGGTCGCGCAAAGCCGCATCCGACGACAAGAATCGCGTTACATCCGGACTCAACTCCCTACTTATCCGCACCGGGAAGCAAAATGTACTTGTGGAGACCGGCATGGGTAATAAGCTTTCCGATCGCATGGTCAAGTTCTATGGCCAGCCCGCGCAGTTGCTGGCGAATCTTTCCGCCGGGGGCATCGCCCCCGAAGATATCGACATCGTCATCAACACGCATCTGCACTTCGACC
>JBAPQU010000014.1:0-20421 GCA_049280795.1 Candidatus Sulfotelmatobacter sp.
AAGCCCCAACCCAGGACCGGCCTCTTCAGGAACATGCGCAGGCCGTCGCGGTTGATGTAGGAGCGAATGTCAGCCGAAAGTTCGGAATGCCCCGGCCCTGCGGTTGCGATGCGTTTGCTGAGTTCAGGTCCGCCGATCCAGACCAGCAATCCGATCACAATCACCATAAACACGCCAATGCCGATGGCGGTGCGCAGGCCGCGTTTCTGTTTCACCAGCAACGCCGCCAGGATGACAAGCTCCACCACAATCGCCAGCATGCCGCCGCGCGATCCGGAAAGAAAAATTGTCCCGACCATCACGGCTGCCGCCGCCGCAGCTGCCGCGCGTACCTTGGTCTGAGCCAGCCGTGTCAATGACAAGATCAGCAAAACCGGTACAAGCATCTCCATTAGCCCGGCGTAATGGTTGTGGTTTACATAGGGCCCATAAATCCAGCCGCCCATCCGCGGCTGCCGTATCCAGTACAGCTTGCCGTTCGCGGAGATTCCCTGCAGCAATGCGAAGCCCGCGACTGCTGCCCCATACACCGAAAAAACCAGGGTGAGCTTGCGCGCCTGGGCGCCGCGCAGCACGGTTTGCCCCGCGAGGAAGCACAACGTGGCATAGGCGACATACTGCAGCGCGACTGACACTGTGTCATGCGGATACGCGGTCACGCGAAACACAAGCTGCGAAACAATGAGCAGGCCGAAAATTCCCATCGGAAGGAACAGGGGGTTCCCCTTGACCTTCATTTCGTCGTCCCACACTTGCTTTCCGATCCACAGCAGAAACAGGGCGGCGGCGCCTGCCTCCATCACGAAGATGGACCAGGGTTCCACCGCGCCGAAGGCAAGTGGTCCAAACAGAAGCAGACCGAAGATGCCGTACAGCAAAGCGGTCTCAACTTGCGCCGAGCGTTCGCGACGATCGATGGCGGTAATGCGGACAGTGCTCATGAGAGTGGATTCATTCGGTTCGAGGAATTACTGCCGCTTCGGCACCAGGCGGAAATCGTCGACCCAGAGCTTACCACGGATCGGACTGCCTTCCGGCAGCCGCCGGATATGCAACACCAGAAGTCTGGTATCGGCTCCGGTGGTGAATTCGCCGGTTGCAGATTTCCAGAATCCTGGCTCCTTCAGTTCGTCACTGTCGTACAAGACGGCTTGGGTATAGGCATCCTGAATAGTAAGATGCGGCCCGCCCGCGCCTTCGAATTCTCCATTCTTGTAATATGCGGAAAAATCATAGAGCGTGTCGGGCTCGACCGCGATGAACTGGCGAATCCCCGCATCGTTTACCGCCGGCCCGTCGAAGGCAACCAATAGTGAACGGTGGCCGCTGTGAAAATCGCTGGGGTCCAGAGTGAGTGTCACGCTCTGCTGCTTCTCATACTGCCAGTCAAAGCCCCCGTTCAGCACATCCAGGCCGAAATCCCCATTGACGATGAGATTGCGTCCCGAGGGCACGTAAGCTGAAAGCCCGAAACGCGGGGCAGCTTGCTGCCAAACCAGACGCGCCTGCTCAACATCTTTTTGATCGAACAGGTACTGAATGTACCCATACACGTAGCGTAGCTCGAAAGTCTGCTGGGTTGCCATCAGGGCGGCCCAGACCTTGGCTGTCGCAGCCGTTTCCTTTTTCTGCATCAGCAAGTTGAGAAACGCGATGTACGCCTCGGAACGGGCGGGAACCACGTCACGCAAGAGTTCATCCACGTCCGGATTGATGCGCCAGCAGAACTGAATGGCGGGATCGGCCAGCGTCGGCTCATTCGCTAAAACCACGCGGAACTCGCGCAAAGCCTTCGCCTCATCACCCTGCACCAGAAAAAAATTAGCGCCTTCCCAGGCTACATCTGGAGTAGTGGGATCAGCTTCGATCGCATGTTCCAAGGCCAGGGTTTGATTGGAAACATCTCCCAGCACCTGGTAAGTGGATGCGAGATCGAACCAGTAACGGGCAGAATGCGGATCGAGTTGCACGGCGTTCCGATAAGGCGCGATCGATGCGGCCGGATCTCGGGCGACCAGCGCGTAATACCGGCCCAGATGATTGCGGTAGTCCGCGTTCCAGGGATCAAGACGAGCGGCCCGCTGCAGACTCGCGAGTTCTGGTTTTTCTCCAAAGAACGAAGCGGCGAGGAGGCGTCCCGCTAGAAAAATATAGACGAGGAATAGCCCCGCCGCCACGCCAATGACGAGTCTTTTCCGCCCAGCAGAATTGAGGGGTATTTCCATGTTCGCGTCGGAATCGAAGTACAGAAGCCGTGTTTCGCGTTACGCGCTATTGGGCGAAGCCTCAGCGCTCTCCTCGGAGTCGTCATCCTCGTCATTGTGCGACGCGTCGTCGCGATAATAGCGTGCGTACTTGCCCTGATATTCGTAATAGTAGTAGTAGTCGGGCGAGCTCAAATCGACGGCATTCAATAGCACGCCCGAAACCTTCGCGTTGACCTGCATCAGAATGTCACGGGAGCGGCGCAGCGCCTGCTTGGTGGTTTGTCCAGAACGAATGACCAGCACGATGGCGTCGGCGCGCGGCGAGAGCACTACCGCGTCGGTCACCGACAGAGTCGGAGGCGTGTCTACAACAATATGATCATACTGCCCGCGCAATTCCTGCAACACATCCCGCATATTTGTGGAAGCCAGCAGTTCAGCGGGATTCGGTGGAGGAGTTCCCGCCGGTAATACGTCCAGGTTCGGCAGGATGGACGAGCGCGTGATAGCAGTTTGCAGCGTAGCGCTTCCGGTCAGCACATTGCTGAGCCCGCTCCGCGGTCCCATGCCTAGCGTCTTGTGAATACTGGGCCGTCTGAGGTCAGCATCGATCAACAGTACGCGAATGCCTTTCTGGGCCAAAACCACTGCGCAGTTAATGCTGGTTGTGGTCTTGCCTTCCTGAGGCAAGGCGCTGGTCACCATAATCACCTTAGGCGGCGCTCCCAGGTTCGATAACAGGAGCGAGGTTCGCAGTGCGCGATAGGATTCCGCCATCTGCGACTGCGGCCTCACCTGTGTAATCAGTTCCACTGCTTCTTTGGAAGTGGCGATCACCAGCCGCTTTGCGGTTGGGCCTTCGCGCGCCGACCTTGACCCCAGCGGAATCATGCCCAGGGGCGGCAGGCCGGAGATCATTTGCGCCTGCTCCGTGGTACGCACCGTGCTGTCCAATCCTTCGAGCAAGAAGGCAAGTCCCACGCCGGAGGTCAAGCCCAGCATGAAAGCGAAAGCGAGGTTGCGAGGAATGTTGGGCTCGACCGGCACTGTGGGCACGCGAGCCACATCCACAATGCGGAAGTTATTGGAGCGAAGCCCGGCAGAAACGCCGGCCTCTTTCAATTTCTCCAGCAGTCCTTCATACAACTGGCGATTGGTGTCGAGATCCCGTTTCAGCAAGCTGTACTCAATGGCGCTTTCATTCAGCTTGTTTGCTTCCTGTTTTTGTTTTTCGAGAGCATCGTGCAGCATGCCCTCTCGCTGCAGGGCAGCCATGTACTGTCCCTTGATCTTGCCCGCAACCTTCTGGGTTTCCACAAGAAGTTGAGCGTCCACTTCCTTAAGCTGATTATTCAGTTGCGCAAGCTTCGGGTAGGAGGGGCCAAATTGTGTATTCAGATCAGCGGCTTGAATCTTCAAGTCAGCTTGCTTGGCGCGGAGAACTTCCAGCAGAGCCGTACCCGATTGGCTTCCCGCTCCGGCCGCGTCCAGCGTGCTGGCCGCCGCGGCGATGGTATCGGCATCCCCGGCTTGAACCAGGCGGTATACGGACTCTTTATCCATGCGCTCGGATTCGGCTTGCGTGAGCGCCTTATTCAACTCATCCAGTTTCGCAGTGGTAATGTTTTGCTTTTCGTCGATCCCAAGAATTTCGTGCTCTTTCTGGTAGCGCACAAGTTTTTCCTGGGAGGTTTCCACTTTCATCTGCAAATCCACCAACTGCTTGGAAAGCCAGTCCGAAGCCTGCATGGTGGAGTCGAAGCGCGACTTGAAATTATTTTCGGTATACGTGCTCATCAACGTGTTGACCACGTTGGCGGTCAAGTCCTTATCCGGACTGCGGAACGACACTTTGATGATGTGACTGTTGGGAGCGAGCGTCACCTTGAGATTGCCGCGGAAACTGGAGAGCAGACCGGAGGTTCGACCAACGTCGGCCTGCAGCGGATCGGGGGCAAGATCGAGTGAAGAAGGCAGAGGCGGTGTTTTTCCGCCAAATTCCGGCCGGCGGTCCAGAGCCAGCTCTTTCACCACCTGCAAGGCCAGAAGATCGCTTTGCAGAATCATCACTTCAGTTTCGAGTTCGCTCGGATCGTAATAATCAACATTGAAGGTTGGAGAATTGCTGAAGTTGACCAGGCCGGAGTCCGGTTTGTTGATCTCAATGCTGCCGCTGGCTTCGTAGATCGGCGTCATCTTGAGGCTGGCAATGGCGACTACGGAAAAGATGGTCAGGAGGCAGGCCAGAACCGTCCACTTCCGCTTCATCAAAATGCGAATATATTCGCCGAGCGCCGATTCCTGCGAAAGGAGTTCGGGGTAAGTCCGCGGGCCAATATTTCTTCCCAAGTCCACGTTCGGCATTTCGCGTAGGGTGGGACTATTGGCCTGCACCAGCGGTCCGGAATCCATGCGTTCTCCTCAACCAATTTTCAAATTCCCGGTCTCTCAGGCACAAGCCCGAGAGCAAGCCAGGCTACTCGATGGCTGGTCATCGAGCCTGGCTCGTCGCCCGTGAATTCTCTCAACAGTGATGTAGCGGTTTCGTCGATATTCTAGCATTGCTTGCCGCCAAAACAATTTGTAATCGAAGCATTCCGCTTTTTGTGAATTGATGTCGCACGAAACACCGTTCGCGCGGAGGCAAAAAACTCCGCTATACTACCTTGCAATCGACGATCCCAGCCCCAAACGCAAAGAAGACGCAAGGAAAACATGTCCGAGGTAGGCTTAATGAATTGGTCGGAACAGGAAGTGTTGGTCACGGGCGGAACCGGTTCTTTCGGTAAAAAATTCGTCGAGATCATGCTGCGGGAATACCATCCCAAGCGGCTGGTGATTTTCAGCCGCGACGAACTCAAGCAGCATGATATGCGCGCCGCCGGCTTCGATCACCCCAGCCTGCGCTATTTTATTGGCGATGTACGTGATCCAGGCCGCCTCCAGCGCGCCTTTGCCGGCATCACGATTGTGGTTCATGCGGCCGCGTTAAAGCAGGTTCCCGCCTGCGAATACAATCCCTTCGAGGCGATTCAGACCAACATCATGGGCGGCCGCAACGTGATCGACGCGGCCATTGACCGTGGCGTCCAGCGCATCCTCGCTCTCAGCACCGACAAAGCCGTGAATCCGGTCAACCTCTACGGCGCCACGAAACTCTGTGCCGAAAAAGTATTCGTGCAGGCCAACGCTTATGCCGGTGCACAAGAGACTCGTTTCAGTTGCGCGCGCTATGGCAATGTCGTCGGCAGCCGCGGCAGCGTCATTCCCGTGTTCGCGGAGCAGCGCAAGCGCGGACGCATCACCGTCACCGATGCTCGCATGACCCGCTTTTGGCTCACTCTCGAACACGGAGTGCGATTTGTGGTGCGCTCGATCGAGCAGATGCACGGCGGCGAAATCTTTGTGCCCAAGATTCCCAGCATGCGGTTGGTTGATCTGGCCGAGGCTATCGCCCCGGGATGTGCGGTGGAATATATCGGCATTCGCTCTGGCGAAAAATTGCACGAGGTGCTGCTGTCCGAAGATGAAGCGCGCACCGCCGTGGAACTGGACGACATGTATGTGGTCCAGCCCTCGCACCCATGGTGGAAAAAAGGGAACTGGGTTCACGGAAGGGAATTGCCGCAGGGCTTCCGCTACACCAGCGACACCAACGAACAGTGGCTCAGCCACGCGCAACTTCAGGAACTGATCGAGCCCGGAGCCGCAGCGAAGGAGCGGATACCGGCGTAGGTCCTGTGCGAGTTTTCGGGATCTTCAGGTCACCGCGATGCCAATGTCAATCGCCTCCACCAAAGAACCGCTCGCCGTCGACGGCGGAACTCCGGTACGGAAGACCTTTCTTCCCTACGGTAGACAATCGATTGGCGAAGACGACATTCAAGCCGTCACCGCAGTCTTGCGCTCAGACTGGCTCACAACGGGCCCGAAAGTGGCAGAGTTCGATGAAGCATTCGCGGCCTGGGTGGGAGCGAAATACGCGGTAAGCTTCAGTTCCGCAACGGCGGCGCTGCACGGTGCGGCCTTTGCCGCCGGACTGAAGCCGGGTGACGAAGCGATCACAACTCCGCTGACCTTCGCGGCTACGGCGAATTGCGTTCTCTACCAGGGAGCGACGCCGGTTTTCGCCGACGTGAGCGACGATACGCTCAACCTGGATCCGCAAAAAGTGGCGGCACAAATTACTCCGCGCACACGAGCCATCATTCCCGTCGATTACGCGGGTCATCCGGCAGATCTGAGCGCGATTTTAGATCTTGCTGCACGCCACGGACTGACTGTGATCGAAGATGCTGCGCACGCGCTCGGGGCCGAATATAGGCAGCGGCGCACCGGCAGCATCGCCCACATGACCGTCTTCAGTTTTCACCCGGTAAAACACCTTGCAACCGGCGAAGGCGGCATGGTGACCACCGACCGCGCCGATTATGCCGAGGCGCTGCGGCGGTTTCGCAATCACGGTATCTCAAGCGATGCACGCCAGCGCCAGAGCGACGGGCAGTGGTACTACGAGATGGTGCTGCTGGGATACAACTACAGGCTTACCGACATTGCCTGCGCGCTCGGATTGTCGCAACTGAAAAAGCTGGACGCAAATCTTTCACGCAGGCGTGAGATCGCAGCGCACTATTCCACCGCGTTTAGTGGCCTCGCGGAAATCACGCCGCCCGCCGTCCGCGCAGATGCAAATCCCGCCTGGCATCTTTATCCCATCCGTCTCAATCTCGAAAAGCTAACGGCGGATCGGCGCCAGCTTTTCCGTGCGCTGCGCGCGGAGAACATCGGGGTCAATGTTCACTACATTCCCGTGCATCGCCATCCTTATTACCGTGATCGCTTCGGCTATCGCGGAGGCGAATATCCGATCGCCGAGGACGCTTACGAGCGCCTGATCAGCCTTCCAATGTTTCATAGCATGAGTGACGAAGATATTGTGGACGTAATCTCCGCGTTGCAGAAAGTGATGCACCACTTCGCGAAATGACCTCCTTGCCGAATTCCCAGGTAAAATCCGCGCTAGTTGTAGGTGCCGGTTCAATCGGTCGCCGCCATCTCTCGAATTTGAAGAAATTGGGGCTCACCAGGTTAGCAGCCTGCGATCCTCATCCCGAGCGGTTGGAGTATGTTGCAGGGGAGTTCCAGGCCGAGTGTTTCCCTTCAATCGAGGACGGTCTGGAAAAATTCCAACCCGACATAGTTCTGGTTTGCACTCCGCCGGTACATCACATCTCCCAGGCGCTGCAGGCGGTGCGCGCGGGCGCTCACATTTTTGTGGAAAAGCCTCTGTCCGATCGGATGGATGGAGTGGAGGAGCTCCGAGACGAAGTGGCAAAACGCGGAGCCGTTGTCCAGGTGGGATATAACCTGCGCTTTCATCCCGCGATACAGAAATTGAAAGAACTGGTCGATGAGTCGGCGGTGGGAAGGATCCTCTGGGCGCACGTCGAAGCGGGGAGCTATCTGCCCGATTGGCGTCCCTGGCAGGATTATCGCAAGAGCTATACCGCGCGCCGGGAGCTTGGTGGAGGGATCTTGCTCGATGGCTCCCATGAACTTGACTACGTGACGTGGTTGTTCGGAGCGCCGCAGGAAGTGGCGTGCATGGCGGGCCGTGTGAGTCAGTTAGAAGTGAATGTGGAGGACTGTGCTACGGTTCTCCTGCGTTTTCCGGACGGGAAGCGCGTTGACGTGCATCTTGATTTTATTCAGCGTTCCTATTCGCGTTACTGCGCCTTAGTCGGACCAGAAGGTAAGTTGCAATGGGATTTGCTGAGCAATTCGGTGCAGATCCTTAGGCCCAAAGCGGAACCGGAGATCGTGAAGTTCAATTGGGAGATAAACGACGCGTATGTGGCGGAGTTAGCTCACTTCCTGGACTGCGTACAAAAAGGTGCGCCGTCGAAATTCAAGCTGGAGGAAGCGATTCTTACCCTCCGCGTTGCCCTTGCCGCGCGGGCCTCGGCCGAGGAAAGAAAGTGGGTGTTCATTGCATAGCACGGGGCCGGTCGCGATTATTCCCGCTCGCGGAGGTTCCAAACGCCTACCCGGGAAAAATCTCCGGCCGTTTTTCGGCCACCCCATGATGGCCTACGGAATCTCCGCTGCCGTAAATAGCGGACTGTTTCAGAACGTGATCGTATCCTCAGACGATCCCGAGATTGGCCGTGTCGCCCAGTGGTATGGCGCCGAATTCATTGAGCGCCCTCCAGAATTGGCAACCGATAAGGCAAAATCCATTGATGCTGTTACGCATGTGCTGCGAACCTTAAGCGATCGCGGCATCCTCCCGGAATCATTGTGCCAGGTTTTTCCCAATTGTCCTCTGGTGACCAGCACCGACGTTGCTGAGCATGGAAGATTGTTCCATGAAGCGAGCCGCTCGTTCCAGATCTCGGTTGTAACCTACCGCTGTGTCTATCCCGAGTGGGCGATGGTAGCGGACGCTGAGGGCCAAGGCCGATGGGCGCTCGGGAAGGAATTTCTCGGGCAAAGCCAGGATTGCGCCCGCACTTTTTGTCCTACCGGAGCGGTATGGTGGGCGCGCTGCACCGAATTGTCGGCACAGAACACTTTTTACGGGTCGCCTTTTCATCTAGCGGAGATGGATGCGAACCGGGGCGTTGACATCGATGATGAGGAAGATTTGCGATTGTCCGAATTGTTGGTGCTGGGATTGAAGGCGCGTGACGGGCGTTCGCCGCTGGAGATGCCTGCAATGGATAGCTACTTTAACCGAGGATAATCTTGCGCAAGAACATGATCTGTACCATCCCCGCCAGGGGCGGTAGCAAGCGCTTGCCGCGTAAGAATCTGCGGGAACTCGCGGGCAAGCCCATGATCGCTTACTCGATTGAGGCGGCTCTGGAGACCGGTCTGTTTGATGAGGTATACGTTTGCACCGAAGACGAGCAGATTGCGCGGACAGCGATTCAGTTTGGCGCCAGTGTTCCGGAGTTGGTGCCGGAGGAACTTTGCGGAGACTTGGTGGCGTCGCACATTCCTTGCCAATATATCGCGGCTCGATTGCCCGATCACGGCCCTATTGACTCACTCATGTGTTTGCAGCCAAGTTCTCCCTTGCGGAGCGCGCAGGACATCCGCGATTCAGTTGAGAGGTTTTCCGAGGGCCAGTTCGACTTTGTGGTCAGCGTGACCCCCGTTGATCCGCATGATTTCCATTGGGCGGTTGTACCGGGAGAGGGTATCTATTGGAAGATGTTTTTTGGAACACAATATCTGAAAGAACGTCCGCTGCTGCCGCCCGTCTATCGGCCGAACGGATCCATTAAGATTGCCGCACTCACCGTGCTGGCGGCGGCCGGGAACTTCTTTGGCGAACGACTGGGCACGATCGAAACGCCCTTGGAACGTTCGGTGCACGTTGCCATGGAGTTCGATCTGAAACTTTGTGAAACCATCTTGCGGCGGTAGCCGATCGTTTAGCTTTCCGAATCTTGTGTGCCATGAAGGTTCTACTCATACATTCCGAGGACGATCCCGAAGGGGGTCCGTGGGCGAGTCTGCCCTGGGATCGTATCGTGGATATTGGCATGGGCGGGGAGAATTCCTATGCGCGCTGGAACCGTCAATTTCGATGCCCAGTGACGACGCTGGATTCTCTGCGGCATGGGTTCGATGATTTCCGGCGAGTGCGGGACCTCCTGGATATGGGATGTGGGCGCCTATTCGACGAACACGGACTGGACTGGTGGGAGATCATGTCGATGCTCCTGCACGGTGAACTGGAGACGCTGATTTTGCTGCAACGCTTGGTGCAAACGGCAGGCTCCGACGATGAAGTTTATGTGTCTCGCCCAGGTCTTCATGCCAATCTCTTGCAGTATCTCCTCCCGCGCGTGAATATTTTCCCTCTGCGACGGGGAACTCAAAAAGGCGGTCTTGCCCACTACGTCCGTGTTGTTAACAAACTTTCGGTGCCGCAGATAATGGACGTTCTCGGCGACAAGTATGACGCCGGATATCAACTCCGCGGACGCTTCTCCCGTAAACGCCGGCATTCCACGCTACCCCTAGTCCTGCTTCCCACAGCATATATAAACGTCTCCCGAACTGGCGTTGCTTACGCGAACACTTTTCCCGACGAAAACTTTCTTTTGGTCGCGACCCGGCGCAGTGGGTGGATAAAGGATCCTCCACGGAATGTAACGCCGGCGTGGTTGTCTTCATATGCGTCGGTACGCGACCGGACCAACGAACACGCGGAGATGGAGAGCCGGTGGCGGTCTCTGCGGAGAGAATTAGGAAAGGTGCCCGAATTTGAGATTCTGAGCCGTCGAGGCTATTTGGATGCTTTTCCGCAACGCTTCCGTCATGGACTTGAAGTGCGCGACGCTTGGCGAAATGTTCTCGACGCCGAACCCGTGCAAGCCGTGCTTTGTGCGGATGACAGCAATCCCTATACCCGTATTCCGCTGCTATTAGCGAAGGCTCGCGGGTTGATAAACATTGCTTGCCATCATGGAGCGCTGGACGGCCGTTACATGTTCAAGCGCAGCTATGGGGATGTGATCTGGGTGAAGGGAAAGATGGAGCAGGATTATCTGGTGAGAAACTGCGGAGTGCCTCTTGAGAGAGTCGAGATTTGCGCTCCGAAGTTGCCCGTCACCTGGAAGGAATCTGAGCCGTCGGAACGTCAGGCTTTCCGGCCCTATCTCCTTTTCATCTCCGAAGCTCTGAACGCGTCGGGAGGCCGGCCGGAGGAGTTTTACCGGGACATTTTGCCGCCGCTTGCCGATCTGGCGCTAGCCAGCGGGCGCACGCTGATCGTGAAATTGCATCCTGGAGAAAGCAGACGAGAACGTACCGGCATGCTGGCGCGGGTGCTTTCCGCCGAGCAAAGAGAGATCACTCGCATCGTGAGCGGTCCTCTCACCGAAGATGTTCTGGCAAAATCATGGTTCGGGATAACGATACTTTCGACGGTAGCGATGGAATGCGCGATTCGCGGGATTCCATGCTTTCTTTGCAAATGGTTGGAGTCCTGGCCATATGGTTACGTGGAGCAATTCGTCCGCTTTGGCGTGGGAATTGGCCTGAACCATCCGGCTGAGATCGAGAGGATTCCGGAGTGTCTGCAGCAGCATCCAGTGAGGTCAGAGGTTCGGGAGAATTGCTGGCAGCCGGCTGGTGCTGGACGCTTGCGGGAGTTATTGTCATCGCGAAAGGAACGGGCCACGGCGGTGATCTGAGCTGTTGGTTCACGGAGTAAAGTTGTGGTTGAAGGAACGCTTCTAATTCGGGCAGATGCCAGCGTGGAGATAGGAACCGGACACGTGATGCGATGCCTCGCCTTGGCGCAGGCGTGGCAGGATTGCGGCGGGGATGCTGTATTCGCGGTTGCTGAGATGCCCGCTGCCATGGAGCGTCGTTTGACAGATGAGGGCTTCTCGATCGTGCGCATATCAAAGCCTCCTGGAGGGGCTGAGGATGCCGCTGCGACCTTGAGCCTTGTCAGCGAGTGCCGCGCCATCTGGGTGATCATCGATGGGGACCGTTTCGATGCGGCTTTCCTTCAAGCTGTGAAATCTGGCAGAGCGCAGGTTCTGCTCATCGACGATTTTGGGGAGCGCGAATCTTATCCGGCGGACCTGATTCTGAATCCGAACTTGAATGCGGCCGAAGAACCTTACAGGAAAGATGGGCGCGCTGCCCAGTTGCTGCTGGGTGAGTCTTACGTCATGTTGCGGCGGGAGTTTGCCGCGTGGCAAGGCGAACGAACTTTCCCGCAGGAAGCGAGTAAGGTTCTGGTGACGCTGGGCGGGAGCGATCCGGACAATCTGGCGCCGAAGATTGCCCAAGCTTTGGCCCGACTGCCCGGTTGCGAGATCACCGTAATCGCGGGGCCTGGGTATTCCTATCTGCGCGAACTGGAGCAGTCTGGCTCGCCGAACGTCCGCGTCCTCTTCAATGCCGGAAATATGCGTGAATTGATGGAAGAAGCGGACTTGGCCGTTATCGCAGCGGGGGGCACGTTATGGGAGTTGCTCTTCATGGGTTGCGTAGTTTTAAGCTATGCTAGAAACCCCGTGCAATCCAGGATTGTGCAGGATCTCGCCATGAAAGGCGCGGTTCGTAACCTGGGTGCAACCAGAGATTTCAACGGGCCTGCCCTGGCGACAGCGGTTAGCGAACTGGCACGATCGATGAAACGACGGAGACAGATGGCCCACTTGGGGCGGCAAGTGGTTGACGGCTTGGGGGCATCGCGGGTGTTGCTGGCGTTGCGCGAAACGGGAGTGCGTGCTTGAAGGTGGCGATCGAAATGGTCCCGGTGAGCGTTGCCGACCGCAGCGAGTTTTTGCAAATGGCGGAGCAACACTTTCGAGATCTCAATCTGGAATTTGCGCCTCGAGCGGATTGGACCGAGTCGTACTTCGAGGGTATCCAGGGTAATCCCAATTATTCTCTGCGTTGGATCCTGGCGGATGGCGAGCGAGCCGGCTTTATCCTGTACGGGCTGGAGAAGCACCGGTTCCTGCCACGGACCACGGGGAACATCTTTGAGGTGTACGTGCGCCCTTCGCATCGACGGCGAGGCCTAGCTCGGCAATGCGCACAGCTGGCGATTGCTGAGCTGCGGAAGCTCGGGCCCTCCAAGATTCAGTTGGAGGTTGTCGAAGGGAACCCGGGCGCCAGAGCACTATGGCTGTCGATGGGATTTTGCAAGGTGAGCGAGCGTTACGTACTGGCGCAAGCAAAAAAGTGAAGATTGCGATCTCACAACCCGGGTACCTGCCCTGGGCCGGCTTTTTTGACCTGATTGACCAGGTGGATCAGTTTGTCCTGCTGGATGATGCGCAGTTCGTGAAACAGTCCTGGCACCAACGAAATCGGATCAAATCTTCGGCCGGTCTGCAGTGGCTGACGGTGCCGGTTGTTTTTCGCGGACGCCTGGGACAGCCGCTTAGCGAGGTGGAGATTCGGGAACCAGAATTCTGGCAGAAGCACCTGCGCAGCTTTGAGGTGAACTACGGAAGGGCTCGATATTTCGGGGATTATTTTCCGCGTCTCAAGGAAGTTCTGGAGATGCACGGGCCAGGAAAGAAGTTGATCGATCTCAACCTGGCTCTCATTCAGTGGCTTGCCGCCGAGCTTTCGGTCAAGACTCCAATGATGCGATCGTCATCCTTGGGCCTGGAAGGAAAGCGGTCTGGACATCTCGTGGCGATATGTGAACGCTTGGGAGCCGCCGATTATCTTTCCCCACGCTCGGCAACCTATCTGCTTGATGATCTAGCTATGTTCGCCGAAGACGGCATTGCCGTATCCTTTCAAAATTACAACTGCCTCGAATATCAACAGCGGTTCCCCCCTTTCTTGCCGTATGCCTCGGTAGTGGATTTGCTTTTCAACGAAGGCCCGGAGTCCGGGGGCATCATGCGCGGCGGTCGTGGAGTACCCTTCACGCCGGATCAGATCCGCGAGGTTAGCGAGAATATGGAGTTGAAGCCGGAGGTCGGGCGAATATGAAAATCGGCCGACGCAGTATTGGTCCGGAATTTCCCGTGTATGTCGTTGCGGAGTTGTCGGCGAACCACAATCAGAATTTTGACCAGGCGGTGCGAATCATTCATGCGGCCAAAGAATCGGGTGCTGATGCCATCAAGCTGCAAACTTACACGCCGGATACGATCACTATCGCCAGCAATCGAGAGGAGTTCCGCATCGGCGGTGGCACTATCTGGGACGGACGTAATCTGCACGATCTATACGGCGAAGCCTTTACACCATGGGAATGGCAACCGAAGCTGAAGCAGGCGGCAGAAGAACTTGGGATGGATTGTTTCTCCAGCGCCTTTGATTCAACCGCTGTGGACTTTCTGGAGGAAATGGACGTTCCCGCGCACAAAATCGCGTCCTGCGAACTAGTCGACATTCCTCTCATCCAGAAAATGGCGCGCACCGGAAAACCACTAATCATGTCGACAGGTATGGCCACAATCGAGGAAATCGAAGAAGCGCTGAAAAACGCCAGCGATGGGGGCGCGTCACAGATTGCGTTGTTGAAGTGCACCAGCGCATATCCAGCGCCAGCAGAGGAAATGAACTTGCGCACCATTCCAGAGATGGCGCGTCGCTTCGGCGTACCTGTGGGATTATCCGACCACACGATGGGAATAGCAGCGCCCGTGGCCGCGGTTGCGCTGGGCGCGTGCATCATCGAAAAGCATCTGACGTTGTCGCGCTTAACTCCCGGCCCCGACAGCGCGTTCTCACTTGAGCCCCACGAATTCAAAGCAATGGTTGATGCGGTAAGAACTGCCAAAAAAGTTCTCGGCACAGTCCACTTCGGCCTAAGCGCGAAAGAAGAAGCCAGCCGCGCCTTTCGCCGCTCTTTGTTTGTGGTAGAGGATGTAAAACAGGGCGAGGCATTTACGCCGGCAAATGTGCGCTCAATTCGCCCCGCCCACGGCCTGCACCCGCGCCATTTGCCGGAAGTGTTGGGCAAGAGCGCATCCCAGGCGATCAAACGAGGCACACCCCTGAGCTGGGAGTTTGTAGTCCGATCATGAGATGCTTGTCGTATCACGACCGAAAAGCCCACGTCTGATCCGATCTTGACTCGCGATGTCCAAAACCAAGTCAGAAGCGAACATTCTCGCCTATAACGCCCCGGCGGTTGCGGAGTACTATGCGGCGCTGAATTATCTGACGCCCTGCGAACGTTTATTGTTTGAGCAGTATCTCCACTCCGGCATGGCAATCCTCGATCTCGGCGTGGGAGGGGGACGCACTACCCCGTACCTTTCCTCGATTGCTGGCCGCTACGTGGGGGCTGATTATGCGCCGGAGATGATTGCAGCCTGCCGGAAAAAGTTTCCCCACCTTGAATTTGAAGTCGCCAATGCTGCCGATCTTTCGGTGTTTCAGTCGGCGAGCTTTGATGCCGCCGTGATGGCTTTCAACGGTATCGACTACCTGCCGGACGAAACCCGTCTCCGCGCGCTGCAGGAAATTCACCGCGTCCTCAGGCCCGATGGAATTCTGGTTTTCTCCTCTCACAACCCGCATTCGATCTGGGTGCGGCCGTCGTGGAACCCGCAGCGGGTGCGAGGAATCGCCCAGAAAATCGTAAGGAATGAATCCGCCGCCTTTCAACCTTTGCTCTGGTCACTAACCGCAGTACGCGTAATGCTTGCTGAGATACAGGCCGTGTTGCGCTCGCTCGGCCGGGCCGCGCGGAGAATTCCAACGGGAACATTCTGGCAAGGGCAAGGCTATTGGATGGATCCCGCACACGGCGGCCTGATGACTCACCTGGCAATACCAGAGAGAGTCGAACACGAACTCAGCAGCATGGGATACCGATTACTGCGCGTGCAGGGAGATGACTACCCGCACGCCAGCCATCCTTACATTACGGATTGGTATTACTATGTGTTCTCAAAAACTGGAGCGACTGGAGAGAAGTGAGTCTGCGCATTGTTCTGCACAGGGAAATTCCCGTTGATCCAACGCTGCGGCGCGAGTGGAATGAAGTGGCGCTGCAGATGGAACGTCCGCAAGTGTTTTACACCTGCGAGTGGGCGCTCGCTGTGCAGTCCGCCTACAGCGAATCCCTGAAGCCCTTGCTACTCTTAGCTTATGAGGGAGACGATCTGGTTGGCGTAGCATCTCTGGCCACGGATCCCGGGGAGCGAAACATAAGTTTCCTGGCTGCAAATACAGCGGACTATTGCGAATTTCTGAGTGCACCGCAAAGGCGGGAAGATTTTGTCGCCGCCGTTTTCGGAGAGCTGCGCAAGTTGGGGAAGATGGAGATGACGCTCGCAAATCTCCCCGCCGACTCCAAAACGCCAGATGCTCTCCGCGCCGCCGCAAAAAAATGTGGCTTCCACGTGTACATGCGCCCCGCCTACTTGTGCGCCCAGGTTGAATTAGGTTCTGGAACCCGGCGCCAGGAGTTGAAAGCTTCTCTCGTGGGCAAGAAAAAACTCCGCCGCTATCTGCGCGAAATGGAGCGTGAAGGTCCGGTGACTTTCGCCCACCTTCAGTCGCTCGACCAGATTCAGGCGGCTTTTCCAGCTTTCGCCGATGCCCACGTAGCACGCTTTCACGCGACAGGACGCGTCAGCAGTCTCGCTACCGTCGAGCGCCGATACTTCCTGGAGGAGCTCGCAAAACAATTTTCCGGCACTCCCGTAGTCACGCTAAGCTTGCTGATGATTGGAAACCGGCCGGTGGCGTGGAACTATGGCTTTCAATTCCATGGAAGCTGGTTCTGGTATCAGCCCACATTCGACAGCCGTCAGGAAGAAAATTCCCCGGGCCATTGTCTGCTTTCAAGAATCGTGATCGACGCCTGTGACATGGATGGAATGAGCGTGGTTGATCTCGGTCTCGGCGCGGAAGGCTACAAAGAACGCTTTGGAAATAGCGCGCGCCAAACGTTATATGTCACGGTGACGAGCTCACGGCTGCGGCACATGCGCGACGTAGCGAGGTATCGCACCGCCAACATCTTGAAACAATCACCAGAGCTTGAGTCGTTTATCCGAGGCGTCCTGAGCAAGTTGCTTCCAAAGCCAAGCGATACACCGGCGCGGTAAAAGTGTTTAGACTGATGAATTACAATTTTTGTTCTTTTGGACCCAAGTGCGAAAAGTCTTCGGAAAAATGACGCCAGGCCAGTCATGAGTGAACTGCGTGAAGTCCATCTTCCAGCCGATTTGTGCGCCGCTGCTGAACAAAGGTTTGGCAGCAAGTTCGGCAGCGTGGATGAACTCGTCACCTTCTTGTTGCGGGAGTTGATGCGCGGCGATACCCTCGACCTGGATCAGGCCGATCAGGCGGCCGTGGAGCAGAGACTCAGAGACTTGGGATACCTTTGATCAGCTGCTGATTGGAACGGATACCCGACCGGTTACGGAATGCAAAACTCCCCCACTTTAAATGAAGTAATGCGGCAGAGCCGGGAGCGGCTTTTTCCCTCGCTCACCAATCCCAATTGGCTTATTTTAAGGGAGCGGCGCAGGATTTTCGATCGCTGGCTGGCGCAACTTCCGTCGCGTGAACTCGACGTCCTTGATGTTGGCGGACGCCTTCAACCGTATCGCCCATTAATCAGCAACCGAGTGCGCCGATATGTGGCGGTCGACCTGAAGCTTACTCCGCTCGTGAATGTGTTGGCGCGCGGGGAGCAACTGCCGCTGGCCAGCGCTCGATTCGACCTCGTGATTTGTACTCAAATGCTTGAATACGTTCCTCAGCCGCCGCTGGTTTTTGGTGAAATCCATCGCGTGTTGAAACCGGGAGGTTCATTGCTGCTCAGCGTGCCGAGCGTCTGCCCAATCGATGCTGGCGAGGAATGCTGGCGCTTCCTGCCCGCAGGTTTGCGTTATCTGCTGGCGGATTTCGCTCGGGTGGAAGTCGTGGCCGAAGGAAGCAGCGTGGCAGGATTTTTCCGCACAGTAAATAGTTGTTTTGATATCTTTGCGCGATATTCCACGGTACGGTTTCTATATCGGCACAGCCTAGCTCCGTTGGTGAATCTTGGAGGATCCTTGCTGGAGAACTTGTCCGGCAGTCAAAACCAGCAGTTCACGGCAAATTACAGCGTGCTGGCACAAAAGTGAGCACTCAATTCAAGTCGGGTTTTCAGGGCCGCTCGGTGCAAAGCATCTTGCGCAAAGTGTGGCGGCGTGGGCATGCGCACTTGCCGGTGCAAGGCTTCGCCTTCGGCCGCCCGCTGGTCGTGCTGCAAAGCGACGACTGGGGAAGAGTCGGCGTACGCGACCGGGAAGCGTGGGAAGAGTTGCGAAGCGCAGGCCTGAATCTCGGCGAACGCAGCTATGATTTCTATAGTCTTGAAACGGCAGAAGATGTTGAGGCCATCGCGTCGCTACTTAGTCGCCATCGCGATTCGGTCGGACGTCCACCGTGTTTGGAAATGAACTTTATCGTCGCCAACGTCGACTTCACAAAGGTCGTGGCTGACAACTTCCGCCAGATATATCTTCGGCCCTTGACCGATGGCCTTCCCGACGGCTGGAGTCGCCCCGGCCTTTTCGAAGCCTATCGCGCTGGAATTTCAGCGAGCGTGTTTACACCAGCTCTGCATGGGAGCACACATTTTTGTCAGCAAGCGCTGGAGCGCCACCTGAGCGATCCCGGCCAACGAGGAGCGCTTCTAAGAACTTTGTGGAAGGCAGGTGTTCCGTATATCCATTGGCGCATGCCCTGGATTGGGTTTGAATATTCAGACCCCGGAGAACACGGGCGGGAAGAATTCCTGAGTTCAGAAGTTCAGGACACCTTGATTAACGATGCGGTTAAAACTTTTACACAGTTTTTCTCGAAGGCTCCGCGCTCGGCGTGCGCGCCCGGTTATCGCGCCAACGAAAGTACGCATCGCGCATGGGGGAAACACGGTGTCCAGGTGGCACAGAATGGTCCCGGCAGCGCAATGCCCCCACACTTCGACCAGCGCGGAATCTTGCATTTATATCGCTCGATGGATTTCGAGCCGGCTGTGGACCAGGCACTTTCCATCGAAGCCTGTTTACGAAAGGCGGAGAATTCTTTTGCCCGCGGTCTGCCCGCAATCATTTCGGTTCACTCCATCAACTTTCACTCCACGCTGAAGGACTTTCGCAGCCGCACCCTCAGCTTGCTCGATGAGTTTCTGGCTGCGCTCGAATCGAAATATCCGGATCTCTTGTATGTTCGCGATGAGGATCTTTACGACTTGGTGGATCAAGGATCATTTCAATCGGTGCACTCCACAATGCGGGTTCCCGTGACCAAACGAACATTTTCCGCGAGCACAGTTTCTTCGGGATTGGGAGCGTAGATGCCGCCTCGAAGACCCCTCGTGCTCGTCACCGTAGATTGCTTGCGCGCCGATCATTGCGGCTTCATGGGCTATCGCTGCCCTACCACGCCTTTTCTCGACGGCTTGGCCAGCGAAAGTTTTGTCTTTCCCGCCGCAATTGTGGCTGGCGTGCCCACGCCTTACTCATTTCCGGCAATTCTGGCCTCGCGTTATCCCCTCGATCTGGGACGCGAGGTGTTGGGCCTTCCCGTCGAAGAAGCCTCTCTGGCTTCGGTTTTGAAGGACGATGGATATGCGACCGCATTTTTCGGCGCGGCTAATCCGTATCTATCGGCGCAGTTCGGGTACGATTTTGGGTTTGATACGTTTCGCGATTTTCTGGATGGCGACCTTGCCCCGCTATCGAATTCCAACAACACTCCGCTGGAGCGCGATAGCTGGAAGAGCAAATTGAATCGTACGTTAGAAATGCTTACCCATAGAGTTCCAGGTATGGGCGCCGCCTACGATGAACTTTACTTCCGGTACAGCCAGCGCTCGGCGACACGTGTACCTATGTCGTTCGATCTGCTACGCCGCTTCCCCGCAGCCAACGTAATTGTGGATGAGGCGCAAACCTGGCTGGCCTCGGTGGGCGAGAATCCCTTCTTCCTGTGGCTTCACTTCATGGATCCCCATGCGCCCTATTATCCGACCGACAAGGGTCTGGAAATGTCTGGGGGGAATCATCTGACGGCTTCCCGCGCGCGTTATCTGAACGCATACTGGAATCGCCCTGACATTGGCAGGGAACGGCTGCGCCCTTATCGCGATGAAATCATCGCTTTGTATGACTCCGGAATTCGTTGGGTGGATGCGCAACTTGCGCGATTGATCGAGACGCTGCGTAAGTCCAAGCTTTTGGAAAATTGCATTTTCGCCTTCACTGCCGATCACGGCGAAGAATTTCTGGAACACGG
Organism: Candidatus Sulfotelmatobacter sp.; assembly: GCA_049280795.1. Taxonomy (GTDB): domain Bacteria; phylum Acidobacteriota; class Terriglobia; order Terriglobales; family Acidobacteriaceae; genus Sulfotelmatobacter. The sequence goes on from JBAPQU010000014.1 coordinate 19,965, forward strand.
AGGCCAGTTCCACGACCCAAGATTGGTGGAAGAGTTAATCCACGTCCCACTTCTCTTGCACGTGCCCGGAGCCGATAAAAAAAACGTTTGCAGCAACCCATTCAGCCTTCTCCATCTCGCGCCGACTCTGCTCGCGGCTGCCGGATCGCCAATTCCCTCTGAATTTCAGGGCCAAAGTCATTGGACGCATATCCGCGATGGAACGGAATGGAGTGAGCCTGCCATCGCCGAATGTGCTGCCGGCCCCAGAAGCCGCTTCCGTCCTGATTATCCAGGCGCGGTGCGTCTGCTGGCGGTTCGCGAATCGCGATACAAGCTGGTGTTGAACTTCGATGCCCACACCGACGACTTGTTCGATCTTGAGGCAGATCCAGAAGAACGGAATCCTTTGCCCGAAGCAGAAAAAAAATCGGAGCGGAGGCGTCTCCTTGAGAATGCGCTCGCACACTTGAAGAAG
>JBAPQU010000015.1:0-6812 GCA_049280795.1 Candidatus Sulfotelmatobacter sp.
GTCTAGGACATCCGTAAATTTGTAGTCATCCATTGCAAGATCGCCCAAAGATGCTTTAAGGCAGGCGTCGATTTCATAAATGAAGCTTGCGTGTGCAAAAGCTGCGGCTCCACGTGGACTAAAGACCGCGTCTGTACATCGATCCTGAATTGACCATGGGCGCAAACCCGGAAGCGGTGCCATCACCATCGATTTTGTGATGGACGTTGCCGGGGTAGCTTGGATAGCGAGCCACTTGAAGACGTAATTTTAGGACGAAGTTGAAGAGCGCGCTTTCATTGCCGGGAGTAACAGCGGGCATGTAGCTTCAGAGTAGCCGCGCAAGCGAAGTTCGATATAAAGAAAGCCTCGGCCACGGATGGAGTCTGCGGGGGAGCAGACGCAACCCGCGGGAAGCTACGGAGTAGTAGTTGGACCGCAGCCGCCGCTGAGAGACGTGGTATCGACCGCCGAACCCACGCCGATGCCGATCGGCGGCGACGCCATGCCCCGATAATTGGCTACGACGTTGTAATTTCCGGTTAATACCCAGACGGCGCTCGCGGTCGCTGATGTAGCGGTATTCTGCCATGTGCACAGGTACTCTACGGCCGTCATCAAACCAGTGGTGTTGATGGGTACGGTGGTTGGGCCATACGGCGGCAGCGCGTCGCCGGTGTTTGCATCGACACCCTGTGTCGTAACCGTGAAGGTGGAAGAGTCGGTAACGTCGACAGACTTGCCACTGTGGTAGTTTGCGCTTACCTGCAGCTGGAGCGTCGCGTTGACGCCCGGCAGGTTGTAAGTGCCGCCGGGGGTTGCTCCAGCAGCCGAGATCGTCACCGACTCCAGATAGTCCGAAGTGCCGCACCCAGTCGAGATGAGCGCCAGGGCAACAAGGAATGCGGTCAGAATGCTTGTTCGTTTCACTTGAGAGATCCTCCGCGTGAATTCAATTCGAATCTTGTCAGCTTCTAATATTGGAGGCAAGGGAAATGTGTGGTTACCATGCAATCGTTTGGTCACGTCCAATAGTCACAGCGCGATGTTTTCGCTTCGCGTCGCGGGAGAAATTTATGTTGGGACTATTCGTGAGTGCGTGTGCTTCTCATCTTCCGCATCAGAGTGGATAACAGATATCGATGTTGCGAAATCGCCGTGTCCTACGGCCCTTCGAGCACCGTCAGCGCGAATCGCGAAAGGCGCAATTCCAGTGATCATCCTTTTTAAAATAGTTTCACCATCGGTGTGATCAGCCACGCCAGATAGTAAGCGATCTAAGACTGTGTGCCGATCGCACGCAGTCGAGAACAGTTAATTAGTACTTGCTCACTTAAAGGCCAGTGACATTCGTAACGTTGCCACCACGTTACCTTGCACCTACTATCGCAATTGGATTAGGAATTTCTTCACCTCCTCGAAGCTACGCTTGCAGCGAAGAGGAGTGGACAAAGATTCGGACTGCGATTCGTTTCCTGAGGCAGCAGCCGGGGCGTTCGCAAGCAGTGAGCCTGAGGTGGAGGCAGTTCATGACAATAAAACTCCGATTGTTACTCTGTGCGATGGCCGTGCTGGCAACCATGTCGATGGTCGATTGCAATGAGTACTCATGCGGCGGTTTCGGCTCTTTACCCTGCACTGCAGGGAGCGGCGGGAGTGGTAGCGGTAGTTTTGGCGGCGGCGGTGGCGGTGGAAGTACTGCCGCAACAGCTTTCGCTTTTGCGGTGGACCAGGGTGGCACGGTGGATGGTTACACCCTTAGCTCCAGCACATTTGCAGCAACCGCCAACTTCGCCGCTCCCGCAACCACAATAACGAATAATCCCGGCGCCGGCATGGTAGTGGTGCAGCAGTCCGGGCAACAGCCGTTTGTTTACGCCGTGTTCGGCCCGCCAAACAGCACCTCTGAACTCTTCGGCTGGTCTATGAGTACCAGCGGCGCGCTCACGCTATTGCAGAACCTTCCCGCACCATTGTCGTTTATTCCGGATGTTTCGATCCCTTTCAACCAATACAACATTGCGACCAACCCTGCGGGCACGCTTCTGTTTATTGCGGATAGCTTTGAAGATCAGATTTTTGTTTTTCAAATCGCGACCACCGGCGCTTTGACGGCGGTTACTGGCTCTCCTTTTCCCACGCCATCGGGGGTGAACCCCGGAAATCTAACTACGGATGGCCTGGGCAACTATCTTTATGTGACCGAAACCTTGCTCGACCATACTGGCGCCGGCGTACTCGGCTACTCCATTGGAAACGGTACAAACGGCACGACGCTGGGTGTGTTGACGGAACTTTCAAGCAGTCCCTTCGCATTCAATATGTGGCAACTGCAGGGCGATGCCAGCGGCAGTTATCTGGTCGGCACATCGGGGAACTCAGCTGCGCCAGGATTCGGCCTCAGCAATGCGGACGACGATCATCTGTACGTATTCAGCATTCAGCAGACGGGCACGATTACTTCTACTCCTCCATCGGGAACGCTAACGGAGGTGGGAACCGGTTTTGCTACCACCAACTCGCCGCTCAACATCGCGATGCAGCCGCCCTCGAGCGGAGGAGAATTCGTCTATTCATTCAGCCTCAACGACTCAGGGGCTGCCTACAATCCCGTCGAAGGCTACCAACTGATCACCAGCGGCGCGCAAGCCGGAACCCTCACCCCGATCAGCGGCTTCCCAACATCTGGCATTGCTGCGGGACACTGGGGACAGTTCGACCAAAGCGGAGCGAACTTGCTGGTCTACAGCAGCATTTCAAACGGTACCACCATCCAGACGCAGTTAGGGGCGCTCAGCATCGACTCCAGCGGTATTCCCACGGAGCCGACTGCGCCGGCGACCCTGGTCACGCCCGGCTATTGGGTAGTGACCGATCCGCAGTAATCGGTTTCCGCGTGGAGCAGCGCAGGCATTGGTCTTCGCTCCCTGTTAACAGCTTAGAGACCCGCATGAACTGCGGGTCTCTTTTTGTTTGTGTGCAGGGCGTTACAATGAATGACATAGCAACTGACAGAAGCGGCTCATGATTTGGCTCGGGAAGGGACGGCTCAAGCCGTGCCGCCCTGCGCCAGTCAAAATAGGAGGGCTTTAGCCTCTGAGGTGTTTGCAAGGGGAGCCGTCGGATAGCATGTGGTCAAACCTTTTGCCGCATCCTATCGTCTGACCAGTAGCGGTTTTGCGCGGGCGTTCGAGTTCAAAACGTGGCCATTAAGATCAAGATCCCGAAAACTGGAGGCCAGGCCGCCAGGAAATGGCGCGGACTCCCCCGCGATCCCGTCATTCGGGCCGCGCTGATCATTTTTCTGGTTGTGGCCATCGGCGTGTGCGGATTCCTCAGCTACTTCTACATCAAGTACGACCGCATTATTCAGCAGCGCTTCCGCTCGCCGGTATTCAGCAACTCGGCGAAAATCTATGCTCTGGCGCGCACCCTGCACGACGGCGACAAACTGGATGCCAAGGAGATCGCTGGCTTCCTGCGCCGCGCCGGATATTCCGACAAGGACGGCCAGTCGCCCCTGGGTAGCTTTCGCCTGGTCAGCGATGGCATCGAGATCACGCCCGGCCCCGAAAGCTATCACAGTCCGGAATCGGCGCACATCGCCATTCAAGACGGTCAGATCGATCGCATCACCAGCAAGGGCAACGAGCTTTCCGCCTACGAACTGGAACCTCAACTCGTAACCGCATTGTTCGACTCCGAGCAGCGATCCAAACGCCAGGTAGTCAAGTACGCCGACATCCCCAAAGTGATGGTCGATGCCGTAATGGCCATCGAAGACCGGCGTTTCTTCGAGCACAGCGGCGTGAACTTCACTCGCATGTTTGAAGCTGTGTGGATCGACGTGCTGCGGCAGCGCCACGAGCAGGGCGGTTCCACCATCACCATGCAGCTCTCCCGTGGCTTTTTCTTAACACCGGAAAAAACCGTGCGCCGCAAGCTGACCGAAATGTTGATCGCCGAGGAACTCGAGCAGAAGTTCAGCAAGCAGCAAATTTTCGAGTTCTATGGCAACTGGGTAAACCTGGGCCAGCGCGGATCATTCGCCATCAGCGGCTTCGCCGAAGCCTCGCAGGCGTACTTCAACAAAGATCTGAAGGACATCACCCTGCCTGAAGCTGCGCTGCTCGCGGGCATTATCCAGGGACCGAGTCGCTTGTCGCCCTATCGCCATCCCGAGCGCGCTCTCGAGCGCCGCAACCTGGTGCTCGATTCGATGGTCGACACTCACGCCATCACGCGCGAGCAAGCGGAGAAAGCCAAGGCCACGCCTCTGAAGCTGGCGCCGCCGAACGTGGAAGCCAGTGATGCACCCTATTTTGTCGACATGGTGCGCGACTCGCTGCTCCAAAAATTCACTGAACATGAACTCAACGACGAGTCTTATCGCATCTATACCACGCTCGATCCCGACCTGCAGAAGGCTGCGGCGCAATCCGTCGAGATAGGAATGAAGCTGGTTGACGATCAGGTCAAAAAGATGCGCACCAAGCGCAAGAAGGTCGGCAAGAAAATAGAAACCGAAGTTGCTCCCGGCCCGCAAGCGCAGGTCGCTATGGTTGTGCTCGACCCGCACACCGGAGCAATTCTCGCCCTCGTCGGCGGACGCGATTACGGCTTCAGTCAGTTGAATCACGCCTTGTCGAAGCGCCCCACCGGCTCAATTTTCAAACCCTTCGTCTATGCCACGGCCATGAACTCCGCGATTGATGGTTCGCAAACCGTGATCACGCCCGCTTCCACCGTCACGGATGCGCCTTCCAGCTTCGCCTACGGCGACCAGATCTACGAGCCGCGCAATTACAAAGAGGAATACCACGGCGACGTGACCCTGCGCTACGCGCTGGCCATGTCGCTGAATAACGCCACCGTGAAAGTGGCCGAAGAAGTTGGCTACGACAAAGTCGCCGACCTGGCGAAGTTGGCGGGCATCACTTCGGTGAAGGCCACGCCGGCCATGGCGCTCGGCTCCTACGACGCGACGCCGCTCGACATGGCTGGAGCCTACACCTCGTTCTCCAACAACGGTACGCGGCTCTCCCCGATTCTCGTGAACTCGGTACGCAACGCCAAAGGCGACGTGGTTTCAAACTTCAAGACCGACCAGCGCCAAGTGCTCGATCCCCGCATCGCCTACGTGATGACCAACATGATGGAAGGCGTCATCAACAATGGCCTGGGCTACACCGCGGTTCGCCTGCGCGGCTTTACTCTACCGGCAGCCGGAAAGACCGGCAGTTCGCACGACGGCTGGTTCGCCGGCTACACTTCGAATTTGCTGTGCATCGTCTGGGTCGGCTACGACGACTACAGCGATCTGCGTCTCAGCGGCGCGATGACGGCCGCTCCCATCTGGACGGAGTTCATGAAGAAGGCCTCGGCGCTGCCACAGTATGCCGACATGAAGGAATTCACGCAGCCCTCCGGTGTGGTGGATGTGCAACTGGATAAAGCCACGAACCGTCTGGCGACTTCGACCTGTCCCGACGATTACACCTCAGCGTTCGTGGCCGGTACCGAGCCGCGCGAAACCTGCGACCAGCAGAATGCAGTGGCCGGATTCTTCTCTCGCGTCTTCGGAGGAGGAACCCCAAAAGTATTGCCGCCTCCGCCCAACTCCACCAACGCTCAAGATCCGCAAAACTCCGACCCGCAAAAGAAGAAAGGTTTTTTCGGCAAGCTAGCCGGTATCTTCAAAGACGACAAATCGTCCGCTCCTCAACCCAAACCGCAAACTCCCGCGCCAACACCGCCACCGCAGTAACGGCCGCCGAGTACAAATATCGTTCGTGGAGTCTCTCGCCACGCGAGCGATTTCGCTGCCTCATGATGACAGGATAACCGCGAATGCTTGCGCTAATGTGGAAGAGCGGCGCTTGAAGCGCCGCGTAAGATACCAATTAAAGATATGGGCTTTAGCACCCGAGGAGCACTACTGCTTCAACGTCCCCGTCCAATTCAGGATAACTTCCTGCGGCAAAGACTGCCCTCCGCTCAACGCCTTCAGCGCGGGAAAGCGCTCACCCGGAGCAACCTGCCCCAACGTGACGAATTCATTCACGTGCATGGGCAGCGCCGTCGGTGCTCCGAACTCGAAGTTATCCGTGTTCTGGATCGTTACCAGCATCAGCTTATCTCCATTGGTGTAGTAGAGCTGCTTGCCATCTGTGCTCCACGAAGCCGAACCCCCGCCGCCGTTGGAGACCTGCCATTTCCCTCCCGGTCCAGAAAACGCCGTCACGTACACCTCCAGCCTTCCCGATTCATCGCCGCGTCGGGAACAGGCCACCAACTGACTAACACAGGCACGAGAAGAAGATCGAGGATCTGTAAAGATGAAGCTAGGACAATAGCAAGTAACAGTTGGAGGAACGTTACTCTCAGGAATGAAAATAGAATTCCGGTATTCGTCCTCTCCTGTTTGGCGAAGTAACGCACTTGAAACGCCCGGCCGAGGAAACCAAACCGAACACGCTGAGCGCGGGCGCGCAAACGCCAAAACCAGCGACGCTGAGACCACCGTAGGAATGATCGTGGATTCACTGAAGGAATAATATCGGGAAGCATCCGGAATAACACTTCCAGAATCCAACTCAAGGCGCTACAGATTCAAGGCTGGTCTTGCTATACGAAATCCACAGTCGTTCCGTGACATCCGACCTTGCGCACAGCCCACAATCCATCGCATCATTGCCCAGCCAGAGGCAGTAGAGCCAATTCACGCAACGTGGGAGCGCCCGAGAAGAAATCGGGATGTAACTCCCTTGTTCCGTAGATTATGACTCGAAGTCCTTTAGACCTTCAGATTTGCGAGGAATTTCGCGCTAAAG
>JBAPQU010000016.1:0-5479 GCA_049280795.1 Candidatus Sulfotelmatobacter sp.
GCTGAAGCCACTGTGCGCCTCCACTCTGAGTGCGCTCAACGTCGAATTCGCTAGAAGCCAGGAGCTAGAAGCTAGAAGCTTTCCTTATGAAAACTGGAATCATTGGGCTGCCGCAGGTGGGCAAGACATCGTTGTTTCGTATTCTCACCAAGGCGCATCTTTCCGATCAGGCGCGGGCGAACCCGCGCGAAGCGCACATCGGCGTGGCCAAAGTGCCGGATGACCGGCTTGATCGCCTGGCCGCGCTCTACAACCCGAAGAAACTTACGCACACGTCAGTTGAGTACGTGGATGTCGGCGCGATCGGTCAGGAAGCTTTGAAAGACAGCGCCTACGCCGCGCATCTGCGCAACGTGGACGCGCTCGCCCACGTGGTGCGCGTGTTTGATGATCCTTCGGTTCCTCACACTGGAGAGATCGATCCGCTGCGCGACATCAAGAATGTGGAGTTCGATCTGCTGGTCAGCGATCTGGGGCAAATCGAAAAGCGGCTCGAGCGGCTGGAAAAAGATCTTAAGAAGATGAAGACCCCGGAACTCGAAAAGGAATTCGAGTTGCTGAAACGTGCCAAGGTGCAAGTGGAGTCTGACAAGCCATTGCGCGAGATGACGATGACGGCCGAGGACAAGAAGCGCATCAAGGGCTTCATGTTTCTCAGCGAGAAGCCGATTTTCTACGTCCTCAACATCGGCGAATCAACCGAGTTGGGCAGGGAACTGGAAGAAGCGGTGAGCAAGTACAAACTAACCGAAATTGCCGCGCGGCCAAATGCCGCGGCCACCGCCATCTGCGGCAAGGTGGAAGCCGAGCTCGCCGAGATGAGCGATGCCGACGCGGCCGAGTTCCTATCGAGCTATGGGCTTACAGAAAGCGGCTTGGTGCGGCTCATCCGCACCACTTACAAGCTCATGGGGCTGATCTCATTTTTCACCGCCGGCGAAGATGAATGCCGCGCCTGGCAGGTTCCGGCAAACTCGCGCGCGCAGGAAGCGGCAGGAGCGATTCACTCCGATCTGGAAAAACATTTCATCCGCGCCGAAACCATTCGCTGGGATCAGCTTCTGGAGGCCGGATCAGAAGCCAACGCTCGCGCGAAGGGCACTCTGCGTCTCGAGGGCAAAGATTACATCGTGCAGGATGGCGACGTAATGCACATACGCCACAGTGGGTGAGTACCCAGTACCTGGTACCCAGTGCCGAGTTGGGACAGAAAAACTGAATTTTGATCCCTAAGCGTTGGCCCACGAAGTCTGGGATGTACGCTGAAGTGCAATGGCACAGCATTACAAAGACTTGATCGCTTGGCAGAAAGCAATGGATTTGGCGAACGCCCTCTATGATGCGACTGAGGCTTTTCCCAAGCGAGAAACTTACAGTTTGACCGATCAGATGCGGCGCGCCGCCGTCTCGATCCCGAGTAACATTGCGGAAGGGCAAGCGCATTTCAGTCGTCGTGAGTTTCGCCACTTTCTTCGCCACTCGAGGGGGTCCCTGGCAGAGCTCGAAACTCAGATCCTCATTGCAGAACGAAGAAATTACCTAACCGAAGAGCAAACCGCAGAACTCCTAAGCCGCACACATGAAGTGGGTCGAATCCTAAGCGGCCTCCTCAACTCCCTCAAAGATCGAATCCCCGCCGCGTAAGAAATTTGACTGGGTACCAGGTACTAGGTACTTTCTTACTGCATGCATCCCATTGCCACCAGCATCCTGCTCGGCCTTACCGCTGCTGCCGCCAACGTCTTTGGCGGAGCGATTATCGTTCAGCGCCATTGGGAGCGGCGCTATCTGCGCTATTTTGTCGCGCTGGGCGCGGGATTCATGCTGGCCACGGCTTTGGTTGAGATGGTTCCCGAAAGTCTCGAGCTGCGAGGCAAGTCTGCTGCGTATTTAATTCTGCTGGGTTATCTGGTTGTTCATTTCTTTGAGCACACGGTCACGCCGCACTTCCACTTCGGAGAAGAGACGCACAAAGACGAGTTCATCCACGCCCACAAGGGATACTCCGTGCTGCTCGGGTTGATCATTCACACATTCTTCGACGGCATCGCCATCGCATCCGGATTTCTGGTTTCAAACGTTCTGGGCTGGCTCATCTTCTTCGCCATCTTCCTGCACAAAATTCCTGAAGGCTTCACGGTGAGTTCAGTAATGCTGGCCAGCGGACGCAGTCGAGGCACGGCGTGGGGCGCATCAGTGATTTTAGGCGGAGCCACACTGGCGGGCGTTCTGACTATGGCCGTCTTCCGCCAGCACGTGGATGCCGGACTGCCATTAGCTGCTGGCGTCACGATCTACGTGGCGGCTTCGGATCTGGTTCCTGAAGTCAATAAAGAACCAGGACCGAGAATGGCTTTACTGGTTTTCGTGGGAGCGGGAGTTGTGCTTTTGCTGGCGGCTCTATTTCGCGGAATGTAACCCCAGCGGCTGAAAGCCACGCCGCGTCGTAGCTCTCTTGGCACGACTAAAGTCGTGCCCTTCCCTATCTTTACAGATTTCCGGAATCAGCTAGTCCACCGAGTGCTTAGCCGTGTAACCGTCACGGGCAACGACTTCAGCAGGCCGCTCCTTGCCCTTCTCGTCCTTCACCTTCAGCGGACCACCGTCGGCTGTAACGACCTGCACTTTGAGCTTACGGTAGGTGCCGTCGAGCTTTGTGTTCGTGGGATGGTAGGACAGCGAATACTGGTTGCGGATGTCACTGCCAATCTGTTGGAAATCTTCACCGTATTCCGCCTCAAAGCGTGGAAAGTAGGCGCGTCCTCCGGTCATGGCGGCAAAGGTGCGCATTTCGTTGTCGGCCTGCAGGTAATCCATGTTGCTGACCGGAATCCCCATCCCATGCGGCGCATGCCCGCCACGCGCTTCATACATTTCCCGGATGATCCATCCCACGCTGATCGGGAAGATGGTCACATCTTTCGTGTCCTTGATTTTTTTCATGATCTTATCCAGCGTGAGCTTGCTGAAGGTATCCACGCCGGTCGTAACCAGGATGACATACTTCTTTCCTTCCACGCGGTCGAGGCGATCCAGCGTGTCGTACAACGCATCGAACAAGTTCGTCTCGGCAAATCCGGGAATGCGCAACTGGTTTAGCGCCCCGTAAACTGCTTTCTTGTCCTGGGTAAAATCCACCAAAATGTGCGGCTGCATGTCGTAGTAGCTGACCGCGACCCAGTCGTCTTTTCTAAGTGTATTGGCAAAGGCATAGGAAGCCTGCAGCGCATCGCGCAGAAAGATGTAGTTGGTAGAGGCGAATTCGACCAGCAGCACGGCAGTGATCGGCGCGGGCGTCACGTTGAAGTTGGTGATTTGCTGGGCCTCTCCGTCTTCGAAGATGCGGAAGTTTTCTTTCTTCAGCCCGGCAACAAAGCCTCCAGCCTTGGTGGTGACCAGCACATCCACATTCACCAAAGGCACGTTCACTTTAATGGAATAATCGGGCATGCCCTCGATTTTCTTCGGCGACGTAGGCGCAGGCGGTGGTGGCGGCTCTTCATTATTCGTTTTCTTCGGGATGGCATATGGGCCTATATCGCCACCCGGGCCGCCAGCCTCTGGCGGAGCGTCCTGCTTGGGCTTGCCGTTGTCTTGGGCCGGCGCTTGCGACTGATCCTGGGCGGATGCGGGAACGGTTCCCACTAGCAGAGCGAGAGAGACCGTGATCGCCAGCAGCCGCACAAAATTTTGAAAGCGTGAGCGTCCGTTCTGGAGCCTCGGCTGAGTAAGCGGATCGGCGAACTTATCGGCAAGAATATTAGAAAACATGGCGGACCTCTGAGGAAATAAGACTCTTGGGAGCGAAAATACCCTGTGCTAGTATAGACGCAGGGATTCGCGATTGGGATGTTTTGCCCGGCTCCCGGTGTTCCCCCTCCTGGCAACGACTTGCAATCTGGCGGAGTCTAATCGAGTAAAGGGGCTCACGCCCCTCCGGGCGTAGTTCATGAAAAAATTAGCTTTCGCGGTCTTCATTGGTTGCCTGTCTTTTTCCTCCCTTATGTCTGCGCAAACCTCCGCTCCTGCGGCGGCAGCGCAAAACCCTAAAACCATTGCAGTGAGCGAGATTCACGCCGGCATGCGCGGCGTGGCCTATACCGTGTTTGAGGGAGTAAAGCCCGAGGCCATGGAAGTAGAAGCGCTCGGCGTGCTGCACAACGTGAACGGCCCCAAGGGAGATATTATTCTCGTCCGGCTGCACGGACAAAAGGTCGAGTACACAGGCGTGGTTGCGGGCATGAGCGGCAGTCCGGTTTACTTCGATGGCAAACTCGCTGGAGCCCTCGCCTTCCGCATCGGAGAATTCTCCAAAGAGCCGATCGCCGGAGTTACGCCGATCGCCGACATGCTCGAAATCAGCGCGCTGGATCGCTCGCCGGCGGAAGAGACTTCTGCTATCAAGCCTTTGGCAAACACAGTCGCCGGCAAAACTTCTGGACCGGGCGAAGTCCCTGCGCTGCCAGGATTCTCTCAGGATGCGGCTCAGAGTGCGAATCAAAGTTCGGCAGGAAAAGACTTCGCCAATTACCTGAAGCCCATCGAGACTCCTCTGGTGTTCAACGGATTCTCCGAACAAGCCATTCAGCTTTTCGCAGGGCAATTCGCCTCCGCCGGAATTGTTCCGGTGATGGGCGCCGGCTCGACGAGTGACGACAAGCAGCCCGAACCGCTGGTGGCCGGCTCCGCCGTGAGCGCCGTCCTGGTGCGCGGAGACATGGATATCGAAGCCACCTGCACCGTCACTTATGTAGATCCGCAACGGCTGCTGGCCTGCGGACATCCACTGCTGCAATTCGGCTCAGTCGACCTGCCTATGAATAAGGCCGAGGTTTTAGCCACGCTGGCCTCGCCGCTCAACGCCTTCAAGATTGTGAACACTACGGAACCCGTGGGAACATTCGTTCAGGATCGTCATACCGGCATCATGGGCGTCTTCGACCGGCAGCCGGAGATGATTCCGGTTACGCTGAGCATCCACAGCAACACCGGAGTGAAGCAATTCCATTACGAAGTGCTGAATAATCCCAAGCTGACGCCTGTCGCCTTGATGGTGACGGTGTTCAACGCGCTGCACGGCGTGAATGAGTTCGGCGAAGAGATTACTTACCGGTTGGCCGGCAGCATCAGCGTGAAGGGATTTCCCGACGTCACCATGCGCAACATGTTCGCGCCGGGCGAGAATTCGCAACCGGCGGCGATGCAGGCCGCAATCGCGCTGGGCGAGCGCTTCGGCCGCATTTACGATAATCCCTATAACGCTCCGGCCATCGCGGGCGTGAACCTCGATTTCGACCTGGTTCGCGAACGCCGCTGGGCGCGCCTGGAAAGCGCCCGCACCGATGTTACGGAAGCCCGCCCCGGCGAAGAAATTATGCTGGAGACGGTGCTCGCTCCCTACCGCGGAGAGCGCATCGTGCAGCAGATTCCGGTTAAGATTCCAAACTCGGCAAGTAAAGGCACTCTGCGCATCCTGGTC
>JBAPQU010000017.1:0-10211 GCA_049280795.1 Candidatus Sulfotelmatobacter sp.
TCAAGACACCTTTGGCGATTCTGAATGGTTACGTGGAATTGCTCCAGAGCGAGAAGTTGGGATCCTTGAATGCGCGCCAGCGCGAAGTGCTGGGTGATATGCAGGCGAGCGGCAAACGGCTGCAACAGTTCATTCAGGACTTCCTCACCTTCAGCGCCTTGGAAACCGGCGGCTTGAAGATGCAGTTCACCGATGGCAATCTCAACCAGTGCCTCTCAGAAGTGTGCCGGCTGTGGTCAACACGTTTTCAGGAAAGAGGATTGGCTCTTTACTTTCTTGCGAATGACAAGCTGCCCAGATTTCCTTTCGATTCTCCGAAGCTAGAGCGCGTGATCTCGAACTTGCTCGAAAATTCTTTTAAGTTTATTCCGCAGGGCGGTACAGTTTGGTTGCACGCGGAGCCATACATGTGGGAGCGGCGCGCCGCAGCTCAGCCAGCGGCAGCAGGCGAAAGACGCAGGCAGGAAACGACACAGCCGAATTCCGTGAAGGTCAGCGTCTCCGATACAGGTCCGGGAATTCCAGCGGAGTTTCATCAGGAAGTGTTCGACGATTTCTTCCGCCTGCCCGGCACTGAAAATCAGGAAGGCATGGGCTTGGGTCTGTCGATTGTGCGCCGCCTGGTGCTCGGCATGGGGGGGAAAATCTGGGTGGAGAGCGATCCCGGCGCGGGTTGCAAATTCTCCTTCCTGATTCCCTTCAAACCTGTGCCGAACTCCGCGGGCAAAGGAAAGAATCGATGACCGAAACCGCGAAAATTTTGCTGGTGGATGACGAGCCGGCGATGCTCCGCTACATCCGGACGCTGCTCGAGGTTGACGACTACAAGGTGGAAACTGCCTCGACCGGCGAAGACGCGCTGAAGCTCGTAGAAAAAGGGCTGGAGCCGGACTTGGTCCTGCTCGATGTTCTCATGCCCGGCATCGATGGCCTCGAGACACTGGAACAACTTCGGCAGAAGCGACCGGGAATAAAAGTCGTGATGCTCTCCTGCGTCAACGACACCAAGAAAGTCGTACAGGCGATGCGCCTCGGAGCGCAGGATTATCTCACCAAACCTTTTCAGAAGGCGGAGTTGGATGCGGTAATCGACCAGTGCCTCGATCAGGGCAAAGGCCCGGTTGGAGGAGAAGTCGAAGAAGTCGCCGACGACGTCTTCTTCATCGCCGCCAGCCCGGCCATGAGGAAGATACGTTCGCAAGCGGCACTCGTGGCGAATGTGGATATTCCCGTACTACTGCTGGGAGAGAGCGGAACCGGCAAGGAAGTGCTGGCGCGGCTGATTCACAAGCTCTCGCCGCGCGCTCACAGAACGTTCCTGAAGGTGAACTGTGCGGCCGTGCCCGCTGACCTGCTGGAGAGCGAATTGTTCGGCTACGAGCCCGGAGCTTTCACCGGAGCGACGCACGCCAAGCCCGGCAAGTTCGAGCTATGCAACAAAGGAACGATCCTGCTCGATGAAATCGGCGAGATGCCGCCTGCGCTGCAAGCCAAGCTGCTGCACGTGCTGCAGGACCAACAATTCTCGCGGCTCGGCAGCCGGTCCGTAATCAAGGTGGACGTGCGGATTCTTGCCGCCACGAACATTGACATCCCACAGGCGTTGGCGACCAAGCGCCTACGCGAAGATTTGTACTACCGCCTGAACGCGTTCACGCTGCAACTACCGCCGCTGCGCGAACGCAAAGAAGAAATTCCGATCCTACTGAAACATTTCATGACGCGTATGGCCGAACAATATGCTCGCCCTCAGCTTCCACTTTCGCAACCGCTCCTGGAAGCTTGCCAGGCCCATTCCTGGCCGGGTAATTTGCGCGAGCTGAATAACTTTTTGAAGCGCTATCTAATCTTGGGAGATGAGAACCTGGCTGCCGCCGAATTGCAGCCCCGGCACGATGGCAACGGCGGCGCAGCGCACGGTGATTCTGGAACCAAAACCGGAGAAGCCGGCGGCGGATTGAAATCGCTGGCCCGCAGCGCCAAAGACGAAGCCGAAGGCGAAGCCATCCGGCAGGCGCTCGAACAGACCAACTGGAATCGCAAGCAAGCTGCGGCTCTTCTGCAGATCAGCTACAAAGCCCTGCTCTATAAGATTCGGCAATATGGAATCGCCGAAGCCAAGAGCCACCACAAGCTCTCCGCCGGAGCATAGACTCAGCCCAGTCAGCTTTCATCTTTGACTGGCGCTGCCTCGGCTACTGCACCGTGAGGGTGAACCCAATAGGAACCGAATTTGAGCCTGAAGTCGCCGTCACTATGAGAGGATAGGTGCCCGCAGGCGTACCGCTCACGACCGGCTGCTCTTTCTGATGGCTGCATGCTGGCTGCAGCACCACGAGTGCAAAAAGAACCGAAAGCGCGAGGAAGGCCAGCCGACGGTTCCGCCTGCGCTTGCTGCCGCCCAAGCCTAGCAGAGCCATCCCCGGCGCCATTAGCCACAGGGCATAAATCGGGCCCCGCCACTTTCTGGAAGTGATGGTGGTAGGCGGACGCGCGGTTGTGGTTACACTGAGCGCGCTCGACTGATTATTGCTGCCATTAAAAATAAGCGTGGATGGGTTAAAGCCGCAGGTAGCTCCTACGGGAAGCGAACTGCAAGTGAGGGAAACATTGGCTCCAAATCCCGGGCTGGCGTTCACATTCACACTGTAAAAGGCCGTGCCGCCGGCCGTTACCGTAGCGGAAGCAGGGGAAATGCTCGACGAAAATGTGGTCGCTGTAAACGATGCACTGGCCGTGTTCTGCGTGTTGGTGTCATTGTTATTGCCTACAGTGGCCTGCACCGAACCGGTGCCTACTCCACCCGGCGTCACCACCATGACAACCGTCGCAAGCGAACCAGATTGCAGCGTGGGAATAACGCAAGACACGATGCCGCTAGTGGGCGTACTGCAAGTACCTGAACCAGCGGTGGCGCTGCTGAATAGAGCCGACGAACCTCCCGCTGAGGTGAAGAAAAGTCGTCCGGTCACGGTTATGTCCGTAGCCAAATCCGGTCCCTGGTTGGTCACCGTGAAAGTGACGGTCACCGCGGTTCCGGCGCCCACCACTCCGCCGGGCGGGGAAACCACCGGGGCCGGGCAATTAAGAATGCACAAATTGCTTTCCGTTCGCAGCTTGACCGCAAATGCATTCTTAGTTCCTACGAGCGTCGGTTGCACGGCATTTTCGGTCTCGAGATTCGTGGAGGTCGTGTCGCCGGCAAAATAGGTGTTGAGGCTGGGATCGAGCGTGATGCTGGTGCCGCGATCCGTGCCGTTCCCACCAAAGTATGTGACGTATGAGCCGATCGTATTCTGGCCCGACTGGGTCGACGTAAAGATGTGCGCAAAGTAGGCGTTCGAACAACCCGCCGTGGCGCAGGCGAGATGACTCTGGATCGGCCCGATCGCGGTGCTGACGGGAAAGTCTGTAGAACTGGTCGCACCGGTAATCAGCGCACCCTGCGCCGGATCCACCGCGATCGCCAGCCCGCTATCGTTGCCGGTTCCTCCAAGGTAGGAAAAATAAGCGAGGCCTACAGTGGTTGAACTTCCGGTGGCTCCGGTGATATTGGTCAGCCGTGCCACATAAGCATCAGTGGGCGCTGGCGACGCGATGGTCGGGCATGCGGTTCCCGCTGCCGGATTGACTGGAGTATCGAGGCACATCTGGAAGGGAGCGACCGAGATGGGCAGGACAAATTCGCCGGGGCTGTTGCCGCTGGCGGAATTCGTCGACCCGGTTAAATAAATATTTGCGGCGCCAGTATCAATCGTAATGGCCGGCCCCGTATCCTCGCCACTGCCTCCGAAGTAGGTGGAGAAAATCAGCTGGGAACTGGCGGTTTGTGCCGCAGCCGGATTCAGCTTGGCGACAAAGGCATCGGTGGGGAATGGCGTGGTAGTTGGCTGAGTACACGTCACCGGATAAGTGATGGTGGTCGGCGGAGGCGAATCAAGACACGGCTGATAGGCGTTCAAAATGGGGAAATCGCCGGAAGTGCCGCCGCTCAAAGTTTCCTGGCTGTTAAAGAAGTTCGTGGTGCCGCTGAAGTAAATGTTCCCGGCTGTGTCGACCGCAATGCCTCCGCCCTGGGCGATCGCATTACTGGGACTGCCTCCACCGAAGTAGGTGGAATAGGGAACGCTCAGCGTGCTGATGCTGGCGGTATTCACCTTGGTCACAAAGAACTGGATGGTCGAACCACCCGCGGGATTCAGCTGATAAGGCGCCGGTAGGGAGCTTGCCGGAAAGACATCAGTAGTACTGCCTTTGTCTGTGGAGGTCGTTGTGCCCGTGACGAAGACATCGGCATTGCTGTCGATAGTCATGCCGCTGGCAACGTCGGTGCCATTGCCGGAAAGGTACGTGGAATAAGCCAGCGTGGGGGGCGTTGCCAGGCTATCGAGTCCGCTCAGCTTGCTGACAAATACGTGCGCGGTACCGGTACTGCCGGGTTCGGGCGCGCTTAGGTATCCGCCTACAGTGGGGAAGTTCGTCGAAGTGGTGGTGCCGGCAACGTAAGCGTTGCCACCAGCGTCCACAGCCAGACCAACGTTGGTATCCGTCCCGCTGCCGCCCAGGTAAGTGAGATAAAGAACCTGCGTGCCCGGACTCAGATTCGGATTTATATCGACAATGAAAACATTCTGCGTGCCCTTTAGCGTGGATTGATATGACGCCACCGGCGACGAGGGAAGCGTCGAAGACGTAGATCCCGCAAGATAGATATTGCCATCTCCATTCACCGCAATCGAAGGAGAGCTTTCCGTGCCACCGCCGAAGTAAGTCGAGTAGATCAGAATGGGATCAATCACCAATTCCCTGCTTCGATCATAGGCGCCAATTTCAAACCCCACGCGATTGGCGGCGCGAAGGACGAAGTGTCCTTCCACCGGTTGCTCACGGTCGCCGATACGCTGGGAAATTCGCGCAGCCTGCAAGCGAACGTTGTTGTCGTCGCCTGTAAGAATCAGATCGCCGCCGCTGAGCTCTACCTTGCTTGCGCCATCAAACTGCAACTCGGCCTGCGACGGGTCAGCACCGGGAGCAATTTTGAAGTCGTATTCCAAGCGACCCTGATTTCCGTAGAAAACCAGATCGATTCCTGGGTAGACATTCTTGTATTGAACTCCGGCAAATTGCGGAATTCCGGTGCGCCACTTCTGCGGATCGTTGCCGATAAAATAGTTGCTCTTCCCGGGAAGCGGGTCGCCGCCAACAACAGTCGCCGCCGGATTCGCGCCAGCCAGTGTCATGCGCAGAGACTCGACGCTGGTGCTGGAGGTGTCTTGTCCCTTCGAGGCCGGGTGCTCAGACCGCATGATCAGCGCTGCGCCCCTCGCATCGAGTAAAAGGCTGTATCCCGCGCCGTGCGCGACGAATTTCACCGTGGAATCTGCCTGTCCCTGGTTCGGCTCGAAGATCATGGGTAGCTGGCTGAGAAGTGCCTGCACGTTCGGCTTGGATTTAGAAGAGGAGCTTACAAACGATGATGACCCGGAAGAAACGCTGCCGAAGGCAGCCGGAATCGAGGAAGCGGGGGCCTGAGCCAGCGACTTCTGCGCGTTCCGCTGCGAGCCCATTCCGAGCAGCACCGACCCCGCCACTAGCAGAACCAACGCAGCTCCAAATGCCCGAACCCACAGTAGCCTGCCTGCTGATCCCGAATTTCCTGCCGACAACACACGGCCATTTCCCATCACGCTTTTTCCTCCGACGCAACCCATCATTTTGGAGAGAGTAGAAACGACGCACGAGTTTCCACTCGGCGCCGGCGAACCGCCCGCTGCTGACTTGTTACTTAGGAACTTGGCGGAAAACAAACAACTACTTAAACATCTGGCGGATAGCCAAGTCAAGCGCGCCTCCGCTTCTCCGCACGCTCCAAGACTTGTCAGATGCGTTTCAGGACGTGGAAAGATGCCGCCGCGTGGCACGAAAGTGGAATGAAGCAAATTGCAGATGACGGATACGGGTCTCATTTCTGCAATGCCTTGCACGCACTCTTGTCGGCAAGCACGGGCAGCAGGCAAAAGCTGATGATTCCGCAGAGAATCCGAGGGCTCAACCGCGGTCGGATGGCAGCGGGATTGCTAAGTCAAACCTGGAATCTAAGCGGCCGCTCCTCCCCCGCGACAGTCTTCCAAGCGCAATCGAACGTTATAGAAGCAGTTCCATAGGTCTTTTTGCTCTTGCAAACTGCTGGTAATTCTATAGAGTTGAGTCACATTGTGGGCTGCCCGAGGGCGCGGGCAGATCTGGGGGTCTCCCAGCCAGACTGCTGATTCCGTTTCGCATTAGAGTCGGTTTGTTCTTGAGCCGGTTTTTCTTGGGCCGATTTGTTCTTGGGAAAAGATGCTTTCGGAAAATACGCCACGGATGCAAGCGGATGAACGGCGCACCATGCGGCGCTTCGATATGCGCCTGCCCGCGGTTGTGCGTCTGGATCAAGACGACGAATTCCAAACCGAAACCCAGAATGTAAGTGCGCGGGGAGTTTTCTTTTATCTCGATCGCCCTGTACCCGCGGGAACCCGCTGCGAAGTCATTCTTACCTTCCCCCCGCACATCACCCTGACCGACGCAGTGCGCGTGCGCTTCACGGCACGCGTGATCCGTGTGGATTCTCCTCTGCCCTCGTTGCGCGTAGGAACCGCCGCCATGATCGAAGACTACGAATTCCTCCGCTCCGGCGGCAGTGCGGATTTCCTCAGCGCTCTCCAGCGCGGCGCAGCCAACTGAACCCTCGCTACTGAACCTGGCTCTGAAACCATGGCCTCGGCTCCGATTAAATTGCATTCCGCACTTTTCATTTGGCAGTGCGCATGCCTTCGCAAGTTGCCGAAAACCATCCTCTTCCTGCTTTGGATGATTCCTCGATGCTATTCTGAATGAGTCGGCCTGCCTCCCACCCGGCAGTCCTTACTCCTTAGGAGCCGTGAATGAAGCTCATCCCAGGTTTTTCAAAGTGCGCCGTGGCATGTCTATTGAGCTGTCCTCTCGTCTTTGCCGTCGCCGCTTACGCGCAGGACACGCTCACACCAGAGACGCACGGCATCGCCGTCGCCAACATGGATCGCTCGGTCAAGCCGGGCGACGATTTTTATCAATACGCGAACGGCGAATGGATCAAGCGCACTGAAATTCCAGCGGATCGCGCAGGCGTGGGCGTCTTTTCCGCGCTTGATGATCTGAGCAACAAGCGCACCGCCGGCTTGATCGAGGAGATCGCCAAATCCAACCCACCCGCGGGTTCCGCCACCCGCAAGGTTGCGGACCTTTACAACTCCTACATGAACGAGGCAGCCATCGCTGCGAAAGGCCTCGCGCCTCTGCGTCCCCACCTCGACGCGATCACTGCCATCCGTGACCGGCGCGAGTTGTCTCACGCCCTCGGCGAAAGCCTGCGCGCTGATGTGGACGCGCTCAACAACACCAACTTTCACACTCCAAATCTTTTTGGACTCTGGGTGGCGCCGGGCTTTAATGACTCTGAGCACTATGCGGCCTACCTCTTGCAGGGAGGGCTGCAACTGCCGGATCGCGAATATTATCTTTCCGACAGTGAGCACATGCGCCACCTCCGCACTCAGTATCTGGCGCACATCTCCACTATCCTCAAGCTTGCCGGCTTCTCCGGCACGGACGCCCGCGCTACTCGCATTCTCGATCTTGAGCACGCCATCGCAAAAACTCATCGCAGCCTGGCGGATAACGAAGACATTTACAAAGCCAACAATACCTGGAGCCAGGCTGACTTTTCCGCCAAAGCTCCCGGCCTGGACTGGGCCGAGTACTTTCGGGGAGCCGGCATCCGCCAGCAGTCGAGCTTTATCGTCTGGCAACCTGAAGCCTTCACCGGCGAATCAGCCCTGGTGGCCTCAACTTCTCTGGAAACGTGGAAGGACTGGCTTGCCTTCCACTTGATCGAAGCCTACGGAGGCGTGCTTCCAAAAGCCTTGGCGGACGAACGTTACGCTTTCTTCGGGAAAGTGCTTTCCGGCACGCCGCAGCAGCGTCCCCGCTGGCAGCGCGGAGTCTTTGTGGTGAACGGGCTGCTAGGCGATGCCGTCGGTCAAATCTATGCCCAACGATATTTCTCTCCGGAAGCCAAGGCGCAAGCGGAAGCGATGGTTGCCAATCTGATCGCCGCTTTTCGCAAGCGCATCGAAGCTCTCGCCTGGATGGATCCGGCAACCAAAGCGGAAGCTCAGGCCAAGCTCTCCACACTTTATGTAGGCATCGGCTATCCGGAGACCTGGCACGATTACTCATCCTTTGAAGTAACGCCGGATGACATCTTTGGCAACATCTGGCGGGGCAACCTGGCTGATTATCGCCGCGAAGTCGCGCGCCTCGGCAAGCCCGTGGATCGCAAAGAATGGTCCATGACTCCGCAGACGGTGAACGCGGTGAACCTTCCGCTGCAAAACGCGCTCAATTTCCCCGCCGCGATTTTGCAACCGCCGTTCTTTGATCCTCTGGCCCCGGCTGCGGTGAACTATGGCGCCATTGGGTCGGTCATCGGTCACGAAATCAGCCACACCTTTGACACCGAAGGCAGCACCTTCGATTCGAAAGGCCGCCTGCGCAACTGGTGGACCCCGGCCGATCTTGCTCATTTCGAGGCCGCCACAGCCCAACTTGCGGCCCAGTACGATACTTACAAACCGTTTCCTGACCTCTCGGTAAACGGCAAACAGACTTTGGCGGAGAATATTGCCGACGTGGCCGGTATCTCCGCCGCGTATGACGGCTATCGTGCCTCTCTACAAGGAAAGAAAGCGCCTGCGCAGAATGGTTTTTCCGGCGACCAACAGTTCTTCATCGCTTTCGGTCAGAATTGGGGATCGAAAACGCGGGAGGCCGCGCTGCGCCAGCGGGTGCTGACGGATCCGCATGCTCCCTCGCAATACCGCGCCGCTACCGTTCGAAACATCGACGCCTGGTACGCAGCCTTCGATGTGCACGCGGGAGAGAAACTTTACCTCGCTCCGCCTGATCGCGTCCGCATCTGGTAGGCCGCATCCGGGCAAATCCTAGCTCACCGCTGGTTGCCCTGCGCTAGCGACTCTGCGGCCTGCCCAATTCTTTCTTCTGCTGGCGCAGGCGGCTGTAGCGGCGCACCAGACTGCTGATGTAGAGAACGTGAATCGTCCAGGTAGCAATGTAAGCGGCGTAGAGGAATTTCAGAGAACTTGCCGAATTCATTGGGGCCCCCGGCTCAGAGGAGTTTTAGCTGTATATGTTTGGGTGGGCTCCAGCAACGATTCCAGCGCTTCCGCTTCTTCAACTTCACGCTGCAGTTTTTCCAACTGGAAACGTGACCAACAAACCAGAAATGCAAAGCACAAAAACGCCATCCAGCTGACCAAAAGCACGTGCAACATCCGCGGATCCATCGATCCGCCGCCGCCGATCACCGGCTGCGGATGCTGCGTGCGGAAGAACCAAATGGAAAAATAAACCAGAGGCACATCAAGCGCGCCAAACACCGCCAGCACCGCAGCCAGCTTCTGGGTCTGCGCGCTGTCGGAGAACCGGCGCAGTACCAGGTAGCTCACGTAGATCAGCCACAATACCAGCGTTGAGGTGAGCCGGATATCTCCCGGCGCCCACCAGATGCCCCACACCGGCCGCGCCCAGATGGGTCCGGTAACCAGAACAATCGTGCAGAAAACCACGCCCACTTCAGCTGTCGTCACCGCGAGAACGTCAAGATTCTGCTCTGAAAAATATTTTCCGACGAAAAAATAAAGTCCAACAATGATCAAAGTCGTGGTCGCCACCGAACTGGGATACATTCCCGTGGGCAGTTGCTGCGCTACCTGTGGAATAAACGGCGCGATGAATCCCACAACTCCGATCGCAATCACAATCCATTTGGCCGCACTCTTCGTCGAGGCCTTTGCATTCGCCAGGTATTGGATCGACGCGACGAAGTTGATGAAGAACAGCAGGAAAGCCGTCCACGCCGAAGGCACGTGGTAATAAATGATGCGGTAAACGTCGCCCTGCAACGCGTCTGTAGGCGCGACCCACAGCGCCTGATAAAAAGCGTAGGCCAGCAAAAGCGCCGTCAGCACTGCCAGAATGGGGAAGGCCTTTTTCATTCTTCTTGCAACTTATTCTGCTTGCAACACCGTTTCAAACAAGGCCAGACAAGCAGTAGTAAACACCACATCGTAGGTGAGAAGCAACACGATGTAGAAGTGCGCCGAATTCTC
>JBAPQU010000018.1:0-5806 GCA_049280795.1 Candidatus Sulfotelmatobacter sp.
TCTCCTACCGCTCATTCCGGCATTTGATGAAGAAGTACGAACTTTAGACCTCGGCTTTCAGCCGTCAGCTCTCAGCTTGATTTTGGAAAAGAACCGCTAACGCAGGCCTTAAGCTGATGGCTGAAAGCTGATAGCTGTCGCCTAGCTCTTTTTCAACTGCTGCTTCCACCCCAACACCCGCGCCTTCGCCCCCTCGGATTCCGCCTCCGGAATCATCCCTTTTTTCTGATAAAGCACCGACAAACTGGTGTGCGCCAGCACGTCGTCCGGATCCAATTCAGTAATCTGCTGCGCCACGGCGATCGCCTCATCGTAACGCTGTAGGTCCTGCAGCGCGCGAGCCAGTCCATGCATGGCCTCGGTAAAGGTAGGGTCAACAGCCAGCGATTCCCGGTAAGCTAAGACCGCCTCTTCCAGCTTCCCATCCCCCATCAAATCGAGCGCGGCGTAGTAGCGGTCTTCGGCCTTCTGGCGGGTGTTTGCATCAGACATGTAAGGAAATCCCCGGCGGAGACAGGATTCTAACATGGAGCGAATCTGGGCATAGTCGAAGACCGCCATCTATGGTTATCATGCTTGCATGCGCCATTCGCTCCGCTTTCTCTGGAACGCGACCAAAGGCCATCGCCTGGCTCCGTGGCGTAGCCCCTACCTGTTATGGCGCATCGAGACCTACTGCGGCGTCAAGATGACGCAGATCGGTTTTCTAGAATTTTGGGAATTTTTGTGGCGCGAGCGCACCAGTTTGTGGCGCTTTCTTAAGTGGACAGGCGAGATGGAACGCTACGCCCACCCCAAGCCGAAGAACTAGTAAGAAAATTTCAAGGTTTCAGAGTTTCAAAGTATGTGAACCGCAAGTGTCTTAGAGAAACCTTGAAGCTCTGAAACCCGCTCTTCTAAGCCCCTTTGCCCGCTGCAGCGCCCTCGCCCAGAATTACGGACACATCGGTTCCTTTGCTCGCTCCGGTTAGCTGTGCAGCGGCTCCGCGGTTGGCGGCAATCTCCAGGAAGCCCATGCTCCCGAGAATGCCGATCACCTCTCCCGGAGCTCCCTCCGCATAAGCATTGCGGATTTCGGTAATCTCCCGGCTGCCCACAACGATCTTGAATCCCTTAGCTCCGGCGCCAAAAACCGCTGGAGCATCCTGTGGAGTGATGTTGGTGATCAGGTTTCCAAACCGGTCAACTTTCAGCACCACACCGCGCAGGCGGTTTCCATCGACCGCTTTGGGCTTGGGCGCCGAAAATTTCACGTAGTCTTCCACTTCGTCCCCAAATTTAAGCGCATCCACCTCTTTCGCAAGGTAGGCGGCCACCGGAGCAAAAATATCGCGCGCATGGAACGTCTTGCTCACCGGTTGCAGAAAATAATGGTCGGCGGTGATGTGGCGCACGTGCATGCGCGATTCGCGCGCATATACCAGCGAGAGCACGCCATTGTCCGGTGCAACAAAATGATATTTGTCGCAGGAGGCGACAATCGGCCGCCGCGCCGTTCCTACCCCAGGATCGACGATTACCATATGCACGGTGCGGTTCGGAAAATAGGAGTACGCCTGCGAAACGGTCAGCGCGCCATCCAGCACGTCGTAGGCCTGCACGGAGTGGCAGATATCGACGATCTGAGCCTCCGGCACGATATCCAGAATGACGCCCTTTAAAACTCCTACAAAGTGGTCATTGCTGCCGAAGTCGGTGGTCAGAGTAATAATCGGATGCTGCGCCAAAGGCTCCCTCGCGGATGGAAGACAAACTAATCCCAGATGGTTGAAAGTAATTGCTGGGTAATGATGGCGTCAAGGCACGGAGGTAATAGATGGTGCCTTAAATGACGTGTTTAAGACATTACGTAATTGCGGAAAAGTGACCAGTGCTCGGCCGGCCCGCACTAAATTTTCTGACCAACTAATCACTGGTCACTGTTACTCGATATGAATATCGCCCGAGCCCGTGCGCACGGTCAGCAGCGGTCCTCCACCGTGCACCTTTCCAACGATCTGCTTGTGTGTCTCCTCTACCCGGCCCTGCACGGTCATCGTGATCGCAGGACTCACATCCATGCTGCCGGAACTGGTGGAAAGATTTGCGTCGAAGGCGGCGTCCTCGGGAAACCGCACGTGCACATTGCCGGACCCGGTTCGAATCTCCCACGCGCCCGTCTGCTTGCCTTCGCCGGTAATATCGCCGCTGCCCGCCTCAGCACGAAACTCCCCCTGGATGCCGCGCGCCGTAATGTTTCCTGAACCAGTACGCAAATCGACATCACCGGATCCGACTTCCTCCAATTCGATGTCGCCGCTGCCCGTGCCGCCCCGCACCGGACCAGCGATCTCTCTAGCCCGCACATCGCCCGACCCGGTCTGCAGATGAATTTCTCCAGCAAGCCGCGAGAGCCTCACGTCTCCCGATCCACTCTGCAACCCGAGATTCCCACGCGTGCCTTCGATGGTCTGATCGCCTGATCCGGTGTGCGTGCGGATGGTTGTGTCGCTGGGCACCACGATTTCATAATCAACAGAAATGTCGCGTACGTTCACATAGTCAATGCGAATGTTGTTCCCATCCTGCCGCAGCGGAGGATTCTGCTCGATGCCGGATACATCGGTTTGCCGGTTCCCGAAAAACCAGTGATCTCCCACGTATATCTTGCCGTGAATCGACACCGACCCCGCCGGCCCGCTCCGCACAATAATGTCGCCCGAGTGGGTTTGCACTTCCAGATCCACCGGCCCGCTCACCTGAAACGTTTTCTCGAACGTTCCCTGCGGCGTGGAGGCCACTGCCAACGTCGAAGCCAGAAGCAGCGCGATCGCCAGAAACGACAATCGTGTCGGAACGAAATTAGAGATTTGAAAGTTGCGTTGTTCATTCATGTTCGTAATGACTCCACCAAGTTCTGCAGTGCCGAAGCCCGTCAGCCGAAGCCCGAAGGCCTCCTACTGCAGTACAACCTGATCGCCCTCTTTCAGCCCGCTAAGCACTTCCGTCTTCGCGCCGTTCGAAATGCCAATGTTGACTGCAATCTTATCCTTGCCGTCCTTGCCCTTCGGATCAGGAATCTCCACCGACGCCTTCTTATCTTTGTCATACAGAATCGCGCCTTCTGGAATCTGCAGCACGTTCTTATGTTCTTCGAGAATAATCTCGGCGTTCGCGGTCATCTCCGCCTTGAGTTCGCCGCCCGGATTCTGAATCGAAACCCGTACTTCGAACGTTGTCACGTTATCTTTCTCAACTCCCATCGGAGAAATTTTCGTCACCTTGCCCGTAAAAGTCTTGTCCTTGAAAGATTCCACCTTGATTCGCGCCGGCTGTCCCAGGTAGACCTTGCCGATATCGCTCTCGTCCACCTTTCCCTTCACATAGACTTCGCTGGTATCGCCCAGCGTCATCACCAGCGTGGCCGAAGAGCCGAGGACCAGGATCGAACTCACGGCATCGCCCATTTCTACATCGCGCGAGAGCACAATGCCATCGATCGGCGAAACAATATCGGTATAGCTGAGCTGCTCGTCCAATTGCTTAAGATTCGCTTGATCCTCTGCCACTACTGCCTTGGACTGCGCAATCTTCGCCTTCAGTACCGTCACCTGTGCCTTGGCGACGTTCTGTTTGTTCAGCGACATTTCATAATTCTTCTCGGCATCGTCGAGCGCCGAAGCCGATACCACGCCATCTTTCGCCATGCCCTCGGCGCGGTCATAGGCCCGCTTCAGCAGCGGCACATCCGGACCTTCCGCATCCACTTTGGCGCGCTCAAAGTCGGCCTGGGAACTGGTCAGGTTGGCCTCAGCCGCATCCAACGACGCCCGCGATTGCGCCACCTGCGCCTCGATCTCTACCTTGTCGAGCTGCGCCAGCAATTGGCCCTTCTTCACATGGTCGCCGTAATCCACCAGCAACTTTTTCACAATACCGCTGGCCTTCGATTTCACCTCGACCTTGGTGATGGGCGTCACCTTTCCGGTCGCCACCACGCTCTTGGCCAGGTCGCCCTTTTCCACTTTCGCCAGCTTTGTCGGATCGATCTTGGTGCCGCCGCGCGTCGCCGCAAACACACCGATTGCAATCAGCAGGACGAGGGCGACCACAATGCCGCCCCAGATAAACAGCTTGCGACGCTTCTTCTTATGATTACCGTTTCCGTTCACAACCGCCTCCTGAACCTGTTGAAATGCCTGCTGGAACGCCTAGAGAAGCGCCGTCCCGCGCTCACATTATCTTGTACGCAGCCGGAGTTCCCTTTGTTCCAGAGATTTTCGAGTCGAGCTGGAATGAGTTCAGCAGCTTAAACCCGAATGTAATCAAGGACATCAATATTTATAATGAGCTGCTGCCGAACGGATTTTGCGCCGGAGACTCAGAGTTAGTCTCCGCCCGCATTCGTATTCAGGTGTACATTTTTCAGCTCTGTAATTTCCCGTATGGCGATCGTCCGCGTCCCATTGCGCGTGTAGACTGTGCCCGTGGCGCGCACGTACTTTCCGACAAAAGGCATAAGCTTCTCTCGCTGACTCGGATCCGGCATTTGATCCGAAATCGGAGTGTACATGTCCCCGTCCTGGGTCAGAATAATCAATGGTGACCCGGCTTTCGCACACGCTAATGCGCAATCGAGATTGAAGTCGGTGGCGGTCGACTTATGGTTCTGAATAGGGCATGCCACGTCCCTCACAACACCCTCAATAGACGCCTTGTATTCGGAAGGAGGAGCTTTGGGATCTTTGGACTGACCATTCCCCTGAGCAAAACACGCTACTGCGAGCGCCAGAGTGGCGCTGATAGTAACAATATGACGGTGATCCACAAAACGCTTCATGCTGCTTTCTCCTTGCCGCCAACTTGGTAAACGACTAGCCACCTGCTACTTAGACCATCCTCGCGTAAAAAAGGTTAGCCCCAGAAAGCTAAAAGTTTTACCCCGTGTTCCCCTGTGACCCCTGTGTTAAAGGCTTTGATCTGCCCCATTGACCCCTAACCCATCCCACCTCCTTTGGAATGTTAGAATTACCCATCAGAATCAACCTTCAATGATCGCTTTCGTGCTGCTCCGCGTGCTCCTGATCCTTCTCCTGGTGGCAGCGAACGCATTTTTTGCCGCCGCAGAGTTCGCCCTGGTCAGCGTTCGCGACACCCGCATTCAGCAGCTCATCGAATCCGGCCGCACCGGAGCCCGCGTCGTCCAGCGCCTCCACCAGCACCTCGACGAGGTCGTTAACGGCGTCCAACTCGGTATCACCGTCGTCAGCCTCACGCTCGGCTGGATCGGCGAACCCATGGTCGCCCGTCTCGTGGAAGCCCTCCGTTTCGTGCACAAAGTCCCGCACGCGGCCATTTACGCCCACGGCATCGCCATCGTCATCGCCTTCAGCCTCATCACCTACCTTCATGTCCTGCTCGGCGAACTCGTCCCCAAAACTCTTGCCCTGCAACGCTCCGAGCAAATCGCCCTCGCCGTCGCCGCTCCCATGGAGGCGTTCCTCACCCTCACCCGCCCCATACTTTTTTTCATGCGCCGTTCCGGCGGCCTGGTTCTACGACTCTTCGGCGCCCGCGATGCCCGCCGCGGCGGCCCTGTCCACTCTCCCGACGAACTCAAGCTCATCGTCACCGCCAGCCGCCAGGTCGGCCAGATTCCCGAATCACAGGAAGAAATGATTCACGCGGCCATCGAACTCGACAACATCACCGTCCGCGAAGTCATGGTGGCTCGGCCGGATATTTTTTCCCTGCCTTCGGATCTCACCTTGGACGAAGCCCTGGACCGCGTGGTCGAAGGCCAGCACTCCCGCCTCCCCGTCTACGA
>JBAPQU010000019.1:0-4077 GCA_049280795.1 Candidatus Sulfotelmatobacter sp.
CGCAACAGCAGGCTCAGGCGGATTCGGCGGCGGCGCAGCAAGCTGCAGCTCAAGCAGACCAGCAACGGCAGGAAGCGGTTCGCCAGAAAGAAGCGATGCGTGCCCGTTTGCTGGCTCAGTTGAATCAGGTGCTGGAAACTCACGATACGGCGCGAGGATTGATTGTGAGCATGCCCGACGTGCTGTTTGATTTCAACAAGTACACGTTGAAGCCCGAAGCGCGGGAACGTCTGGCAAAAATCTCGGGCATCGTGTTGGCTTATCCTGATCTGAAACTTCAGATCGAAGGCTACACCGACGCGATTGGCAGCGACGAGTACAACCAAACTCTCTCCGACAAGCGGGCGGAGGCGGTGCGCGATTATCTGGTGACCTCGGGCGTGTCGATGAATAACGTCGCGGCGCGCGGGATGGGGAAGGCTGATCCTATTGCCGACAACAGCACGGCTGCCGGGCGGAAGTTGAACCGGCGGGTGGAGATGATTGTTTCAGGGGATGTGATTGGGAATCTTTCGCCGGGAGTTTCGGGTGATTCAAATCCGCAGTAGGGTATAAAACCTTCGCTCTATGCGTTACGGATTCCCCCCTTGCAAAGAGCGCAAGGATGGGCCACCTCGGTTGAAAATGAAACAGACGAAAACCCAAGAAAGGCTTGGCCACCCGCCAAACCTGAAAAGTCCTAAGTTCTGAATAACCGGACAAGTTTCCTGATTGCAACGAATGTCCCTAGGTAGAAGAAAAAATCCACTGCAGCTATTACCAACAACATTGCGCTGATCGAAGTTACAACATACCGGAAGAAAGCTACATACGCGGCGGCAGCTATTAGAATCTCTCCGAACACAAAACCCGGCATGTCAATCAGCGAAATCTGTCGGCAGAAGGAATACCATGAATGAGGCGCTAAAAGCGTACACCCGTAGGCAGCCGATCCTATGGTACTGATAGCGGCTGCACTCAACACGATCCAATGCCTCGCAAGAAATGACCTTCTTCTGATCGATGCCGTCTCTTCCATCATTACTTGCTCCTCTTCGAGGAGATAGAAACGATAACTGCTCCAGCGCCATCGCTTGGGCGTTTCCACGAGCCCTCGCTTCACTGGATTTCGATGCATATATCGGAGCTTTTCCACGCGCTCTTGGTCGTCCATACATTGAAGCCGTAGAAGCGCGCCTGCCAGAATACTCTGCGCGGTAGTTCGCCTCCAAACAAATTGTGCTGGTGCAGGTTCCTCCGTCTGCGCTGGGCAGCAGAGCGCGGGCCGTACGCTGCTTCAACACCTGCATCACGGTCGACGGATTTCCGATCTCGGGTTCCGTCAAAAGTAGATGAATGAAACACCCAAGCGAGACAGAGTCGTGAATCCCATGTCTCGCAAAGTACGCGAGACATGGGGGCACCCGCCGTGGTTTATCTTTCGCCCCTCCGGGGCTTGTTCTCATTCCATTTTCAACCCAGGGCTTACGCCCTGGGTTGCATTCTTCCGCCGCTTCGCGGCTCGCTGACTTCTCGCAGGAGCACGCAGAGGGTTTAAACCTTTCGCCGCAAATCTTCGGGAATTTCCCACCCTTGCAAAGTACGCAAGGATTGATTGGATAAGAGCGAAGGCTCGATTCGAAACCCGGTAGTCTTGGTTTGAGGACAAAGACGCTGGGGAAGAAAGGAGCCTTCAATGATGATTATAGGATGTGATTTTCATCCCAGCTGGCAACAAGTTTCCTGGGTGGATACGGAGACGGGAGAGACCGGGGAACGGAAGCTGGTGCAAGCCTCGGGCGATGCCGAGCGGTTTTATCGGCAATTGCCGGCACCGGCTTTGATCGGGATAGAAGCGACGGGTAACTGCCACTGGCTGGTGGATTTGCTGGGGGAGCTGGGTCACGAGTTGTGGGTGGGAGATGCGGCCCAGATCCGGGCCAGCTGTGTACGCAAGCAGAAAACGGATCGACGGGATGCGGAGCACATTCGCATTCTGCTGCAGGAGGGGCGGTTTCCACGCATCTGGATGCCGTCTGCGGAGGTGCGGGATCTGCGGCAGCTGTTGCTGCATCGTTACAAGCTGGTGACGATTCGGGCGCGGGTGAAGAACGAGTTGCAGCATCTGTGCCTGAATCAGGGAGTGCAGCGCAAGCACAAGCTGTGGAGTCAGGCGGGGCAGAAGGTGTTGCGCGAGTTGCCGCTGAGGCCATGGGCGGCGCGTCGGCGGGAAGACTTGTTGGCGCTGTTGGCCATGCTCGATCAGCAGATCGAACCGCTGGACGGGGCGGTGAAAGAAGAAGCGCAACGAGACAAAATGGCGCTTCTTCTACAAACCCAGCCGGGCGTGGGGGCAGTGACTTCGCTGGCCTACGTGCTGACCATGGGCGACGTAAGCCGCTTCCAGCGCGGCAAACAGGTGGCCAGCTATCTGGGATTGATTCCGCGCGAGCACTCTTCGGGCGGACGTCAGAGGCTGGGCGCGATCAGCAAGCAAGGCAACCGCATGCTGCGAATGCTGTTGGTGGAAGCGGCGCAGATTGCAGTGCGCTTCGATCCCGGACTCCGTAAAGAGTATTTGCATCGTTGCCACCAGAAGCCGAAAGCAGTGGCCAAGGTGGCGGCGGCGCGCAAGTTGGCCGTACGACTGTACTGGATGCTGCGCACGCAAAAGCCGTATCCGGAAGTCGTTCGCATCGAGAGCAGCCCGCGGGTGCCCCTGGTCGGCGCAAGCTAGACCGAAAAATTGATTGGGCGCTCTCGCATCCCGTAATGGCGGGATGTTCGCATAGAAGAATCATGGCCGACGAACGGGTCGAATCGATGGTTGGTGGAACGACGAGGTTCCGCCGCAGGTGATTTAGCGTGAGATTTCCAGAGTCTTGGTCCTCAACCTCTCTGGCAAGGCAAGCGGTGCCAAAAACACCGACAGGATATTTTTGTCCTTGACACCGCCTTCGCTCTTATCGAGGGGCACCCTCAGTGGGCACGATGTACACAAGAGTCGTTGAAGGTGGGCGACCCGCCCAATACCAACGTCCAATTGCGTGGCCCATTTTGTTCTGGCCTAATGCACCCTTGGACTGTCACTCGCTCTGATATCGAACGGATTATCAAATGGCCAGCACGAATGAACCGAACGAAACCACGCGCGTGACCGTGACCGGGCCTGTCGCGTCGAACACGCCTGAGTCGAACACGCTTAGTGTGAACGTTTTTACGGCCCCGGGAAAGACTATGGTCGGCGAGCGGCCAAGGCCCTTCGGTGAAGCGCTCGGCTTTGACCCGATCACGTCGACTTTAATCTTCGGCGAGTACGACGCGGTGCTGGTGGACGCAATGTGCACGGTGGCTGAGGCCACGGCTCTCGCGGATTGGGTCGCTCTGCACAACCGCAACCTCGAGACCATTTATATAACGCACGCCCACTTCGACCACTTCTACGGTCTGAGCATTCTGCTCGACCGTTTCCCGCGCGCTCGCGCGATAACAACGCCCAAGGCGCTGAGCACCATGCAAGTTTATCTCTCTCCCGAGGTGCAGCGGCTAGCCCGCCGGATGTTTCCTGGGCAAGTGCCCACCAAGTTGGTTCCACCTGTGCCCTATGAGCACGACACGTTCACCCTCGAGGGCCACGAATTGCGCATCATCGAGCAGGGCCGCACCGATAGTCCCGATTCGACGTCTTTGTATGTCCCATCAATCGGCCTTGTCGTCGCTGGTGACGTTGTGTACAACCAATGCCGCATGTACGTCGGCGACACCACCCCCGAGAGCCGAAAGAATTGGATCGCGGCCCTAGACCGGTTAGCGGCGCTGAACCCGACGATGGTGGTCGCCGGTCACAAGAAGCCAGGCGCGCCCGACTCTCCCTCGACGATCCAGGACACCAAGCGTTACCTCGAGGACTTCGATCGGCTGCAGAAAACCGCAACATCCGACCAGGAGCTGTTCGATCAGATGACCGAGCTGTACCCGCATTGGGTAGCCAATCAGTCGTGGTTGATGTTCGGTTTCCCGCAGCCATAACCCACATCAACCGCTGATGCGAATGCTTCCTCGCGCATGGTGCATCTATACAAAGGTATAGCCAATACC
>JBAPQU010000020.1:0-4194 GCA_049280795.1 Candidatus Sulfotelmatobacter sp.
CCTCCTAATTTGCCGACGTTGACGGTGAGGGAGCGTGAAGTCACGCAGCTTCTCGCAGAGGGAATAAGCTCCAAGGAAGTGGCATCACTATTGAACCTAAGCACCAAGACCGTGGAAACACATCGCAGCAATATTATGCGGAAGCTTAGCCTGCACTCGATTCGCGATCTGGTGGTGTACGCAATCAAGAACAACATTATCCAGGTGCAGATGCCGCCGCAGTTCCGGAGCACGACAGAAAATACAGTAGCCTAAAATCCAAGCGGAGATTCACTTCCGTGAGATGGCGCCGGATGTTTCGCCTTCACGCTCTGATGCTGTTTGCTGTCCACGTAAGCCGAGGCACTTCCTCTCTTAAACCTGTCTCCAGGTCCGCTCGGGAGTCTTATTGCAGAATACTGTCAGCTGCGGCAAGGGTCTGACGTAATTTCAGCTGGCAGAGGGATGACTTGCTGCGAAAAACTTACATTGATTCCCTGATCCCCTCTTAGTTAAAACATTGAAAATTAAATCAACTGCAGATTTGGCAGCATCCGTGCTTGTCGATTCAGCGTTCACTGTAACGTTGAGCATGATCGAGATGGCTGGCGTTGCTTTTTCATGGCAACCTGCACTGGTCGTGTGTGCAACTATTCTCAGGCATGGAGTTTGTCCTCAAGTTCATGGGGCCGTCTTTCCTTGTCCTGTTCTGAGAGGTGAAGCTTGAGCGTCCTTCGGATTCTGATCGCGGACGACCACGAAGTGGCAAGGAAAGGTATTCGCTCTTTGCTGGAAGGCCACGCCGGATGGGAAGTTTGTGGCGAGGCATGTGATGGACGTGAGGCGGTCGGATATGCCGGCACGCTAAAGCCAGACGTTTTTTTGCTGGATATCGGCATGCCGAATTTGAATGGGCTGGATGCTACTCGGCAGATCTTGGCAACCTCACCGGACGCACGCATTCTGATCCTGACCATTCACGATTCGGAACAGGTGGTGCGTGAAGTCCTGGCTGCTGGAGCGAGCGGCTTCCTACTTAAGTCCGATGCGGGCCGGGATCTTGTGGCCGCGGTGGAAGCTCTGCAAAACCGGCGCACCTTCTTCACCTCGAAAGTGGCGCAGATGATGCTAGATGGTTATCTGCGTCCGCATAGCGATACGGAAGTTAACAGCCCGGGCGTCCTGACTCCGCGGGAGAGGGAAGTGATCCAGTTGGTTGCCGAGGGGAAGACCACCAAGGAAATTGCTACAGCCCTGAGCCTCAGCGTGAAAACAGCGGAAACTCACCGCACGAACCTCATGCGCAAACTAGACCTACATTCGGTCGCTGATCTCACCCTCTATGCGGTGCGGAACGGAATCGTCCACGTTTATTGAGCTGAATGTAGCAGAGATGTTTTGAGCAGCCCCGCGGGGCGACTTACGTTCCTCTCATTCCACGGCACTAAAGCGAGATTGCACATCAAATAGGGGCTTTACAGGATACCTACGGCAAGATAGCCCACATAGACTCTGATCAAGTTACAGCTGGAACAGGTCGCTTCCAGGAAAGGAGTTCCGATGCTGTGGACTATAGCCGTTCTGCTCTTGATCCTCTGGCTGTTGGGCATGGTCAGTTCGTACACGTTGGGTGGATTTATTCACATCCTGCTCGTACTGGCGGTGGTTGCAGTTTTGATCCGCCTGATTCAAGGCCGAAGCCCAGTTCTTTAAAGTTAACAATTTCTGGGGCACGGCAACGTTCTATTCAAAATCACTCTTGAAGAAGCTCGATAGATGATTCCAGGAGGAAGTATGAACAAAGATCAAGTGCAAGGCAAAATCAAAGATGTGGCTGGCCGTGTTGAACGCCAAGCCGGCGAGTGGACCGGCGACAAAGAAAAGCAAGCCCACGGTGCGGCAAAACAGGTAGAAGGAAAGGTGCAGAACGCATGGGGCGACGTCAAAGAAGCTGGAAAGAAGGCAGCAGCTGACAGCGCCCAGAAGACGAATGCACCTGCCGATGTATCAGATGAATCGATTGAAACAGAAGATGAAAACAACACTCGCTCCCGCCGCAAGGCTAGCTAGCTTCATTTCTTACGGTATTGGAGATGCGCTGTAGGCTTGGCGCACCTCAAAGTGTTTCTAACCTACCTATTTCTTGCTTCTGAGCTCAAAATGACACTGATTCAAGCGCGGAAAAGAGAAGCCGGTAACGGGGTGCAGCCCTTAAGGGCTGAGAGAACCTTACATGCGAATCGTCCCAGAAAATCAGGAAACTATGGGCGGCCAACCGGGACTACACAGTATTGCCGGCAGATAGATCTGATCCTACAGTGTGAGAAGTTGGAAAGTTGAGATCTTCTCCCATGGCATACCGGATTGTAGGACATAGCGTTGAAGCGCAACCTGCGCCTTCGCCAGAAAATCTGAGGCGGGTATTCGAGACGGCTGTGTGCGAAATTCACCACGCTGATCTAGCCGCCAAGAAGCGACTGCAGCACCAGACCCCGATCGTTTCACGGGCAAGGCTTTTAGGGCTCTCTCAAGCTGGGGCGGAGAAGCGCGCACTTACAGATGCCGCTCGAGCGCTCGCTCAGCTCTGGAAAGTATAAGAGTTCCGATCTGGAAGAAAAAGTCCGAGCTCATTTAGGCTGCCGCGCGGAATTTAAGACATCCTTGGAGCGCCTGCAAGGCGTAAAGAGCATCATCTAAGGCTTGGTCTTCTTCAATAGTGTCAATACCAGTCGAAAAGAGTTCACGCGCGCGAACAATGATCGCCTGTCTGGCGACGGCGATCCGCTCCGAAATCCTGGTCACATCGGTTTCGAAAAGAGCCGTGTTGTAGAGCTCTCTCCAGTTCTGCTTTGTGGATTCAAGACGGGGTTGCGCAGTCATAAATCACCCGAAGTGGATATATTTCAGATACGGTTTTTATGAAAATAGTCCATGCGATCCCCAAACGCTATACGGTGGATACCTTAGGTGCAAAAGGGAGCGTGTGAATGCCACCCACGAGCTCTATTTGTAATAGGAATGCTCGTAGTAGATGAATGCGGCCTACCTGTGGCGTGCGCTGGACTTCCGATTGCTTCGAGATGATTTGCTCTTGCGTAGCTTCCCCTTGTCGCCCTTAACAAGAACTTTCTTAACCGCAGTCGCCGATGCGGCGCGACGATTTCTTTTCTTGGCACGACGGAGGCGAGTTCGAGAATGCTTCGCGGGGGTGGCCGAATTTGCGAGCTTTTGCATTTTGGCAGTTACAGCCTCAGGCAGTTCTGACAGATTCTCCGTAAAGTCCTGGGTCACTTTAGTGAGAGTTCCAGCAGCATAACCGAGTTTGCGTGCGACGGTATTTAGAAGAGGCTCCCGCTTTCCGGATGCTTTCTTTGTGGCCATTGGGTTTCTCCCTAAGGTTCATGGGTAGTTCTCAGCCTCGAAAAATGAAGTCCCGGCGGTTGAAGGCCGGGACTTCCAGGTAAATCGCTACGCGGAAAGCGAACTACGAAGCGCGACGCTGACTGTCACGGTTCTTATCGTCTTCCTCGTGCTCGCCCTGACCACTTTTCTTCGGCTGGTTTTGGCCAGGCTGACCTTGTTGGCTCTGTCCATGCTGTCCGGATTGGGTGCCCTGCTGGGTTTGACCGGTCTTTTGGCCCTGTCCAAATTGGTTACCCTGGTCCTGACCCTTCTTCTCCATGTCGTTTGCCATAAATTATTTCTCCTAAAAAAAGCACAAACTTACCGCGCTTTTTGAAAATTTAATCGCAACCTAAGAAGTTAGTTGCTGCAGAAGAATGCAAGGTTGGGATAGATTTTTGCATTCGATCGGGAGACATAAAGATTGGGAAGTTTGAATGTTGCGTGTGCAGGCTGCAAACGATGGCGATGGCAGAGTGGCCTTCCGCCCTGCGGATCCTATCCGAGGAAAGGAGGCCCTTCTGCCATCATGCCGGCGAATTACATCACGACAACAATCGCGACGCGAGCGCCGGGGTGAAGCAAGTCGAAAAGAAAATACTCGCCATCCACATAGTCGATGTAGCACTGATCGGTGTAAGCCCAACCCACTGGCCAGGCATCCACGATATTGAACCAATAGCCACCGTACTGAAAGCGCGGCTGGCCTTCAACGATCACCGGTCGGTTAATGACGACCGTGTGCTGGCGCCCGAAGCTGGCGCGGAATTTGTCATCGGGGATGTGGCCGCCACGCTGGCCGCCAGCTTGCTG
>JBAPQU010000021.1:0-14738 GCA_049280795.1 Candidatus Sulfotelmatobacter sp.
GTTCCAAAAATAAAAAGGCGGCCATCCCTGGCCGCCTCTTTTTGAATTGTCAACTAGCGAAGTGGATTAGGCACCCTTCACGTTCTCGGCCTGCCAGCCCTTAGGGCCTTTGACCACGTCAAACTGCACTTGCTGACCCTCCTGCAAGCTGCGGAAGCCGCTCGCCTGGATGGCGGAGAAGTGCACAAATACGTCCTCGCCGTTTTGGCGGCTGATAAAGCCGTAGCCTTTGGCGTCGTTAAACCACTTCACTGTTCCTGTTTCCATGTGTTGCAATGTTCCTTTGTTGTTGATGTAGCGCTGAAACTTTGGAAGGCTTCTTCTGCAGGCAGGTCACGCGCTGGTTGAGCGGAGAAACTGGGTACTGCGAAAGAAATCTAAAGTCAAACGCAGCTAAATTGTAAGTGAAAAATCCCCGAAAATCCACAATATTTCTCTGGTTTGACACTTAAGTGATTGTGTATCAGCACCTTACGGCGCAAGGCGGCGATGCTCTCAAACACGGCATTTGCCAGCAGGCAGGCAAAAGATACATCATCAGAGAGTCATGATTAGAAACACATATTTCGGCAAAGTTCTGGTTCTGATTGCGCTGGTCACTCCGGCGTGGGCAGGGATAGTTGAAGATGTTCGCTCGGCGCTGGCTCAAAATAATTTTTCGACGGCGGATGCTGACCTGAAGGCTTATCGAAGCCAGAATAATGTGACGCCGGAATACATCGAGGCCTATTCATGGCTGGGGCGAGCCGCGCTTAACGCTCGCGACTACGATCAGGCGGCCGCTTATGCGAAAGAAACCAGAGCCCTCGCGCTGGAGCAACTCAAGCAGAGGCCACTCGATTCTGAACCACATCTGCCGACCGCCCTCGGTGCAGCTATCGAAGTCCAGGCACAAACCCTAGCGGCGCAAGGCAAGCGAATCCAGGCCGTCACAGTTTTGCAGAGTGCGCTGCACACTTACGGCAGCACATCGATCCGCGCCCGCCTGCAGAAAAACCTGAACCTGCTCTCGCTCGAAGGAAAGCCCGCTCCCGCAATCAAGGCCGACGAATTTCTTGGCTCGAAGCCGCCGGTGCTCGCTCAACTCAAGGGTTCGCCTGTGCTGCTCTTCTTCTGGGCGCACTGGTGCGGCGATTGCAAAGCGGAAGCGCCCATCATCACGCAATTGCGAACGGAGTTTGCGCCCAAAGGATTGGCCGTGGTTGGCCCCACCAAACTCTACGGCTACACCGCGCAGATTGAGCACGCATCGCCCAGCGACGAACTAGCGTACATTGACGCCGTGCGCCACCGCTTCTACGGCGGACTGCTCGACATGCCAGTGCCCATCAGCAAGTACAACTTCGATGCCTACGGTGCATCGACCACGCCCACGCTGGTGTTGCTCGATCGTGCGGGCAAAGTGGCAATGTATCATCCGGGCGCGCTGCCTTACGATCAGCTGCGGGCCGAGATTGAGAAAGTCGTGGCGAGATAGTGTGCGCGGGCGCTCGTGCCTGCGAGACATACTACGGTAATGACAAAGGCTCTATGTTTCAAATTTTTAAAGGCAAGCCTGTTAAACCAAAAGAACTCGCCGATCAAGCTCAGCGCATATTGAGCGGAGAGTGTCGTAGGTGGGATGTCGACTCCTATGAGAACAGGAATCCGAAAGATCCAAAACTGAAGGAACTGCACAGCGCCACCTTCCACTTCGGCCTGCCGGAGCGGTGGGCGGGGTTAGACGATGCCCAGAAAAACAGGCTGCGCGGGTTAATTGAAGAGATGAGAGGACTCGCGTCGAACGGCTCTTGAGCTCTAAGTTCACCGCACTTCGCTAAGCTCCCCTGTCTTCACATCATAAATAAACCCCCGCACCGGAATATGCTTCGGTATCCAGGGATGCGATTTCACGCGTTGAACCTGTTGGCGCAGGTTCGCTTCGAGATCGTCGAAGGCATAGAAATGGGCAGGCTCACTGGCGATGGCGCCCATCTTATCGGTCAGGCGCGCCCTGAGTTCGTACTCCTTCACCTTCAGCAATCCGCAGTCGGTGTGGTTGATGATGATGAACTCCTGCGTATCGAGGAGATGATGCGAAACGATCAGCGAGCGCAACGCGTCTTCAGTCGCGATGCCGCCGGCGTTGCGAATCATGTGCGCGTCTCCCGGCTTCAATCCCAGGCAGCGTTCAAACAGGATTCTGGAATCCATGCAGGCCAGCACGGCTACGCGGCGCCGCGGCTTCACGGCCAGGTCTCCCAGGTTGAAGTTTTTTACAAATTGCTGATTAGCTTCGAGCAGTTCGTCGGCGACTGACAATGTTGCCCCTTTCGCTGTTGCCAGGGCGCAAATGAAATACTTGCTTTGCAGGCCGCTGGTTGTCCTTCCAGTTTAACCGCTACAATCGCTCCGTGAATCTCGACGATACCATCGTCGCTATTGCGACTCCGCCCGGACGCGGCGGGATTGGCGTGGTCCGGGTTGCCGGGCCGCAGGCGCGGGAAATCACTGCCCCGATGCTGCGTTTGAAACATGATTTGGAGCCCGGCCGAGCAGTCTTCGGCGAGCTGATCGAATTATCTCAGGAACATGTGGCTTCAATCTCTCGAATCGATGAAGTAGTAGTCACCTATTTCGCCAACCCGCATTCCTACACTACCGATGACATCATCGAGATTGCCGCACACGGCTCTCCGGTCGTGCTCCGTCACATCGTCGAGCTGTGCATCGCCGCCGGAGCGCGGCTCGCCGAGCCCGGAGAGTTCACCATGCGCGCCTTTCTCAACGGCCGCATCGATCTTACCCAGGCGGAAGCGGTTCGCGACCTGATCGATTCCCAAACGCTCTACCAGGCGAAGATCGCGGCCCAGCAGCTCGGAGGCGCTCTTTCCAGGCGCTTGCAACCGGTGAAACAGAAGCTGGTCGAGCTGATCGCCGTGCTGGAAGCGGGGATCGATTTCGCGGAAGATGACGTTTCTGTATTACCCAATGCTGCCATTCTCGAACGCATTTCCGCAGTCCGCGAGCCGCTCGCGAAGCTCGCCGCTACATTCACCTATGGCAAGATCGTGCACCAGGGATTGACCCTCGCCATCGTCGGACGGCCGAATGTTGGCAAGTCGAGCTTGTTCAACCGACTGGTCGAGCGTGAGCGCGCTATCGTTACCGCAACTCCCGGAACTACTCGTGATTTGGTCAGCGAAACCGTTGCCATCGGCGGCATTCCGATCCAGCTTGTCGACACCGCGGGAATCCGCGATGCCTTGGATGAAGCCGAATCCATCGGCATTCGCAAATCCATGGAAGCCCTGGCCGATGCTGACCTGGTGTTAGTTGTGCTCGACGCATCGCAACCAGTGACATTTGAAGACGAGGAACTTTTGAAACAAGCGGAGGGGCATCCGACAATCGTGGCG
This sequence comes from Candidatus Sulfotelmatobacter sp., assembly GCA_049280795.1. Classification (GTDB taxonomy): domain Bacteria; phylum Acidobacteriota; class Terriglobia; order Terriglobales; family Acidobacteriaceae; genus Sulfotelmatobacter. The sequence continues at coordinate 3,399 of JBAPQU010000021.1, forward strand.
AGAAACAAATCTGACCTGGCATCGAGTGCACTGTGGCCAGTGGTCTGTAGCCAGCCTTCAGTCGTTCGCGCTTCCGCCTTGACGGGCGAGGGCATCGCCGAATTGCGCGCCGAAATTCTGCGCCACGTCGGCGGCGAGACTGGGGCGCAAGCGGAAGCCGGCTTTCTCACCAATGTCCGCCATCAAGGCCTGGTGCAGGATTCACTCGCCGCGCTCAATGCCGCGAGCGGCGCCGTTGCCGCCAAAGTTCCGCACGAAATGCTGCTGCTCGATCTCTACAATGCACTTCGGCCACTCGACGCCGTCACCGGGGCAACGACTACCGACGACATCCTCAACCTAATTTTCAGCACCTTCTGCATCGGAAAGTAAAATCAAGGCGTTGCTACGCGGTACCATTGGATATGAACACAACGCATTTGGAATGTTCTGACTCAAGCGATCGGTTGGTAGCCGTTATTCTCCACCTGCAGCAAGAGCCCGAAGATGAAGATGATGATGACGACGAAGAGCAAGACGAGGAAGATGTGGACGAAGAAGATGACGACGAGGCTGATGACAGCGACGACGACGATGACGACGGCTACTCGGAGTGAGCGTGCTCTCTAACACTTCCGCTTCAAACCCTCTGTCACGCGGGCGCTCCGCCGCGAAAATGTACATCGCCGCCGTGGTGCTCTTATTCGCGGCAGTTTATGTGGGCTCACTTTTTTCGCCGGGATTGCAGGACGACGCGGATTCCACCCACGCCGAGGCCGCGCGCGAGATGTCCATCACGCACGACTACGTGACGCTGAAGGTGAACGGCAACCGCTATCTGGAAAAAGCTCCGCTGATGTACTGGCTGGTTTCCTTCAGCTACCTCGCCCTCGGCGCCAACGAGTTCGCGACTCATCTGCCCGTTGTGCTCTCAATGTTATTGCTCGTGCTGCTGGCCATGCGCTGGGGACGCCGCGCCTTCGGCGACCGCGCCGCCATTTACGCCGGGTTGTTCGTAGCCACGACGGCCGGCTGTTATCTCTTCACCCGCATCCTTATTCCTGAAGCAATCCTTAGTCTATTCATCGCTGCATCGTTTCATTTTTTCGTCACGGCGCTTGAAGATCACACCCCTTGGCGCTGGTATGGCGGGTATGCCTGCATGGCGCTGGCCGTGCTCACCAAAGGCCTGCTTGCTATCGTCGTTGTTGGTTTGGCGCTGCTGCTATACGTGCTGATCAGCGGAGAGTGGCGCCGCTGGCGCGAATTCCATCTGTTTACCGGAGTGTTGCTCTTTCTGGTAATCGCCGTACCCTGGCATTTGCTGGCCGGTATTCGCAATCCGCGCTTTTTCTGGTTCTACTTTGTGAATGAACACTTCATGCGCTTCCTCGGCAAGCGCATCCCGAAGGACTACAACAAACAAACCGACTCACTCTACTGGACGCTTCACCTCGTATGGCTGTTCCCGTGGAGTTTGTACCTGCCAGTGGCGCTGCGGCGTCCGGTAGCGAATTGGATCGCACGCCGCAAGACTGGCGATAAGCGAAAACCGCTGGACTTCCGCTCCCGCACGGAGTTGATCTGCCTCGCCTGGGCGGGAGTCACGCTCGTTTTCTTCTCGTTTTCCACGAATCAGGAGTACTACACATTCCCCGCGTACCTGCCGATCCTGTTGCTGATTGCAGAAAGGCTCGCCGATGAAGAAGAGTGGGGATCGCAAAACTGGCTGCTGTGGACTTCCGGCGTGCTGGCCGTGATCTGCATCGCGATCTCAGCGGTGTTGGCGGCGGGGCTGTGGAGTTCGCGTCAACTGCCGTTTGTGCCTGACATTGGGACCGTGCTCGCGAAACCAGATCTTCAGGCTGAAACGCTATCGATGGGGCACATGCTCGATCTCACCGGAGAATCGTTCGCGGCACTGCGCCTCCCCGCCATACTGGCTGCCATCGTCCTGTTGATCGGACCGGCGTTAGCCTTTTGGCTCAGGCGATGTGGCAAGAACTTCGCAGCCACGTGGACTACGGGCATCACGATGGCTGTATTCCTGATCGCCGCGCACATCGCTCTTGTGCGCTTTGACCCTTATCTGGGCTCGCGTAACATGGCGCGAGAGATCGCGCCCGAACTCCACCCTGACGACCGCGTAATGATTTATGGCGATCAGTCGTTCGGGTCATCTTTGCTGTTCTACTTACGTCGGCCGATTGAGCTGGTTAACGGGAATACGACTTCCATGTGGTGGGGATCAACGTATCCTGATGCGCCTCACATCTTCCTCGATGATCAGGATCTGGAGCGCGCGTGGAACTCGCGGGAGAGAGTCTTTCTTTTTGTACCACAGCAGGACAGGGCCAAAGTGGAAGCGTTGCTGCCGGGACCGCTGCACATTGCCAGCGAGGCATCAGGCAAGGTGATCTTCACGAACTATCCTTGATGATTGATTATCTACGGCGAGAACCTGCAGGAACCCCAAGCGGTAGCGAGTACCCCGACTTGACCGCATCCCTGTGAAACATCTGAACGGTTTCCTGCGAGAACTCGTGCAAGTCTTTGCCCACAAGTGGAAGCTTCTTCAGAACATCAGTGGTGACCGTAATCACGTGGCAGCCAATTTCATCCGCCTGGAAGACGTTCAACAGTTCACGGGGGCTGGCCCAAATCAGTCGCGCATTCACCTCATTCACCATAGTGACGGCTTCGCGCATTAGCGGCACCGGATCGCGCCCGGTATCGGCGATGCGGCCGGCGAAAACGGAAACGTAGGCGGGCACATTGTCCTGCAGCGCGCCGCAAACTCTGCGCACCTGCTCCAGCGTGAGCAGCGCCGTCACGTTCAACTGGATTCCCTCACCAGAAAGATGCCGCACAAGATCGTAGGTAGCCGCGCCTTTCGTGTTCATCACTGGAATTTTGACGAACACGTTCTTGCCCCAGGACGCGATGTGCCGCGCCTGCTCTTCCATCTCCGGCTCTTCATCGGCGAACACTTCAAACGAAATGGGGCGGTCCTGAATGGTTTCCAGCAGGTCGAGCGCGAATGCTTGATAATCCGTAACTCCCGTGGCTCGCATCAGCGTGGGATTTGTCGTGAAACCTTTGATATAGGGCTGACGGTAGAGTTCCAGCATGCTGGCCTTGTCGGCCCCGTCGGCAAAGATTTGCACGCGCAGGTCGGACACAGACTTCATGATGGACTTACTCCTTTGCCGAGGAACGGATGATCCAGTCAGCCGCTTCGCGAAGCGATTTCACACGCATGTCAGGAGCATGATCTGGAGGTCGCTCCGAATAACCATAATCAACAAGAATAGTCTTACATCCTGCATTATAACCGGCATCGATATCGCGCCATCGGTCGCCGACCATGAAACTGGCCGAGAGGTCGATATTATACTTGCGGGCCGCTTCCAGAATCATTCCCGGCAATGGCTTACGGCAGTCGCATTTGTCTTGATCCGTGTGAGTGCAAACGAAAATTTCGTCGATTGGAAGACTCGCGGATAGAGACCGATGCATGGCGTCGAGAGATTCTCGAGATTGCTTTCCGCGCCCAACGTCGGGCTGGTTCGTTACCACCAGCAGATCGAAGCCATGTTGCTTCAGATCGCACAACGCCTCGGGAACGCCGGGCAGAATTTCCAACTCTTGCAGTGTTGGTGGAGGTAGCGGCTTGCCATCGCGAACAAAAGCCCGGTTGATGACGCCGTCGCGGTCAAGGAACACAGCGCGGCGTTTGCCGCCTGCCGCCATCGATTCCCATTTCGTCGCCTGCACCTTTACCGCAGGATGCGAAACCAGAAGATGCCAGATAACTGCTTGAAAGGCTTCGGTGTGCGGCGTGATGTGCGCCCGATTCACCACAGGAATTAAGACACAGGTGTCGGCAACGGCGGCCGTGTAGCCGCCGTCGCGGCCAACGATTCCAATAATCCTTGCGCCGACTGACTTCGCGTACTTCAGCGCGGCTACGAGATTCGGGCTGACGTTCTGCTCAAGATTTCCGCCGCCAACCGAAAGCACCAGCAGCAAATCATTGGCCCGCAGCCGGCTGGTGCGCAACCAGCTATCGAAGACCGAACTCCAACCTTCGTCATTCGTGCGCGCGGTTAGCTCCGATACGTTGTCCGTCGGCGCATAAGCTTCGATGCCTGCGATCTTGCGGAAGTCGTTGACGGCGTGTGAAGCATTGGCGGCACTTCCGCCTACTCCCAAAATAAAAAGACGCCCGCTGGCGGCGCGAGTACTGGCGAGTAGCTCGGCGGCCTTCTCAATGCTGGCCACATCCAGCTTTGCAATGATCTGGGTTGCCTCGGCGAGAAAATTCTGGGTGAACTTATCCTGGTCCAATCCGCGGCCGCTCATTTCCGCGCGTCCCCTTGTTGGCTCAGGAAAGTTGTCATCTCCTTCAATCCCGTGGGCGAACCCATCTCGTAAAAGCGTTCGTGCACTTCCACGGCGGCCAACTCGCCGGCCTGCAGCAGGTCAGCGTAAACGTCGGCAAGATCGCTGGCGCTAGTTCTGGCAAAAGCTTCCGCCCGAAAAACGCCCAATCCGTAATCGATGTATTGCATGCTCGAAGTGCGATTCTTCTTGCTGTAGGCCAGAATGCTACCGTCAGCAAACTCCACGTTGCTGGTGTCCCATTGTCCGTTGTTGCGGAAAACCGTCATCAGTCCCAACTTGTTGCTTCGCAAAAATTCCCACTCGATAGCGGGATAATCGCATGCCAGATACGAATCGCCGTACATCACAAAAAAACTCTCGCCCAGCTTGGACAGCGCGGTTCGAATTGCTCCCGCCGTGCCCAGCAAGGTCGCGCCATCATAGGAGTAATCGACCTTTACTCCGTAAGCACTGCCATCTCCGACCGTTTCTTCAATCATCCCGCCCAGATGGCCGACGCACAGTATGACATGTTGGATGCCGTTTTTTTGCAGCAGTCGTAGCTGGTGCGCCACGAAAGGTACGCCATCGACCGGGATCAGCGATTTCGGAATCGCTTCCGTCAGCGGCCCCAGGCGCGTGGCCAAGCCGCCGGCAAGTATGGCTACGGGTAGCATTGCTCTTAAGAGTGTGCCAGAACGGAAGTCCCGCTGAAATCGAATTGCATGCGCACCTCGCGCAATCCCGCGCCTCGCAGGGCAGAGCGCAGGCGAGTTTTGTCTTCCGTGTAGAGCATCAGGAAACCTCCGCCGCCGGCGCCAATCAATTTGCCGCCCAGTGCTCCATGGGCGCGCGACAGCTCATACATTTCGTCAATAAAACCGCTGCTCATTCCGGGCGAGCGCTTCTTTTTGTGCTCCCAGTGAATATGCATGAGCTCGGCAAACTTGCGCAGATCGCCCGCCAGCAGCGCATCACGGCTTTCGTGCCCGAGCCGCTTCGTGAAGTGCAGGTTCTCCAGCATATCGCTGCCGTTCTCACGCGTCCGCGTATCTTGATCGCGCAGGACCTCTGCCGCTGAGCGCGACGCTCCGGTAAAGAACAGCAGCAGATTATCTTCGAGATTGGCAAGAGTTTCCGGTGCGATCTTTAGCGGTTCGGCAACAACCCGATCATCGGGGAGAAATTCAAAACAGGTGATGCCGCCAAATGCCGCGATGTACTGGTCCTGTTTGCCGATCGGCTCTTTCAGTAAATCGATTTCGATATGACAGGCTTGCTCCGCCAACTCCTGCGGAGGCACGAAGTTCCGCTTCACCGTGTGCAAAGCACGCAAGAGCGCGGTGGTAAAGCTTCCGGACGAGCCCAGCCCCGTTCCCGCTGGAATATCCGAGAGGCTGACGATCTCCAGATACGGACCCATAACGCCGGTCATGCGCAGCGCTTCGCGAATGATGGGATGTTGAATCTCCTCCCACCGCTCTACATCTTCCAGCTTGGAATATTTCAGGATGATGCGCGGGCGGAAAGCTTCGTTGATCGTAATGTAAACGTACCGATTGATGGCGGCAGACAACACGAACCCACCATGCTTGCGATAGTACGAGGGAAGATCGGTGCCCCCTCCGCCCAACGAGATTCGTAACGGACTGCGTGTGATGATCAAACGATAGATTTCCTAGTGGCCGGTAAGTATAGCGTATAAACCCCCGACTTCATGGCCCCGTTTTCACAGCGGCAGCGTCCGCGCTCACGAATTTGATCGTCGCCAAAACCGCCTGCTTAATCGTCAATCGCGGCCGCCAACCCAGCGCGCGAATGCGCGAGAAGTCCAGAAAAATAAAAGGACTGTCCCCGACCCAACCGCGTTCGCCGCCGGAATAGGTAAGCTTCGGACGCAAGCCCAGATGTTCGCAAATCCAACCGATGGAATCGTTGACCTCGCAATATTCATCGGTCCCAAGATTGAAGATGTTCACTTTGCCGTCGGCCTTTTCGAGAGCCAGAAAAATCGCATCAATGCAGTCCTGAACGTACAAATATGATTTTCGCTGATGGCCATCGCCGAGCACATGGAGCCGGTCTGGGTGTTCCGAGAGCTGTTGATAAAAATCGAAGACGTGCCCGTGCGAGTAACGCTCTCCCAGGATCGATACAAATCTAAAAATGTAGCCCTGCAAACCGAAGCCTTCACAATAAGCCTGAATCAGGCCTTCCGCAGCCAGTTTGGAGGCGCCGTACAGCGAAGTCTGCACTGGGAACGGACATGTTTCCGGCGTGGGAAAGATTTCGGGCTCTCCATACACTGATCCCGTCGACGAAAATACAATCCGTTTGCAACCTTGCTCACGCATCGCCTCCAGCACGTTCCAGGTCACGATCGTATTCTGTTCCAGATCCTTGCGGGGATGATCGGTACCAAAGCGCACATCAGCGTTGGCCGCGAAATGAATTACCAATTCCGCGCCTTTCATCGCTTCCGCAAGACTCTTACGATCGAGTAAGTCGGCTTGACACAAGCTGAATTGAGGATGAGCCATTGCGCTTCCCAGAAAGCGCTGTTGTCCGGTCGACATGTTATCGAAGCCAACTAAACTATGGCCTGCGGAAAGAAGGCGGTCGACCATGTTACTGCCGATGAATCCCGCCGCACCGGTGACTAAAACCCGCAAGATAATCCTCCTCGAAAAATAATTAAGATTCGGATTCACAGCCAGAGCCGAGCAGCCCGTTATCTGCTATCGGGAGACGACTGCCGCAAGGCAATCCGTGTTCCGCGCAACTCAAAGCGGCTGTCGCGCCAAACGTAGCGCAACCTCAGATAGCTGGCAAACCACACGGCGAACCCGAGCAAATCGCGCAGAGGATAAAGCCACGGCGCCCGCCGCACCTGCGGATCCCGAACCACCATCCAGCCCACCAGCCAGGCTTCCGCCAACCGGTTCAGCACAGCAATGCCCAACAGAAAAATCCCAATTCCCCAATGTCCCAAGCCCGCAGCCGCGACGAATCCCAACAGACCGTAGGGTATGGCAAAAATCAGCCCACTGCCGAAGTGGCCTTTGGGCCGCGAATAACGCGTGGTCTGCGCCCAGCGCAATTGGTTTTGCCACATCCGGCCGAACGACTTCTGGTTCACAACATGATCAATGATGTAACTCGACAACATGACGCGGTAGCCGGCCTTTGCGATCAGGTTGCCGATGGCAAAATCATAAGCAATGTAATCGCGCAGCGCCGTGTAGCCGCCAATGCTGGCGAGAGAATCCTTGCGCACCACGGTTGTCGGCCCCAATCCGAACTTCATTCCTTCCAGCAGATTCGCCACCAGCACTCCCGCAGTCATCTCCACCGACATGCCGATGGCTGTGAGACCGGAGAAAAATCCCTCCGCATTTTTGCCTCGATACACGCAGGTCACCATGCCTACCTTCGGGTCGAGCAGCGGTGGAACAACTTCCCGCAGATATCGTGGATCGACTTCCACGTCGCTATCGGTCGTGACCAAAATTTCATGCGCCGCCGCTTCCGCCATGCAATGGAACGAATAGACCACCGGGTTGGGCCACGGCGTGCCCGTTACGAGCACCCGTGTCCGAATGTGGGGATAGCGCGCACACACTTCCCGCACCACATCCAGAGCGGGATCGTCCGCCTCATCGGCGGCGAATAGGATTTCGTAATCGGGGTAGTCCTGCAGGAAGAAGCTTTCAATATTCTCTTTTAGCTGCGCTTCCAAGCCGTGCACCGGCTTGAGCACGGAAACCGGAGGCAGATGCGCATCATCAGGAATGGAGTTCAGTTGCTTCCGCGCATCCCGGCAAAAGCGGATTACGCCCAGCAATGCCAAGCCCAGGAACACGCCGGAAGATAGTGTTCCCAAGACCGCCACAGTCAAAATGAAATATAGAATCAACCCCATCAATTTGCATTGTCCCCGGGACCAGAACCGGCCAACATTCGCGGCTGGCGGATCCGCTAATCACAAAACGGCAACTCACACTATACATTTTCGCGTAGGGCTGGGTAAGGCGGACGATCCTCCATTTATCTGACGGCACTTAGGGCTGGCCCCGAGGTCCATCAATCTTATCCGGCACAGGAATTGCTCCACGTAATCAGAAAGTTTCCTGGGCCGGCAAAAAAGTCGCAGTATCTGCGAGCGAGGAGTACAGCCATGCACATTCACCCCAACCAGATCAATCCAAACACACAACTCGATGCCCTTTACGCATCCCAAAGAACGGCGGCCAAGCGGGAAGCTGCGAACACCCGAAAGAAGCTGCTGGAGTTTGCGGAATCGACCGGCGAATCTGATTCCGAGGAAGCTTGCGTAGTGACACTGGAATCCCGCGAAGAATCCCAAGGGCAGCCGAAGCAGAAACGCCGCGAGGGCCGTACGAAGAATGACGATAGACAATCCAACGATGCCGATAGCGTCATCTCGGATTGGGCATAACTTGCCCGGCCGGATTACTTCGAAAGCCCGGCCAGCGCCTCGCGGAACAACGCGTCAAAGGAATTACTTTTCCCGCTCTTCACCACCGTCGCAAGAATCTTCTCTGCTACGGCCCGTTGGTAGCCGAGGTTCACCAGCGCGGAGAGAACATCTTCCTCCGTCGCGTTCATCGCTGGAACTGCGGGCGTGGAAATCCCCGCTGCCGGGGGCAGCTTGTCGCGTAATTCCAGCACCATGCGCTCGGCGGTTTTTTTGCCGATGCCGGGGATACGCGTCAGCCGCGCCACGTCATTGCCGCGAATCGCACCTGCCATCTCATCCGCGGCCATCCCGCTCAGAATTGTAATTGCCAACTTCGCGCCGATACCGCTGACGGTCATCAGCTTCTCAAACAATTGCTTCTCAGCGGGATGCAGAAATCCGTAGAGCGCAAGCAAATCCTCGCGCACGTGCGTATGGATAAAAAGCGCAACCTCCGAGCCGCTGGCGGGCAACTCGGAAAACGTAGGCACGCTGATGTTTACTTCGTAGCCGACTCCGCCCGTCTCGACGACGACTTGATTCGGATGCTTGGTCAGCAATTTTCCGCGCAGGTGGGCAATCATGCTCAGGCCATTGTAGCTGCAGGCATCTTCTCGCCGATCATCTTGAAGACAAAAAACGTGAAGACAATAAAAAAACGGCAGGGCCGACCCTCTGCCGTTTTCATGACCTTAAAATTCTTACTTACTTCTTGTTGACCGCTTTCTTAAGTTCAGCTCCAGGGGAAAACTTCGCGACCTTGCGGGCAGCGATCTTGATAGTGGCGCCGGTTTGCGGATTGCGTCCATTCCGCGCTTTTCTCTGCGAAATCGAGAAAGTGCCGAAACCGATCAGAGCTACCCGATCCCCTTTCCGCAAAGCGCCGGTGATGCTGCTCACGGCAGTGTCAATCGCAGTTGTAGCCTGCGCCTTGCTGATTTCGCAAGCGCCCGCGATCTTGTCAACCAGATCAGCTTTATTCATTAGTTTCTCCTCGCAGGTCTCTTTCATACCCAGCACACACCGGGAGGACAAATGATTGTGTCTGAGCGGGGAAACCTGACGGGTGGTATTTTCCTCTCTCCCGCCAGAATGTCAACTGTGAAAATCCGCTCCCGAAGCCTGTTTCACACCCCCGGGTCCCGGATTGGGGCTGCCGGGGCGGGTTCTAGGGTGAACTCCGGGGGATTTTCCGCGCTTCTCCACAGCTCCGTTCGTCGGTTCACAGCTTGTACACAGGCATTTCGCGTTTCTCGCTTGCGGTGGCGGGCGGCGCGGCGCAAAGTCAGATAGTAGAATTCAGGAAAGATCGAATTCAGAAGCGCCGAGGAAGCAGGGTTGAGGTTGATCAAGACTGCCGCGGATGTTTGCCCTCTTTGTGAAGGCACGGGATGGAAGACGCTTCCCGCCAGCTCGAGCGCGCCGCGAGACCGCCGGGTCACGCGTTGTGATTGCCAACTACGTGAGCGTACTGGAGCCTTGCTGGCTGCGGCGCGGATTCCGAAGAGGTATGAACATTGTGAACTTGCCAGCTATACAACGGACTTTCCTGGGGCCCATCCCTCGCTGGCGTTCGCTCACCTTTCCGCTTCCAGATTTGCGCAGGAGTACGATCCCCGCGACGGCATGGGCCTGCTGATCATCGGCAAAATTGGCACGGGCAAGACTCATTTGGCAGTCGGAATCACCAAAGACCTCGTGAACAGGGGTGTCCCATGCTTGTTTTACGACTATCGCGAACTGCTGAAAGAAATCCAGAATTCCTATAACGCCACGGTTCAAACCACCGAACTGGACGTGCTTCGCCCCGTGTTTGAGAGCGACGTCTTAGTGCTCGACGAATTGGGCGCGGTCAAGCCGACGGAATGGGTTTGGGATACGGTGAGCCTCATCCTGAATACGCGCTACAACAACAACCGTACAACCATCATTACAACAAATTTTGAGGATCAACCGGCGGCAGGCGCGAATGGAACCGTTTCTCCAGCACGAGCGGCCACGCGCTCCGAAACTCTCGGCGACCGCATTGGTGAGCGCATGCGATCCCGCCTGCACGAAATGTGCCGCGTGATCAAGATGGATGGCGAAGATTTCCGCCAGAAATTCCGCAGTGCCAGCTTTCGGTAACTCTTTAGCACGGATTCGACGGGGAAATCTTTTAACGCGATCTGCAACTTTTGACTTGGAGGCAATTGAGGGAATGACAACGCGCTGGTATCACTACATCTCGTACTTCGTCGGCGGAGTATTCCTTGCGAATGCTCTGCCCCATCTCGGCAACGGAATCTCCGGTCATGCCTTCCAGAGCCCGTTCGCAACGCCGCCCGGCGTGGGCCTGTCCTCTTCGGTGGTCAATGCCCTGTGGGGCCTCTTCAACCTTACCATCGGCTACCTGCTCGTCTGTCGGGTCGGCAACTTCGATTTGCGCAAGACGCTGCATGTGCTCGTTCTCGGCGCAGGCATCCTGCTCATGTCGCTAAATCTTGCCCATTATT
>JBAPQU010000022.1:0-2362 GCA_049280795.1 Candidatus Sulfotelmatobacter sp.
CAGCGTGAAGCTTGCCCCCGCGCCCGCCCGGTTCGCCGCCGCAAGCGATCCCCCGTGCTGCTCGACGATCTTGCGGCACACTGCGAGTCCCAGCCCCGGACTGCCCGCGTGCGTGCTGAATCCCGCCTCAAATATTCTGGCCGCCTGCTCAGGATGAATTCCCGGCCCAGTGTCGCTTACCGAAATTGCCACGGCGGCGGCATCCCCGTCGTGAATCCGGTGCCCGGCAACTTCCACCCATCCCCCGCCGGGCATGGCACGAAAAGCATTCAGCACTAAATTCAGCAGTACTTGTTCCAGACGATGGCGGTCAGCGGTAAACCACACGCCCTGCAGGCGGTTGCGCAGGCACAACTCCACCCGCGCCCGGTGCGCCATCGGCACCAGAAATCCGCCCGCCCAGTCGAGCAGCCGTCCAAGGTCGGTCGGCACGCGCTCAGGCGCAGGCAGGCTGTGAAAGTGCAGGACATTATTTACGGTGGCGGCCAGCGTGCGCAGCCCGGCCTGCACATGCTCCACCCACTGCTCGCACTCCGGCGATAGCCCGGCTTCAGCGAGCAGCCCGGCAAACAATTCCAGGCTGCCCAGCGGATTGCGAATTTCGTGCGCCAGAATGGCCGACATCTCGGCCAGCGCCTGCTCGCGGCGCAACTTCTCCCGCTCCCGCACCATCCGCTTCGCTTCACTTACGTCGCGCAGAATGAAGATCGAGACGCGGTCTTTTTCGTAGGCAACATTTTCGCGGACAACATTGTCGCCGAATATAGCGTTGTCACGAACGTCGTTGTCACGGATATCTTGGCGATGAATATCTTTGTTACAAACATTCTCCTGATCGCCGGCAGCGTTGATTTCGTTCCCGCCATCCGCATCTTCCACCGCCGCATGCCGCGCAGCCAGCCAGCGCTCCCCACCCTTACCGTCGGCAAAGCACTGTTCCTGCTCACCCGCTCCCGAACGGGCTCGATCCAAGAGATCGCGCAACCTGGCAGGAACTACCGATAACGATTCGACCGCCGAACCGAGCAAGCGCCGCCCCTCCGGATTCACCAGCGAGATGACACCATTCGCTCTCGCCACCAGCACGCCGCAGGGCAGTCCATCAAGAATGCGGTCCAGATGCCGCCGCATCTGCCGGTTCTCTGCCAGACTCCGCTCAAGCCCGGCATTGCTCTGCGCCAGCTCGCCATGCAGCCGCGCCACTTCGGAGCGCAGACTGCCATAAGAGCGCTCCAGCGAATCGGCAGCTTCGGCGAAGGAGTGAAAGGCCTGCACCAGGAATTGCTCATTATTTTTTTCTTTTGCTTTCCTGTTCTCTTTTGCCTCTTCTTTTTCTTCTTCGTTCAGCGCTACCGCCTCTTTTGGCGCAGCTTCCGCAAGGGCCGGATTCGCAATCGCACTGGGCAAAGATGTCATGGCGGCACAGGCAACATTTGCACGGTGAGGGCCAACGGAGCGAGCGAGGGGCTGAGATTCTTCTTATATCCCTCTGGCGTTCGCGCCCGGAAGGGCGCTTGACAATAGCCCGGCGCGTTCAGCGCCGGGTAAGAGTTAGTACATTGAAACGCGTCCCGGAGGGGCTCCTGAGTTCTCACGACGCTGTTCCCGGAGCATGTGGTTTGCAGGAAGATACCAACAAAATGCGTGGAGTACCGTGGAAGAGCGGCGCTGGAGCGCCGCGTAAGGTCTCCAAGAATTTAATTTTTGAAATGCTCAGGAAAGACACGACCTCAGCGCTTGCGGAAAAACTCCAGTTCGAGCACGGTTCGGGAAGGGCACGACTTCAGTCGTGCCGTTTAGCCGTTGAAAGGCACCGCGCTTCAGCGCCTGAGGTGATCCCTTGTGCTGCTTACGGTTTTTCCCGCAAGCATGCAATCCGTGATCTAGTTCGTCTCAGCCGTGAGAATTGAAATTCGAGACGCCTGACATTCTCCGCACACTTCCGCCGCCCTGACGACTTCTTAATTTGTCAAGCCGGCGCACGAAAGGGACCGGGTTCCCAGCTGGAAGTGCGGCGCTTGAAATGGAAAATAAAGATGCGCCGCCAAAACCGTGTCCCCATTCTCCACCAGAATCGAGGCCCGCTCCATGACATGCTGCAATTCGCGCACATTGCCCCGCCACGGATGGCCTTGCAGAATCTCGATCGCCTCCCCGCTCAGCCGCGGACACGGCATGCTCATCGCCGCAGCCATGCAAGCCAAGAAGTGCTCCGCCAGAGGAACTATGTCGGCGCGGCGATCGCTCAGCGGAGGCAGTTCCAACGGAAAGGCCGAGAGACGGTAAAACAGATCCTCGCGAAATTCACCCCGCGCCGCGCGCGCCGCCAGATCCACATTGCTGGCCGCAATCACCCGCACGT
>JBAPQU010000023.1:0-9636 GCA_049280795.1 Candidatus Sulfotelmatobacter sp.
CGCGCCAGCATCGGTGTGCGAATCGAGCCGGGGCTAATCGAGTTGACGCGGATGTTATCGGCGGCGTGGTCGAGGGCGAGTGCGCGAGTTAAGCTGTGAATCGCGCCTTTGGACGTGGCGTAGGCCGCGACGCCACGCTGGCATGCGTAGCCTTGAACCGACGCAAGATTGAGAATGGAACCGCCTCCGCGCTTCTTCATCTCCGGAATACCAATGTGCGCGAGGAGATAAACGCTGCCTACGTTCACCATCATGCAGCGATTCCAGGTATCGAGATCCGTTTGTAAGACCGTGCCGAAGGGGTGAATCGCAGCTGCGTTGACGATGATGTCAAGGCCGCCAAACTGGCTAACAGTTTTCGTAATGACTCCACGAACCTGGTCGAGAATGGTCACATCGCAGGTTTCCACATGCACTGTTAGATTGAGTTTGTTCGCCTCGCACGCCAGTTCTTCGTTGCTGGCGGTTTCTATACCGCACGCAACCACTTGGGCGCCGCCCGCGGCAAAGCGCATCGCAATCGCGCGGCCAATTCCTGTTGTACCTGTAACCAGAGCCACGCGTCCGGCAAACTCTTTCATAAGAGTGGAACCTCAATTCGCAATCATGATAATTGCTGTTTAAGAAAGATAGCCAGCATGTGAGTCCTACCTTGCCAATTCTGGAATCGCATACTTCAGGCCATGGATGACCCCGCGCAGTTCGGCGAGCCCTTTTAATCTGCCCACCAACGAATAGCCGGGATTTACTTTTTTGCCGCTGTCGTCGGCAAGCAGGTGTCCGTGGTCGGGACGCATAGGAATCTCATGGTCAGGCCGGCCCGCGCGCCGACGCCGCGATTCTTCTTCCAACATGGTGCGGATCACTCCTACCATGTCGGAGCTGCCGGCCAGGTGCTCCGCTTCGTGAAACGATCCGTCCGGCTCTCTTGTTACCTGCCGCAGGTGCAGAAAGTGGATGCGCGCGCCGAATTCGCGAGCCATGGCCAGCAAATCGTTATCGGCTCGGGCTCCGAAGGAGCCGACACAAAAGGTGAGTCCGTTTGCCAACATGTCACAAGATGCAAGAATCATCCATAGATCTTCAGCGGTCGAAACGACTCGCGGGAGACCGAACAACGACCACGGCGGATCGTCGGGATGGATGGCGAGGCGAACTCCGACCTCTTGTGCTACCGGAACAACTTCCTGTAGGAATGTGACGAGGCTGCTCCGCAATTCTGCGGCGGTCACGCCATGATATTCAGCGATCAAGCCGCGAATTGCCTCGCGATTGTACGAAGCCTCAGCCCCCGGAAGTCCCGCGATAATTGTTTGCTCTAAATTATCTCTGCGCGGCTGCGGCATGGACTGGAAGCGGTGGTGCGCTGCCCTAGCTCGATCTTCGGAATAGTCGGCCTCGGCGCCTTTGCGCTCAAGAATAAAGAGGTCGTACGCCGCAAAATCTACCGCATCAAAGCGCAGAGCGTAGCCGGTAGTCGGCATCCGCCATTGCAGGTCGGTCCGCGTCCAATCCACGACGGGCATGAAGTTATAGCAGACGACTTTCACACCAGCCTTCGCAACCGCGGCGAGAGTATCCTTCCACGCTCCGATGAAATGATCATGAGAAGCAGATCGAAGCTTGATCGAATTGTGGATCGGAATGCTTTCCACCACGGACCAGACAAACCCCGCCGCGATAATTTCGTCTCTTCGCTTGAGCACCTCTTCCAACGGCCACGCTTCTCCGCGGTAGAGATGGTGCAGGGCGGAAACAATCCCAGTTGCTCCGGCTTGCTTAATGTGATCGAGGGGAACAGGATCACCCGGCCCAAACCATCGCCAAGTCTCCTTCATGCCTTTGATATCACCTTTTCGTCTCGTATCTCAAATTTATCACTGGCGCTGAAGAACGATGAGTTCGACAGCATCAGGCGCGAGAAGATTCGATAAATTCAAACTGCTTCCGTCACTGGACTTTTCTTCAATCAGTTCAAGATTCTGGGTTTGGCTGATTCGGTAACGCCTGATTGTGAATGCTTTTTTGCCCCAGGGCAGATTGTTGATGGTGAGATTGTAGCCAGCATTGTCACGGTAAACGATATCCGTACGGCGTGGCAGTGACTTAACTTTGGAGAAGTCAGGCATTGGAGGCGATGCCTTCACCAGGTCGGGCGGCATTTGCATGATGCGGGGTTTGAAACCGGCGGGGATTGCATAATTGCTAATGAATATCTGCACTGTATTGCCATCTGCCGAACGACCCGCAAGTGCTGCGAATCCGAAGGTGTCAGCGCCGGCAACCGGAAGGCGCTGAGAGGTATCGAGCATTTTCCCCATGGCTTGGAAGGCGTATGCGGTTTTGAAATACTTCCCTTGCAAGTCGAAGAGGCCCATCCATGCCGCGTCGCCGCGGTAGAAGTCCGCGTGGTCAATGGGGGCATCTTGAAAATAGCTGAGTACCGCGCCAATGTAAGCCGCGTTCTCGACGCCTTGTAGTCTGGCCTTCTCAGCGTCGGTAAAGTCAGGAGTTAGGTTCCATTCGGAGAGAATGCTCTCAGCCTTGGGAAAGCCACGGGTATCCAGAATGCTGCGAATCTGCTTGGCGAGACGAACGGCGTCATAAGGATCGGCGGAAGAATCCGCGTAGGTGTGCCACGAATAGAAATCGAGCGGCAGCCTGTGCGCGGCGCAGTAATCAATAAACCCTTCGCGATAACCTCCGTCATCGTAAGGGAACGCTTTGCCGTCGCCTCCAACTTTGAGTGAGGGGTCGACCGACTTCAGAGCGCGTGCCGTTTTCTCGTACAGAGAATAAAACTGCTCAGGCGTTCCGGACCAGAAGAGACCATCCGGCTCGTTCCAGAATTCCCAGTACCGGATCTTGTAGTGGAAGCCGTTCGCCCATCCTTGGTTGTAGTGCATGGCAATGTGCTTCACCACGCTGGCGAACTTATCGAAATCGGCGGGTGGATTTATATTTGCGCCCCAGCTGCGGCCAATACGGTAATAGATTTCCGCGCCGGTAGCATGAATGGCAGCGAGGACTTTGTCGGTCGGGGCAAAATTGTAGCTCGCGGATTTTTCGGGATCGGCCCACTCGTCAGGAAAGATGATGCTGGCATTGCCCGCCTTCACTACTCCGGATCGCTGGGCGGAATCTGGAATGAGCCAGGTAAGCTCCCCGTTGGACTGCTCAAATTTTGAGTCGATCTCGCTAGGGCCCATGAGATCGTGAGTGCGGACCTGACTAACGTGGAGGTCTTTGTATTGCTGGAGCAAGCTGGGAAGCCCCGTCATGAGCGGAGTGGGCGGTCCGTTCAATCCCTGGAACGAGCGGATCTCTCCGATCACATTACCGGCGTCTACTTGCAGGGAGCGAAATTCCGCGTTCGATGGGCTTTGCGTGAACGCGGCCGTGCAGAACAGCATCGTACAAAGAAAAGTGCGGAATAGAATTTTCATCGGCAGCTCCTGCCAAGCGATCGTCTTTTGCCTTTTGTATTGTTTCTCGAAGCTCGTAGCGATACCCACCCATCATCTCGCAGTCAATGGCTTCTCGTCCGTCCACAACTTTGTGATTTCTTCCAACGAGCGGCCTTTGGTTTCGGGAATCAGCCAGCCGACCAGAATGATTGTAAGGAGCGCTCCCGCGCTGAAACACCAGAAAGTTCCGTCCGATCCCAAATACTTTTGCATGAGGGGAAACATTTGATTGCCTAGGTACCCTACCAGCCAAAGCGCAGTTGTAGCGATGGACATGCCGCGCCCGCGGACCTTGGTCGGGTAAATCTCCGAGATAATGACCCAGCAGGCCACACCATTGCCGAAAGCATGGCCGGCGACGAAGCTCATCACCAGAATCAAAACTGCCAAGCCGCTGCCATGGATATGATAAAACCAGCCGACCAGCGCGAACGAGATGAATTGCACGGTAGTCCCGGCGAGAATTAGAGTCTTGCGCCCCGCACGGTCTACCAGCCAAAGCGCGACGAGGGTAAACAAAAGATTTACGAGGCTCACCAGAACGGACTGAGAAAATGCGCTGCTGGTTGCGGTTCCGGCGCTGCGAAAAATTTCAGGTAAAAAAGAAAAGAGCGGAGTAATACCGCTGATCTGCTGCAAACCCGCCAGCATAATGCCGAACAGTAGTGGGCGCCGGAATGTGGTGAAAAGCTCCGAGATGTGGCCTTCTTCGTGGGCGAGTGAAGTTTCGATCTCCGTTGCTTCGCTACGCGCAGCATCTGCGCCGTTGATTTTTGCGAGTACGCCGATGGCCTGCTCTCGCCGTCCCACCTTCATCAACCAACGCGGGCTCTCGACCGCAGGGAGAATCATGACTCCAAAGAGAATCGCCGGCACAACACCCGCGAAGAACATCCAGCGCCAGCCGGTCGAGATGTTCCAGGCTTCGTCGCCCATGCGCTGAATGAGCATGTTGATGAAGACGGCGGCGAGAATTCCAACTACAATGCCGAGCTGGTAGAGCGTTACGCAACGTCCGCGTACGCGCGTGGGGGCAATCTCAGCGATATAGTTCGGAGAAATTACCGATGCCGCACCAATGCCCACTCCGCCGATCAGCCGCCACAAAACAAACTGGTGGAGATTCGCGGCGAAAAGCATGCCAACCGAAGAGAGTGCGAAACATAAAGCGCAGAGCGCCAGACCCTTTTTCTTTCCTAAATAGTCTGCGACGGTGCCCGCGGCGGCACATCCAGCGATGCACCCAACAAGCGCGCACCCCGCGGCCCAGCCGATTCCGGCTGCGTCCAGATGAAACAACCGGCTCAGGAAGCCGATCGCGCCGCTGATGACAATGTTGTCGTATCCGAATAACAGACCGCCAAGAGTGGAGACACTGGCTGCAATAACGAGAGGAGCGCGCGAACGGGTTGCACCTGATGAAGATGAAGGATTCAGTTACTTATCTCCGTGACTGGCCAATAGCTCCGCACCGCACTTCTGAGAAGATTCGAGTACAGCCTTCGCCGCAAGCATAAACCCAAGAGTGTGCGCCATGCCGGCGTGCCAGGGCGCGGAGCAGGTCATCTGCGGAGTGTGGTCGGGGATCACTACACCATCGAAGTTGTTGCGATGCAGGATTGCGAGAATGCGAATCATATCTACATCGCCTTCGTCGATAAAAGTTTCGCGATAGTGCGGCACCTTCCCAACGACATTACGAAGATGAATATAGGCGATCTTTCCCTGTTTGCTGTAGTGACCGACCGCATCGTAAATATTGCCTTCGGTCATTTCGGCGAGTGTTCCGACGCAGAGCTCAAGAGCGTTGCTGCGGCTCGGAGCCAGATCAATCAGAGTTTGATACATGTGAGGCTGGTAGACCAGTCGAGGCTGCTGCCGCATCGTGGGCATGGGAGGATCGTCGGGATGAGCCGCGAGCCGCACGCCCGCCTGCTCGGCCACGGGAATCACTTCCTCCAGAAATCTTCGCAGGCGGCGCCAGAGTTCTTCATGCGAAATCGATGACAGTTGGCCGGCGGGCGCGTTGCGATCGTAGATCATATTCCAGATCATGCCATTCGGAATCGGCACATCTTCGGCGGGACCATCCATTCCTACGGTGATGGCATGGCCACGACCTTGAGAAGCGGTCACACGGCCGCAAACACCGGCTAGGCTGAAGTTGTACCCGAGGACCGGAATGCCGGCCTCGCCCATGCGGCGAATAATCGTCTTCACTTTCTCGATCTGTTGCGGACGCTGCGGACCATCAAGCAGAATGTCGTGCCAGTGCGCGGGGTCAAGGTTCTCGATCGCGGCCAAGGTCAGCCCGGCGTCTTCAATCTGCGCGCGAAGCGTCTTCAGCTCCGTTACTGTCCAAAGCTGATTGGGATCACCGGCAACTCCCCAGGGTTCGTATTTTGATCCAGTGGGCTGATTGTTGCGAGGATTCGATGGGCCCTGGTTGAAGTAATCGACCAGGTGTACCACGACGTGCGTGCAGCCCGCCTGGCGCGCGAAATCGTAGTAGTCGCGCGAAAGCATGTGGCGATACAGGCCGAGGCCAATCTTCATAGGCGGTTCCCAATGCCTGCGCCGTAATCGGGGCTGAGAATTTGCCCGTTGATCTCGGCAGCCAGCGGCGAGCAAAGAAAAACAAAAGTATCCGCAATCGATTCGGGACTATTTCTTCTGCCCAGCGAAACTCGCAAAACGAATTCCCGGTAGGCGGGATCTTCTTCGAAAACCTTTAATGAACTGCCGGCGGCGACATTTCCGGGCGAGACCACATTCACTCGAATTCCGGTGAGCGCATATTCGAGGGCGAGACTGCGGGCGAAATTTTCGAGCGCTGCTTTGGCTGAAGAGTAGGCAGGGATTTGCGTGTGCGGCATGCGGGCTACATAAGAAGATGTGAAGATCAGGTGACCGGCAATCTTTCGTTGCATCCATTGCGCGAGCACTGCCCGCGCAAGGTAAGTTTGCGCAAAATAGTTGAAGCGGAAGATACGCTCATAGTCGGCTTCCGAGGTGCTGGCGAACGGATGCAGCCCGCAGCCGCCCGCGTGGCCGAGAACCGTATCCATGCCGGGGAATTTCTCGAAGGCTAAGTTCACCACTCGATCGACCCGGCTGGATTCTGTGATATCGGCAGCAAAATAGAGATAGGACGAAGGCGGAATCTGCCAATCGTCGAGCATCCGCCTCGCTTGTTCTTCGCCTTTAATGTCGGTGAGCACCAGCGTTGCGCCGCTTGCTGCCAGCCTTCGTATGATGTGCTCGGCGATCGCGCCCAAAGCTCCCGTGATGAGAATCGTCTTGCCGGAGAGATCGATGATAATCATGAGAGATTGGTCTCTTCGATTCGGGATAGCACTTCGTGACCGGATTCTGTGACCAGTACATTGTCCTCGATCCGCGCGCCACCGCCGCGCTCTGGAACATATACTCCCGGCTCAATCGTAACCACCATGCCCGGTTCAAGTATCGAGGATTCTCCGGGGAGAATCAGAAATCCCGGATCATGATAGCGGAAGCCAACATGGTGGCCGGTGTGATGCGTAAAGTAAGATGAGAGCCCTGCGGCTGCTATCTTATCTCTTGCCAATGCATCAATATCGCCTGCGGAGATGGCGGGGCGGATGCCATCGATCGCGGTTTGTTGCGCGTCTCGAACAATCGAAAGTATCTCTTCGACTTCTGGCTTGGGAGAACCAACGGCGGCGGTGCGCGTGAGGTCGCTCCAATATCCGTTGACGCAGGTTGCCAGTTCGATCAAAACCAGATCGCCGCTTTTCAGTCGCCGTCCGGTGGAGCGATTGAAACGGCCCGCGCAGGCGCTGTTCGGGCCGGACTGCACCATGGCCCAGCCTCGGGAATGAAATATTCTGTCGCGGCCGATTTGCCGGTAGATAGCCGACTCGACCGCTGCGGCAACTTCCGCTTCCGAAATTCCCGGCTGCAAATTCGCAAAAAAAGCTTGTAGCCCTACAATTGCAACCCGGTTTGCCAGCCGGATTGCGCTGATCTCTTCCGGAGTTTTTCTTAAATAGAGATCCGCAAAGGCCGCCTGCGAAACAGAATTTGGCTTTGCAGCGAGCGTCGATAGCAACCCCGCAAAACCCTCGGGTATGGGAATCTGTTCGGCGGCTTGAATCGGCAGCGAGCTTCGCGCGGCACTGGGATTCATTCCAACGTCTTCGACTTTGATTTTTGCCTTGGCCAGTTCATTCCCAACAGCCGACACCAAAACAGAATATGGATCTGCACATTTGAGATCGCCCCAGGGATATTCCTGCACCCGCAACCCCACGGGAATGTGATCTGTAGGTTCGATCTGTGGAATAAAGAGAACGGGCTCGGCATCCGCGAAATAAATCAGCAGCGAAGCTCCCCAGAAAGGAAAATATCCGGAGAGCATCAGGAGTTCATCGGGCCGCCACGCAATCCAGGCCTGCAAATTATTTTCGAGGAGAAAACTGTGTATCTGTTGTGCGCGAGACGGCGGGTTTACAAGGCTTGCAGTCACGATCGGGTCCCCATTTTTTACATGATGCCGTACTTCTCAAACGCTTGCACCGCGCTGCTGCCTTCTTCAATCGCCTTGCGCACCAGCTTTTCGCCGCGAGCCTTTTCGAGAGCACGGGTGAAGACCTCAGCTTCGGCTTCGGCGGGAACCAACAAGACGCCGTCGATGTCGCCGAAAATAATGTCTCCCGGGCGGACGCGTACCGCGCCGATCTCGATTGGAATACGGAAGTCGACCACTTTGTACCGCGGGGCTGAGTCTTGCCCGTAAGAACCGAAACCGAAGGTCGGGAAACCCATCTGCAGAATGGCCTTGGTATCTCGCACATAGCCGTTGAGCACCGCGCCCCGGCTGCCGAGTTTGCGGGCGCGCGCGCTCATGAGCTCTCCCCAAAGCGCATTTCGCGGCGAAGAACCGGTGTTGACATAGACCTCGTTGGGGCGAAGGTCGTCGAGCGCTTCGAGCATCAGGCCAAATGGCTTGTCCATTAGCTTATTGGCTGTGCCGGCAATCTTTTCGGTAAATACATCCACGGCAAGCACCGGCATGGCGCGACCGATCACCACCATATCCCGCTGAAGAGGCTGAATCTGTGGCGGCAAGAATTGGTGCTGCAAGTCCAGTTTGTCCATGACATCGCCCACCACGCAGGTGAAGAGTTCGCGTTGCACGATGGCGAAAAGTTCGTCGTCGGACTTCCAGAGTTTCGTGTTGGTCATCGGGCTCGTATCTTCTTAATTCCGGGGCGATTATACGCTGTGGGAAGTTCTCTCGCTCCGTGGCCGAAAGATGAAACAGGCCGAACGTCGCGGCTTACGTATGTCTATCCAAACAATGGTCGTATTCAAAAAACTGATGCACAGCATTGAAATCTCGCGGGGTTGGTATGGATACAATCTCTATCACCACTTCGTTGATAGCGAAAAGGTTAACCGCCTGCCTGCCGAGACAAGTTAGACTTGGTACAGCAATCAGCATTCAGTCAGAGGACCTGGAACTATGACGAAAACTGGAGCGCAGATTCTTTGGGAGTGCATTGAGCATGAAGGCGTGACCCACGTCTTCGGATATCCCGGCGGCGCCATCCTGCCCGCCTACGATGCCCTGAAGTACAGCAAGATCCATCACGTGTTGGTGCGGCATGAGCAGGGCGCCACGCACATGGCGGACGGCTACGCGCGCGCCAGCGGACGAGTGGGAGTCGCCGTGGCGACCTCCGGACCGGGCGCTACTAACATGGTGACCGGCATCGCTACCGCGATGATGGATTCCTCTCCAATCGTTTGCATTACCGGCCAGGTGGGCAGCAAGTTGATCGGCTCCGATGCCTTTCAGGAAACCGACATTACCGGCATCACCCTGCCCATTACCAAGCATAATTATTTGGTGACGCGAGCCGATGAACTGGCGCAGACGATGCGAGAGGCGTTTTATGTTGCCCGCTCAGGCCGTCCCGGGCCGGTTCTTGTCGACATTACGAAAGACGCACAACAGGCTTCGTGCGAGTTCGATTGGGAAGCGGCGAAGCCACAACTGCCGGGGTATCGTCCCGATCTCTCTCCCGCTCCAAAGGAATATGAGAAGGCACTGGAGTTGATTCATAACTCCAAGCGGCCCGTAATCCTGCTGGGTCATGGCGCAATCGTTTCAGGAGCAATC
>JBAPQU010000024.1:0-6303 GCA_049280795.1 Candidatus Sulfotelmatobacter sp.
GTTATGAAGTGCGAAGAGATTCGTGAAGTGATGCCGGATGTAGCGTCCGGATTGATGGAGACGACGCCGGAGATTGGCGCGCATCTGGCAGGGTGCGGAGTGTGCGCCACCAAGATGGAAGAGTTCCGGCAGACGATGGCGTTGCTGGATGAATGGCAGGCGCCGGACCCGTCGCCCTATTTTGATGTACGTTTGCAGGCGCGCCTGCGGGAAGAGATGGCCAAGCCTCAGGCTGGGTGGCTGACATGGTTTCGGCGTCCAGTGCTGGCGGCGGCCCTTACGGTGCTTATGGCAGTTGGGGTGGGATTGTTCTTCAATAAAAGCGATGGGGTTTACAAGCCGGGGGATAACATCATTGCGGCAAACGATCAGGTGCAGTCAGCAGAGCCGGGCACAGCAGTGAGCGATCTGCAGGCTCTGGACAAGAATCACGATTTGTATTCTGATTTTGATTTGCTGGATGACCTGGAAGTGCAGCACGATGTGGTAGCCAATCCGTAAGAACGCAGAGCTAGAACGAAGATCGAAGGACGACCGGGGGAAAATGCAGCGGGGAAATTTCAGGCCAAGATGGATGGCGACAGTTGTGTTGTCGTTGGCGGCCCTTATGGCGTCCGTGCCTCCCTCCCTGGCGCAGCGCAACAGCCCCCGGATGGCTCCTCAGCGGATTCAGAATCGCCCGCGTCCTCAAGGTCATGCGGGCGATTGGCTGCGGCGCTATCAGGGGCTATCGCCGAGCGAGCGGGAGCGCGCGCTGAAGAACGATCCCGGCTTCCAGCGTTTGCCTCCGGAGCGCCAGCAGTTGTTGCGGCAGCGGTTGGAACATTTCTCGAGCCTTCCGCCGGAGCAGCAGCAACGCATGCTGAACCGCATGGAGACCTGGGAACATCTGACGCCCGGCCAGAAACAACAGGCACGAGCGTTGTTCGGCCGGATGCAGCAGCTTCCACCGGACCGCCGGCGCATGGTAGTTACTGCGATCCGTGATTTGCGCGTCATGCAGCCTGGGGAACGGGAGCAGGTCATCGATTCGAAACGGTTCAAAGGCGTCTTCTCGCCCGAGGAGCGCGACATCATGCGCGGGGCCACCCGGCTGCCGCTCGCCCCGGAGAATGGCCGACCCGAAGAGTAGGCGTCGATCAAGGACGCAGCTTCTGTCTTCTGATTTCTTCTTAGTTTGTCTCGCCAGCGTTCAACCACCATACCTCTGTTGCTCACTCCGGCGTTCGCCGTGCGTCTAAGCCCAACAGCACAGCGGTCAGACGCGGCTGCTCCATTCAACGTATATCCCAGGTTTGCGACTGAATCGGCTGTTCAAGTCCCGCCAAAAGAAGAGGAGTATTTCATGCACAGATTCCGTCTGTTTGTTTTGTTATGCAGCGTTCTGTCGATCGCGAGCCTTTGCCACGCTCAAACCGCTACCGGTGAAACCCTGATGCTCAATCTGCCCCGGCAGAGCCAGCATGCGCTGATCACGCAGCGTATCGGCATCACCGATATCACCATCAACTATCACCGGCCGCTGGCCAATGGCCGCCAGATTTGGGGCAAGATTGTGCCTTACGGACAAGTCTGGCGCGCGGGAGCCAATGAAAATACCACGATCACGTTCAGCGATCCGGTCATGATCGAAGGCCAGGCGCTCGACAAAGGGACCTACGGCCTGCACATGATTCCCGGCGAAAATCAATGGACGGTGATTTTCTCGAAGATGTCCACAGCATGGGGAAGTTTCAGCTACAAGCAGGATGAAGACGCGCTGCGAGTCACTGTGAAGCCGCAGACCGCGGAATTGCATGATGCGTTGGCGTATGACTTCGACGATCTCAAAGCGGATTCTGCCGTGGTTACGCTGCGCTGGGACAAAGTCGCGGTGCCCTTCAAGGTTGCGGTTAATGTCAACGACACCGTTACCTCCAGCCTTCGCCGGCAGATTCGCGGGCTCAATCAATACTACTGGGAAGGTTGGGACGATGCCGCCGGCTACCTCCTCGCCAACAAAATCGATCTGGATGAGGCGCTGAAAGACGAAGATCAATCGATCCAGGCGGAAGAGCGCTTCGACAATCTGCTCAACAAGTCGAAGATTCTGGAAACGATGGGCCGCAAGGATGCGTCTACCGAATTCCGCAACAAAGCGCTGGACAAAGCCAATGCGGTACAGCTTTACACTTATGGCCGTCAGTTGCAGGGGGAAAAGAAACAGGAAGAAGCCTTCGCAGTTTTTCGCTCAACCGCGAAGAAGTTCCCCGACTATTGGACGTCGCATGTCGGCCTGGCCCGCGTTTATAGCGGTCAGGGAGACTTCGACAATGCCATTAAGGAGATGCAGGCCGCTCTCACCGGCGTGCCCGATGATGCCAATAAGTCCAGGATAGAAAATTATGTGAAGCGCTTGCAGTCTAAAGACGACATCAATCGCTAGAGAGAGTAAAGGCCGTTAACAAAGAATTGGCCAGCCCCAGAGGCTGGCCAAATTCTTTTGCAGACTATTCCTTAATTAAAACGCAATCGATTGGCTCACCACACCCGGCAAGCATTCGCTCGAACCATCTTCTGACCAGCCTTGCAGCCAAAAGCCTGCGCGAACTCGGACATATTTGAAACCACATTGTCGATGCGGAAGACGGGCATCGAGTGCGGGTCGGTGGTGACGATCAAACGCGTCACTTCCGGCCTGACGTTCGCGCACCACGAGTAGGCATTCGCCAGGAAGAAGCGCTGGCGATAGGTCCAGCCATCCGGACCTTTGTCGTCGAGCGATTTGCCTTCTTTCTTGAGTTCGGCTTCGAGCGCAAATAGCGCGAGATGAATGCCGCCGTTGTCGGCTGTATCTTCGCCCTGCGTGAGCAATCCATTTTGCTTAACTCTGGGACCGGCGTCGGGGACATCCTGCGTGTACTCCTCGGAGATGCATTTACCGCGCTCATCGTATTGCTTGGCGTCTTCCGGAGTCCACCAGTCGCGCAGGTTGCCCTTAGCATCGAATTTGCGGCCTTGATCGTCGAAGCCGTGAGTGAGTTCGTGACCAATGACCATGCCGATGGCGCCGAAATTCACCGCATCATCCATATTTTTTTCGAAGAACGGCGGCTGCAGAATTCCGGCGGGGAAATTGATGGTGTTAAGTTGCGGATCGTAATACGCATTGATGGTGGGTGGAGTCATCGTCCACTCGCTGCGGTCGACGGGCTTGCCGATCTTGGCGACCCAGCGCTCGAATTCGAATGACGACGCGTGGTTCACGTTGGCAACGTAACTTTCGCGCGTGATCTTCACGCTGGAATAATCGCGCCAGTGCGAAGGATAACCGATCTTGTCTTCGATTCCCTTCAGCTTAACGATGGCCTGTTCCTTGGTGGCGGGGGTCATCCAGTTCACGCTTTCAATGTCGTCATGCATGGCGCGTTCGATGGCATGCACCATTTCAAGCGTGCGCGCCCGGCTCTCTGGCGGAAAAGCCCGGTCCACGTAGGCTTGGCCGAGGGCCTCGCCCAGGTCGCGGTCGGCGCTATGCACGCAGCGGCGCCAGCGCGGCAGGTTCACTTCCTGGCCGGCGAGCGTGTGCGCAAAGAATTCGAAGTTTTCATCCACCATGGCCTTGCTCAAATAGGAAGCAGCATGGTGAATGACCTGCCAGCGCATGTAGACTTTCCAATGCTCAAGCGGATGTTCTTCCAGCAATTTATTTTCAGCGCGGAAGAAGTCAGGTGAGCTAACGATGTAGTGCTCGCTGACTGGAGCATTCACCGCTTTCAGGTACGCACTCCAATCGATGGAGGGCGCCATCTCGCGAATTTGCGCGATGCTCATCTTATTGTTGATGTTCTTGGGGTCTCGGCGCTTGATGTTATCCATCTGCGGCTTGGCCAGGGCGGTTTCCAGTTCGAGCACGATTGCCGCATCACTGCTCGCCTGTGCCTCTGACTCCCCGGACAGTACAAACATCTTCTGCACATGAGCGCGGAATTTTTTAAGCGTCTCCACCGACTTGTCGTCGGTATTGAGGTAGTAGTCGCGGTTGGGCAAACTTAGGCCGCCCTGATCGATCTGCGCGACTACCTTGGAAGCATCGTCATAATCCTGCCCGCCGGTAAAACCGAAGAAGGGCGCATTCGTCTGATTGTCGGATGCCTGCCAGGCGCCGGGAAACAGGTGATGAAGGTGGGCGATTTCGAGAGTGATCTCCTGCTTCGACTTGATGGCGGCGATGCGATCCAATTCGGGTTGTATCGGCTTTGCACCGGCTGCTTCGATATCACTTTCGTCCATGCATGCCGCCCAATAGTCGCCAATCTTTTGCTGCACCGGGCTGCGGCTGGAATCATTCTTGCTGCTCGCTTCCAGAGTTTCGCGTAGTACGGTGTCGTTCCACATATCCAGGCCGCTGCCAGTGCTCCAGTAAACCTGGTCGGCTGGGATCGGATTGGCCGCGATCCATTTGCTGCAGGCGTACTTGTAGAAGTCATCACAAGGATTGAGCGCCTTATCGACCGAGTTCGGATCGAAGTGCTCGAGCTTGGGAGCATCTTTGGTTTCGTCGGCAGCGGCGGTTGTGGCGGCGGAGTTGAAGTTCGCATTTTGCCCGAGCATGGCGATGGGCAAAGCCAGGAACAGACTTATCAGGAACAGACTTAGGAAAACTCTGGAAATAGACATGGTGCCTCTTTCTGGGAGCGCCCGAGTTGGCAGCAAGAATGGCAAGGGCTGATTGCAGGTACGCGCAGGAGCCGGCGCGAGTTCCACGAGCAGGGATCGTTTCGGCACACTTCGGCGTGTATTCCCGCAGAACAACATACTACAGACGGGCTGCAAGTGGGATGGTTAGCCGAGGATTCTATCCCGTATTGTGTAGTCCGGCGGCGATGCCGTTGATGGTGGCGCCGAGAGGATATTCAAGTTTCGCCAAATCCTGCCCCTGCTGCTTGCGCCGCAAGAGCTCGACCTGGATCAGGCTCATGGGATCCACGTAGGGGTTGCGCAGATGGATGGAGCGCGCCAGCACCCGGTTCCCAGCCAGCAATTCGCGCTGGCCGGTAATACGCAGGATCATGCGCCGGGAACGCAGAAACTCATCTTCCAGCATGGCGAAGACGCGGGTGCGCAAAACCTCATTCTTTACCAGGCCGGAATAAACCCGGGCGATATCGAGATCCGCCTTGGCCATGCCGAGTTCGACGTTACGCATCAAGTCCGA
The DNA here is from genome assembly GCA_049280795.1 of Candidatus Sulfotelmatobacter sp. Taxonomy (GTDB): domain Bacteria; phylum Acidobacteriota; class Terriglobia; order Terriglobales; family Acidobacteriaceae; genus Sulfotelmatobacter. The sequence continues at coordinate 5,198 of JBAPQU010000024.1, forward strand.
GAAGAGCGCAAAGTGTTGCAGCATTTCGCGCAGCAGTTTTTCGTGACTCCGTCCTTTCGCGGCAAAGCTTTCCAGCCCACGGCCTACACCGTACCAGGCGGGCACCGCATGGCGGCTCTGCATCCATCCAAAGACCCACGGAATCGCGCGCAGATCCTCCAGTCGCCGGCCTTTGGTGCGCCGCGCCGGCCGCGAGCCGATGCGGGCTGAGTCCAATTCTTGCACGGGCGTGGCCTGCTCGAAATATTCCAGCACGTCGGCATTCTCCGCGATATCTCGCCGATAGACGCTGTACGCCTCGGCCGACATTTCTTCCATGGCTTTTTCCCAGCGTGCCTGATCTTTTGCCGGCTTGGCGCCGGAGCGCGTAAGCGCTTCCAGGCTGGCGGCAATCATCAGTTCCAGGTTCCATTCCGCCAGCACAGCGTCGGCGTACTTCCAATTGAGAACTTCTCCCTGCTCGGTGATGCGAATGCGTCCGGAGAAGCAGCCTTGCGGTTGAGCCAGAATTGCAGCATGCGTCGGACCTCCGCCGCGGCCAACTGTACCTCCACGGCCATGGAAGAGGCGCAGCTTCACTTCGCACTCCCGCGCCGCGTGATGCAACTCCTGGTGCGTTTTGTGCAGCTCCCAGGTGCTGGTCAGCATCCCTCCATCTTTATTGGAATCGGAATAACCCAGCATCACTTCCTGCCAGCGTCCCCAGGAATCCAGAAGCAGCTGGTATTCAGGATTTCGCCACAGGCGGCGCATCACATTTCCTGCTCCTCGCAAAGAATCGATCGACTCAAACAGAGGCACAGGCATCAATCCCGGATCGTCCAGACCCGCGCCTTGCAGGGATGGATCGTCGCCGAAGCCAGCCAGGTTCGTTCCGCAGGCCTTTGCCAGGCGGACCACGTTGAGCACGTCTTCTTCGGACTCGGCGCCGCTGATAACGTATTGCCGGATGGAGTTTGCCGGATAGCTGTGCTTAACTCGCTGGATGGTGCGGAAGGTCTCGATCAGTTCACGGGTCTGCGCGGAAGTTTCGCTGCTGGCAGTTTGAGCGCCACCTGCAGCTACGTCCGGACCAATCTTTCTTAATTCCGATCTTCTCAGCTTGG
>JBAPQU010000025.1:0-10261 GCA_049280795.1 Candidatus Sulfotelmatobacter sp.
GGCGAGCACAGGTAAATATTTCTACCTTCCACCGAGCGCGGAATGCCGGCGTTCGGTTGTGCGGCCAGCGGCAGGGAAGTGGCGGCGCGAACGCGCTCGATTGCGTCGAGCATGGCCACCGGGCCCACGCTGCAGTTGCATCCGATTACATCTGCACCCCATTCCTCAAGCCGGGGCACGAAGGTTTCCGGAGTGGAACCATCGAGGCAATTGCCGTCCTCGTCAATAGTGACCTGCAGTACTAGTGGCAGTTTCGCCCCGACATCCTTCGCTGCCAGCACTGCCTGGTGGAGTTCTTCAAGGTAGCCGAAGGTCTCAAACATCAGCAGATCGACGCTACCTTCCACCAGGGCAGCAATCTGCTCTCGGAACGACTGGCGGGCTTCTTCGAACGAGGTTTTGCCGAGCGGCTCGATTCTTGTTCCCAACGGGCCAACGGATCCTGCAACCCACACATCGAAGCTCTTGGCGGCTTCCCGTGCCAAACGTGCGCCTGCTCGGTTAATATCCGCCACCTTGTCCGCAAGAGTATGCCGGGCAAGGCGGAAGGAATTCGCCCCGAACGTATTGGTTTCAATGATTTCCGCCCCGGCCTGTAGATAGTCGTGGTGAATGTCACGAATCAAGTCAGGTTGGGAGAGATTTAACTCGTCGTAGCAACGGTTGATGAACACGCCCTTGGAGTAAAGCAGCGTTCCCATCGCTCCATCGCAAAGCACAGGAGATTGTTTGATTCTTGCAAGAAAATCACCCGCCATATAGATCAGAATACAGGATGAGGTTAGTTTCGTGCATCCAAGGTACTTGATCGGGAGATTTTCGGCAGGCAAACCAGGGCCAGCGGAGAACCGTCACCCGGGCTCTGTTATAATCCGCTATTTCGCACATAAATCTCTGGTTTTCCTGCAGTTAGGAGCCTGACGTTTGAAGAAATCCGCTCTTTTGTCCGCCGTGCTCGTATTTGCCAGCATCGGTCTTGTCTCTTGTGGCGCTGCATCGAGTTACAGCTCAACGCCCAGCAAGTTCACGACTCGCGTTCTCGCTTCACAAGGCGTCTCCAGTCCGACGGCTGCCGCCGGCCTTGTACTCATTGATGGTTGGATTGATACGCTGGGACGGGGCGGAGTCTCTGCCGGCAACTCGCCTGGCCTTATGGCTATCTCTCCGGACCGGTCGGTTCTGCTGTCCTTTGATTCGTCGAGCAACAAGGTTTATGTAACGAATACGAAGACCGATGCTTCGACTGGAAGCATACAACTTCCCGGGCCCACCATCAGCCTGGCTATCCCGGTGGATAGCTCCGCGTATGCGGCAGTGCCTTCGGCCCCGCTGATCGGATCATCCCCAGGCGCAGTTGTGGCCATGAATCTCGCAGCCGGGGGCGTTGCGTGGACGGTCAACGTTCCTAATGCGCAAAGGGTCGTGTCGAATCCGAGCGGAACTCTGCTTTTGGTTTTCAGCAATGACTCGGATTCGGTCACAGTCGTTTCGCCACAGCTGGTGAACACTGGGAATCCGGTCACGGTTACCGTGGCGGGCTTCGACCGCCCGGTCAATGCGGTTTACAGCAGCGATGGCAGCACGGCCTACATTTTGAACTGTGGCGCGCAATGTGGAGGCCAGCACGCCAGCGTGCAGGTTTTGGATTTCAGCACCACGCCTCCTACGCCCGGCGCGAAGGTTCTAGTGAATGGCGCTACGGACGCTTATCTCTCCGGTTCCACGCTTTATGTGGCGGGGCTGGGTACGCCGACCGGCCCTTTGTGCGCTTCAATCCCGAGTGCGGCTACAACGGCGGCTCAATATTGCGGGTACCTCGACATCGTCAACCTGAATACGATGCAGGATCCGTATTACAACAATCCAACGAGTGAAATTGCCATCACCAACGGCTACCACGACCGCATGGATTTGAGCAGCAACGGCCAACTCTTCGTCGGCTCCTATGGATGCACCAGCGTCGGCGACGTGAATGCGACTCCGCAGCAGGGAGAAATACGTGGCTGTCTCGCGATCTATAACACCACGAATGGCGCGGTGGTAATGCCGCCGGATAACGGCGATGTCACGGGGCTGCAGAGCTTCTCGACCCGTTATGTGGAGTATGTTGCAGAAGGCGGCAACTTGCGGGTGTACGACACGACTATCGATAGTCTGCTGATCAATCAGTATATTGAGACCGGAACTATAACCGTTACCGGCCAGGTTATCGACATCAGAGCAATCGATTTTTTCTGATTGGGTTTTTCTGATCGGGCGTGCGTTCTTATTTTGCAGGTTCCAGAACCAATCGGTGCGCCCCGGACGCGTCCACTGCCTGAGACGTGAAAGGCAGTGGGAATGTGTAGCCTTCATACCAGGCCTTCCATTGATCCATGTAGTAAGGGCTTAGGAAGTTTCCACCCTGCCCAGTAACAGTGTTTAAGGTGGATTGATCCAGGTCCGCAAGATTGGCGGTGAAGCGTTCCGATGGTCCGTGATGGCGGGTCACCGCTTTCACCGTGTAGCCACTCCCTGATTGCTCCTGTAATCCCGGCGCAGTCCAGCGTTGCAGCAGAGGAATTTTTCCCAGCACCGGGTGCTCGATGTCGACGGCGTTCACGCTGCCCCAATGCCACTCCGCTAAATCCTTTGGCGCTTCCGGAGCATTCACCGCAGCTTCCACAGCGGCAGTCAGCAGTTCGTCGTAGTTGGGATATTTTTCCGGCAGCCAGCGTTTGGGTTGGTGCAGCATGACGTTCTGCAACCACACGGTTCGCATCTCCCAACTGTAGGTCTTCCAATTCAACGTAGTTTCCTGCTGCTTCGCATCCTGAGGTGCGGAACCGAGCTTGGGTTCGAGCAGCAGGCGTGTCAATTCCCGAGCGGAGCGCACGGCAATGGTTGCCGCAGTGGATGAGGCGAGCATGTGTCCATCCCAGTTGCGCATGAGATCCGCGGCCTGCTTCGCGCGGGCGGAAGGCTTTGACGCATGATCCACGGCGTAGACAAAGCGCTCAGCGGCGAACAGATCATTCTCTGAGTGAACATCGTTCTCGAGCGCGAGCATGTCTGCTGCAGTAAACTTTCGCCCCGATTCCAGCACGTGGTAAATCCGCGCGGTGCGCCACGGCGCTTCCCACTCCGCGCTGATGGAGTGGGGATAGTTGTCGGGCGTGATTCGTCCATTGGCGGTTGCAATTACTCCGGAGGCTGGATTGTAGATGCTGGGAAGCTTGTCGAAGGGAATGTAGCCTGTCCACTCGTGGGCATCGTCTGCCCCGCTGACCGGAAGACTGCCATCGCCGGCGGTGCGAATCGGAACGCGCCCGGTTGCGTGATAGCCGATGTTGCCGTCCACATCGGCATAAACCACATTTTGTCCCGGCGCATCGAGCTGCGAAAATGCCTTGCGAAAATCGTCCCAGTTCTGTGCGCTGTCGACATCGAAGAACGGCATGTGCAGACCGTCATAGAGCGTCCAGCGCAGCGCGATTTGTCGTGTCTCGCCGGGAATCAGTTCAGTGACAATGGGACCGTGCCGTGTGATCTTTACGTCTACGGTTACGTCGGGCTTGCCTTTGATGTGAATTAGTTCTTCACGATGTTCGGGCTGCTGCCATCCTCGTGGAGTCTGGTAGGCACCCTGCGCGTTGAAATTCTCAATGAATGCGTCTGCCACCGTGGGACCGACATTGGTGAATCCCCAGGCGATCCGCTGGTTGTGGCCGACAATTACGTAAGGCATTCCGGGCAGAGTTACTCCGGCGACATCCAGATTGCCGGACTTAAGATGCGCTTCGTACCATAGGTTCGGCATCTGGTGGCCGAGGTGCATATCGTTCGAAAGCAGTGGCTTGCCTGTGACCGTGTGCGCGCCGGAGACTACCCAGTCATTCGATCCGTTCACCGCTTCCGGAGCATGCTGCGCCCAACTTTCGCCGCCGCCTCTGTGTTGCGTTACCGAGTTGTCCGGACCGTCATCATCTTCATCATCGTCGTCATCGGAGTCGCCTTGCTTATCCTGGTCGTTGATGTCTGCCCGCATTATTGTCGGCGGTCGATCGTGCCAGGAACTGTTGACATAGAGATCGGCGGTAAGACCGGGTCCCAGCTTGGCCAGTATTTTTTCGCGCGCCAGCGTGTCGCCAAAGGTGTAGAAGTTGAGATCCTTCACCATCTGGTTGGCGATGACAACGGAATCTTCCGCCTGCCACAGTCTGGGCCGATATTTCAAAATTCGGAACTCGAGTGGAAGGCGATTAGCGTGCGCTTCGATAAACGCATTGACTCCCCGCGCGTACGCATCGAAGTACAAACGATCACGCGGACTTGCCATGGCTAGAGACTTCTTCGCGGCGGCGCGCAGCCCCAGGATGCGCTGCTCGCGGTCGATCTTGAGCGTATCCTCGCCGAGAATTTCGGAAAGCTTTCCAGCTGCGAAGCGCCGCATGATGTCCATCTGCCAGAGACGATCCTGCGCGGTGACGTAGCCTTGGGCAAAGAACAGATCTTCCAGAGAAGCAGCCTCGATTGCCGGAACACCGTGGCTATCTCGCGTAACCTTCACGACCGCGGAAAGCCCTTTTACCTGAAGGCTTCCATCAAGCTGGGGCAGGGCAGAGCGCGCGATGAAGTAGGCATAGGCGACCGCAGCCACGGCCAGCAGAATCAGGATGAACACCAGCCAGAAGAAGATGCGGAGTCCGTTGGAACGCCGGGAAGCAGGAACGCCAGTTGCCGTGAGAGTGCTCATGAGCAGTTTGATTCTAGCAGCGGTTGCGCAGTCGGGATTCGTATCAGGGTATGTCTTTGATGCATGCCTGCGGGTGTTGCCTTATCGCCATGACTTTAGGCGTTGTGCCCTGCGGGCTGTTGAAAATGAATTTCATTTTCAAGATGTCGATGCTATCCTGACCCTTGATGCTGCAGAAGCGTATCGATGATCAGCCTTCGATTTCTCGCGAGATGGTGCGCGAGGCGCAGGGGATACTCCACAAGCATCTAAAGCGTGTGGGCCTGAAGCAGACGGCGCAGCGCGACACCATTCTGCATACCTTCCTGGAAACCCGCGACCATCTCTCCACCGACGAATTGCACCGCCTGGTGCACAAGAAAGATTCCGGTATCGGCTATACCACTGTTTATCGAACCCTCAAGTTGCTGGCCGAGTGTGGATTAGCCAGCGAGGTTGCCTTCCACGACGGCATTGCCCGTTACGAACACCAATACAACCGGCGCAGCCATCACCACATGGTTTGCACCGAGTGCGGCAGTTCGGTGGAATTTTTTTCCCGGGAAGTGGATCAGTTAGAGCAGGAAATTGGGCGCAGGCATAATTACGCCACCACTCGCCACACTTTTCAGATTTACGGCGTTTGCGAAGATTGCCGCAAGAAACCCGCTTGACCCATTGAACGCGGATGAAGGCTGCCTCACGGTTTAGTGTTGTTCCCCTGGGGCGCGTCGCTACCGTCGTGCTTTTTGACCATCTTGCGATGAACGTCGGGCCAGAACTCCTTGATCACGATCGTAATTGTGTCGTACGCAATCTGCGTTCCCCACACGCTAAGAGTATTTGGCAAAGTGCGGTCGGAGGCATTGTGAACGTAGACCAACATATTCGTAGTGGGATCGTACCGAGTTGAAATGAAGGCGCGGGGATGGTAGGTGTTGGTGGAAATTGCGGCCGACAAGGCACTGCCAAAAATTTCAGAATAGTTGAATTGAGAACGGCCGGAATCGGTCCGGGTGACAAAGATTCGGCTGACCGCATAACCTGCCCGGTGCGCGAACGTGCCTTGGCTGGTCTGGTAAAATCGCGGGTCCTGGTGCAAAAGCGATGGAAAGACCGCCCCTACCATGAAGTTTTCGATCGTACCATCCGCAAAGGCGGAGCCATAACGTTTGGCGTAACCCTCCCAGCCTTGCCCATAGCCGGGTTCGCTGTTTTCCGCCTGGCTGATGCCCGATATAACTCCGTACCAGGGAAATTCAATCTTATCGAAGGAACCTCGAGCCACAACTTTGAATTTCTGTGTGGCGGTAAGCGGCGGAACTTTCCCGGAATTCTCCAGCGTCAGAAAATTAGGCAGCGCTAGAAAGAGCCGGTCATTCGAGGTTCCAGCGGCTTTTCCCTGGCTGCTCGTGCTCTGCGCGCCGTCTTTCTTGTCAGGCTTATCAGACTGGGTCGCGGGTGTTGTTGGAGCGCCTTGCACCTTGGTGGCAGGATTGTTCTGCTGTCCGGACGCGGTGGGGTTGGACTGCGTTTGTGAAGAAGAGGTTGCATCCGGCGGCTGCGCTTGCTGGGCGACCGAAATCAGCGGCAGGGAAGCGGCAAGGACAAAGCCAACGAATAACCGCGGAGCAAACTTCATCGACAAGTATTTCTCCTAACAAGCGTCCTCACCACAACCCAGAGGCGATCTGGTTATTCTACCAGTCAACTTCTTTATCCAAGTATGTATCATCCCGTTTTACAATCCTTTACAAGCTTGAGCGCTTTACATGGTGACCTAAAATCGGCGATGCAAATCAGGAACACCGCTCAGCGCAGGCTCGGCACGGTAGTATGGATGCACACATAAAATTTCATTCCGAGGAGAATGCATGGCAGAACCGAGTTACGAAGAACTGAAAGCTCGTTTGTCCCAGTTGGAAAAGGAAGTGGAAACCAAGAAGCGCAGCGGCGACCTTATCTTCAAGGTTGGCGAAAAAGGCGGGGTCAGTGTCTATGGACTGGGCCGCTTTCCGGTCACGCTATATTACGAACAATGGAACCGCCTGCTGGGAGCGGCCGACGATATAAAGAAATTCATGGAAGAGAACAAGGCCCGGCTGAAGCTCAAGGAATAGAGCGTGGCCTCGTGCGGCAGATTGCGGCAACGGACATCCAAGGGAAGGCGACATCAATGCTGAGGCGGGTTTGCAGACTTGGTGCGCCGTACAATTAGTCATCTTCGAGAGAGAAATTTGAGGCCGAGAGGAGTGGTTCACGCTATAATCAAAAGACCGTGCCCAAGTACTCCATCGTTGTCCCTCTGCATAACGAGCAGGAGAACGTTACCGACCTCTACGACCGCTTGAAGGCGGTGATGGAGACCGCGGGTGAGACCTTTGAAATTGTGCTGGTGGACGACGGGTCGAGCGATCATACCTTCGCTATGCTGCGCGAGATCGCGGCTGTCGATAGCCGCGTTACGGTGGTCAAGCTCCGGCGCAACTTCGGGCAAACCGCTGGGCTAGCCGCTGGTTTCGACCATGCGCGCGGCGAGTACATCATTGCCATGGATGGCGATCTACAGCACGATCCCGCCGACATTCCGATGTTCCTGGAAAAAATTGCGGCCGGGTATGACATTGTCAGCGGCTGGCGCAAGGTGCGCATCGATAATTTCTGGATGCGCCGCATCCCCTCCCGCATTGCGAATTGGCTGATGGCCAAACTGAGCGGCGTTGATATTCACGATTTCGGCACTACGTTCAAAGCCTATCGCCGCGAGATTCTCGAACAGGTGCCGCTCTACGGCGAGTTGCACCGCTTCATTCCGGCACTGGCTTCGTGGTACGGCGCATCGATTTGCGAAGTGCCCATTCGCAACGTAAACCGCGAGCGCGGCGCTTCGCACTATGGAATTTCCCGCACCTTCCGCGTTTTCTTCGATCTCATTACGATTCGGTTCCTGCTTCGCTATCTTTCCCGCCCGCTGCACTTCTTTGGGACGTTTGGTGTGCTCAGCCTTTTCGGAGGCAGCGCGGTTGTAGCTTGGCTGGGAGTCGAGAAGTTCCTGCGCCATGTTCCAGTCATGGCCTCTCACGGCCCGCTGATGATGTTATCTCTCGGCCTGCTGCTCGGTGGATTGAATCTGCTTGCTATTGGCCTCCTCGGCGAAATGCAGGTCCGCCACTATCATGAACCCCGCCACCGTGCTCCGTATTCCGTCGACCGTGTTCTCCGTTCGCAGAACGAAGAGCACAGCGTTTCGGAATAATCGGTTTCGCCCTGGGGCACTCCCGATAGCCACACGCCATCCCCGCTCCAGATACCAGAGGTATAATGTGCCGTTTGGCTTCTCAGGAGCATTAATCCTCATGGCACAAACTACGCAGCGCGGATTGCAATTGGCTCGCCGCATGTCGCGCCTCGGCACTGAAACCGCATTCGAAGTCCTGAACAAAGCGCGGGCGCTGGAACGCCAAGGTAAAAGCATCATTCACCTGGAGATCGGTGAGCCGGATTTCGATACCCCCGCCAACGTGATCGAAGCCGGTGTCGACGCGCTGCACCATGGCTGGACGCACTACGGTCCCTCCGCGGGCCTGCCTGAGCTGCGCCAGACGATTGCGGATTATGTTAGCCGCACTCGCGAAGTTAAAGTATCTCCGGATGAAGTGGTTGTTGTGCCGGGTGGTAAGCCAATCATTTTCTTCACAGTGCTCGCCTTGATTGATGAGGGAGATGAGGCCATCTATCCGAATCCGGGATTTCCGATTTATGAGTCGATGATTCACTACGTGGGCGGCCGGGCGGTGCCCATCCACCTGCGCGAGGAGCGGGATTTTTCCGTCGATGTAGATGAACTTGCGGCTCTCATCACCGACCGGACCAAGCTGATCATTCTGAACTCGCCGCAGAACCCCACCGGCGGAGTGATGCAGCGCCAAGATGTTGAGCAGGTCGCGCAAATCATCGGCGACCGCAACATCCTTGTCCTGTCGGACGAGATCTACAGCCGCCTGCTTTTCGAAGGCGAGCATTTTTCCATCATGTCGGTGCCCGGGATGCAGGAACGCACCATCCTCCTCGATGGCTTCTCGAAAACATACGCCATGACCGGTTGGCGCATGGGCTACGGCGTGATGCGTCCGGATTTGGCTGCGCAGATCACCCGGCTGATGACGAATTCCAATTCGTGCACCGCCAGCTTTACTCAGATGGCAGGCATTGAGGCTCTGCGCGGCGACCAGAGTTCGGTGGATCACATGTGCGCTGAGTTCAAGCGGAGGCGCGATGTGTTCGTCGCGGGATTGAATAAGATCAAGGGTTTTTCCTGCCGCATGCCCAAAGGCGCGTTCTATGTTTTCCCCAACATCACGAAGACGGGTTGGAAGTCGAAGCCGCTTGCAGACGCACTGCTGGAGCAGGCTGGAGTAGCTGCGCTTTCCGGTACGGCATTCGGCGAGTTCGGCGAAGGCTACCTGCGCTTCAGCGTGGCCAATTCGCTGGAGAGCCTGCAACAGGCGCTTGATCGCATTGATCAGTGGACCAAACAAAATCTCTAGCCACCGCGCTGCACGCGAGATAGAAGTAGCGCTGGCGTCCCGCCGGCAACTTGCCGCTGAGACGGCGGCGCTGCATTACAATGGCGGCGTAGATCTTTAGCGTTCTGTCCAATAGGAGCCTGTGAGTGATTGCGGTTCGACCGCGGCCACTTTAAGAATTTCATGACCGGGAAATTTCGTGTTTTTGCCACGTGCGACATTGGGGAAGCCCTTGAACTGCTGCGTAACCGCGGGTACGAGGTCGAAGTCTACCCGCAACCGCAGGCCCCGCCGAAAAAGCTGATTCTCGAAAAGGTGAACTCCGGGGTCGACGGGTTGATTACGACGCTACGCGATCCGATTGATGCTGAGGTTTTTGAAGCGGGCAAGAACACGCTGAAAGTCGTGGCGCAGTATGCGGTTGGCTTCGACAACATCAACCGCGCTGATGCCAACCGGTACAAGATTCCTTTCACCAATACCGCGGATGTCTTGACGGAAGCAACCGCCGAGTTTGCATTTTTCATGCTGGGCATGCTGGCGCGCAAGATGTGGTCAGCTGAGCATCTCACGCGCGACAACCAATGGGGATATTGGCATCCCTACCTGCCGTTTCTGGGCGATGAGGTGACTGGGAAGACCATCGCGATCATCGGCACCGGGCGCATAGGCCTGGCCATGATCAAGAAGTGCGCCGGCTTCGACATGAACATGCTGTGCTACGACCCTGCTTACGAGAACCACAATTACATAAAGGCGATTCAGGATAATATGGACTTGCGCCATGCGCGCGGGATTTCCAGGGAAAAGAACTGGATCAAGTATGTGCCGTTTGAAGATGCCCTGCGCCAGGCCGATTTTGTGAGCGTGCATGTGCCGCTGTTGCGTCCGGGGGAAAGCGCGACGCCCACATACCATCTATTTAACGAGCAGACCTTGCGCATGATGAAGCCGACAGCCTTTCTGGTAAACGACTCGCGTGGGCCGGTAATTGAGGAAGCAGCGCTGGTTAAGGCATTGC
>JBAPQU010000026.1:0-6005 GCA_049280795.1 Candidatus Sulfotelmatobacter sp.
ACTCCGTTGGGCGCCACGGACAGTCCGGTCGGTTGCGGTGTCGAGCCAGAAGCGCCGAATAACAGATTCAGGTTGGCCGACGGAGTCGCCCCGTCGGCGTTTAGCGTCTGCCAGCGAAAAGCTTGACTGCTGGCCGCGGTGCCGTTCGATGCGGAAGCAATGAGGTCGAGTGGATTGGATGGCGACCCGGACGTGGCCGAGCTGCCGGTAGCAGGAAGGATCAGCCCTCCAGTGAAGTTGCCGGTGCCGTGAACGTCGAGCGGATATTCCGGCGCGGTTGTGCCGATGCCCACATTCACACTGGTGCCGCCATTCACGCCCGTGATGGCGCCCAGAACTATAGCGTTGCTCTCAGTGACTTCCGCATTGGAGCCGACTGCGGTGGCATTACTCAGACTTCCTGTTGCGAATGCCGTACCAGCTCCCAGCCCTGTGTCATTGAGACCGGTCCCCGGTGTGCCGTCGAGCACCTGTCCAGCAAAAGATCCGATGGCCGAGTTGAAAGCTCCGGTGGTGTTGTTGATCAGCGTGTTCACTCCGACGCCGGCGTTGTTGCTGCCCGTGGTGTTGCCGAAGAGCGCGTATCCGACGGCCGTGTTATTGCTTCCGGTAGTGTTGTTGAGCAGCGAATTCTCTCCGATGGCAGTGTTGGCACTTCCAGTGGTCGTCGCGTTTCCAGAGAATCCGAGGAACGCATTCGCGCTTCCATAAGAGCCGAAAGCGAAAAGAAAGCTTCCAATCTGGAAGCTGCTGCCGGTCACTGCCCCGCTCGCAGTCAGGTTCCCATTGACAGACTGATTGCCCGTAAATGAGTTCGTGCCGAGAGTGGCGAACGGTCCTGGGTTGGCCAGGCTGAGTGTGACGTTGCCGGTGGTGCCTCCACCTATCAAGCCCGCCCCTGCCGTGACGCCGGTAATCGTTCCGCCGCCACCACCTCCGCCAGTAGCCGACGTGGTTTGTATCGTACCGTCGGGGAACATAAAACCTCCGCTCGATGAACGGATGGTTCCAGCGACGTCGAGTGGGTAAGCGGGCGTGGTCGTGCCGACGCCGACATTGACGCTGGCGCAACGGTTCGCTGATGTGCAGCCGTTCACATTGCTTACGGCACCAAGCACCAAGGCATTGCTTTGAGCAACGTCGGCGCGGTATCCGATGGCGGTGGCGTTGGTGAGAGCAGGGGTGGTTGAGTCTGGCCCCGCCTGTGCTCCCAAAGCCGAATTGTAGCTTCCCGTCTTGTTCTGATACAGAGCACCCACGCCGAATCCCGAATTGGAATTGCCTGTGGTGTTCAACGCGAGCGCTTCGTCGCCACTGGCTGTGTTGTTGTTGCCGTTACTGGATCTGAGCGCCTGGGAGCCACTCGCGGTGTTTGCGCTTCCGAAGGTATTCACCAACAGTGCCTGGTAACCGTTGCTCGTGTTGCTCGTGCCCGTAGTGTTGCCGCTCAGGGCTTCGACACCCGTGGCAGTGTTGTAATTGGCATTGGTGTTGTTATAGAGCGCCTTGTAGCCGTTCGCGGTGTTGTAGGACCCCTTGTTGGCGTACAGCGCCTGATAGCCAGTTGCGGTATTTCGAGAAGTATAAGTGTCAGAGAATAGCGCCTGATACCCGGTGGCCGTATTCTCACCGCCCCCAATCTCCGATGCCAGTGCCTGGTACCCGCTTGCCGTATTCGCTACTCCCGTTATATTCGCATTCCCAGCAAAACCTAGAAGTGCGTTCTGCTTGGCATAGTTGCCGGAAGCGAAGGGATTGCCGTTCAGCGCGAACCCGGAGGTTGCATTGACTGTCGGTGCCGTAATCGTGCCAAAGTTGAGAGTCAGGTTTCCTAACCCTAAGTTTAGATTCCCGCTCTCGACATTCAAGTTTCCGTTGTAGACGTCCAGGTCCCCAGTCGTGAGAAGCGGTACCTGCACAGTCACGGCGCCATCCGCGGAAAGTATCGACGAGTCGCCCAGGTCCCCCGAGCTATCGGTAAAAACGGGGACGAAGCCTGCAGTGGATGTTCCTGTTGATTTAGTCGCACCAGAAGTCTTGACACCTGTCCCGGCCTGAGCCGGGTTCGCCATGACGAAGGCCGAGGGCGGAAGTCCTCCGATCGTTTCCGCATCGCCGGCCTTGAATGCATAGGGAGCGCTGACCAGCAACAAGCGCGGCTGCTCTGCCTGACCTGAAATTTGGACGCCTACCCATCGCGCCTGTTCGGAGGTGAACAACTCAGCCTGCAGCCCTTCTGGTTTCGTCGAACCCAGCAGAGCCGTGTAGTGGCCATTGCCATCGGCAGTCACGTTCTGCGTCTCCAGCCAAAGGGCCGCGCCGCCGCTTTGCTCGGAATAAAGAGCAAACGTAATCCCGACTACTCCCGTCAGAGGATTGCCCTTCAAATCCTTCGCCGTTCCGCCAAAGCGAACCAGCCGCGGCAGAGCAGATGCAGTTGCGGGGGAAGTCTGCGCAGGTAAGCGAATGGCTGATAGACCGACTGAGAGTGAAAAAAGAATCGATAAAGATACGAGGCGGCGATTCATAGCTAGTCTCCTCTGCGCACCCAAAACTTTCAGGGCGTGTTCTAGATCTCTTTGTGGTGATTGCGATTGCCAGTCCTGTGGATCGGCCGCGGGGGAGTCGACCGGGCAACTGTGGGGCACAGTAGACTGCATCTGCCGCACCTGTCCATCGATTCCCTCTGAGAAGGTTGTGAGTTTTTGCTGAGGGCGTAAGTGCTTTCCCTGTCTTATCTTGCAGGAGTAGCCAGCGTTTGGTGCGGTTTCGGAGATTCGTTGATAATCGCCGGAACGCAAGGTAGAATCGTGCGACCTTTGGGCTTCGGCGTCCCCCCTCTTGCCAAGCCTTAGACACTGAACAGCGCATCTCTTGTGATTTGGTCTGGGATATGGGAACGACGAGCCCGAATCGGACGGCAGCAAGAACCTTCGGCCCCTTTGTGTTTCATCCAGATTGCGGTGAACTGGCTCGCAACGGCTCGCGCATCCGCCTGCAGCCTCAGCCGGCTCTCGTGCTGGTGTTGCTGACCGATCAACCGGGGAAACTAATTTCGCGGGAAGAGATCTATCGCGCGGTGTGGGGAGAAGATACCCACGTTGACTTCGAGCAATCGCTGAACTACTGCATACGCCAGATTCGATCCACGCTGCGCGACGACGCTGACAATCCCACTTATCTGGAAACCGTTCCCAAGCGCGGCTACCGGTTTCTGTGCCCGGTGACTCTATCGGGCGAAGTGGGATCGCGATCTGACACTCCCGAGTCTGCCGGTGCCATCGCAGCGTTGGCGCCGGCCGCAACACCCGAAGCTGCGCCCAGCCAGAAATCCTTCCACACGAAAGTGTGGGCGCTGGCATTTGGAGTAGTGGTCGTGCTCGCTGCATCTGCGATTGTGTGGCGAACATATCGCGTGAAATCCGCTTCGCTGCATGCCAGCGACACAGTAGTTCTCGCCGATTTTGCCAACGGTACGGGGGATCCCATTTTCGACGACACCTTGAAGACGGCGCTCAACGTCTCCTTGCGGCAGTCGCCATTTCTCAATGTTCTTCCCGAGAGCGAAATCGCGAAGACCCTCCAGCTCATGACCCGTCCGCCGGAGACGAAACTCACGCTGGAAATAGCTCGGGAAATCTGTCAGCGGGAGGGCAGCAAAGCTTATATCGCGGGATCTATTGGCAGCCTGGGTAGCGAATACGTGTTGGGATTAAGAGCGGTAAATTGCGAGAGTGGAGACACGCTAGCGCAGGAGCAGGTAACCGCTGGGTCCAAGGAGAAGGTGCTCGACCGGCTTGGCGAGGCCGCAGCCAAACTGCGTGGCGAACTTGGCGAATCGCTTTCGACGGTGCAGAGATTTGACGTGCCACTGGAGCACGCAACAACTTCTTCGCTAGAAGCGCTGAAAGCGTACACTCTGGGTGCCAATGTTTTTGAGAAAGACACCGCCGCTGCCCTGCCCTACTATCAACGGGCGCTGGAGATTGACCCGAATTTTGCGATGGGCTACCGGGCAATTGCTGGGACTTACCTGACCCTGCTCCAACCGGAGCGCGCCAAGCCCTATCTCACCAAGGCATTCGAGCTGCGGGATCGTGCGAGCGAACCCGAAAGGCTGTTAATCACCGCCAATTATTATTCCGACGTAACCGGAGAATTGGAAAAGGCAGTCCAAGCCTATCAAGCGGAGCTTGAGAATTATCCGCGATCCATCGCCCCTCTTGAAGATCTTTCAGCGACCTATTATGCGCAGGGTAGACATGAAAAAGCTGCCGAGGCCACCCGGCAAGCTATTCGCGTCGCTCGGGAAAATCCGCAGTATTATCAGAACCTGGCTTTTTTTGCACTGGCTTTGCAGCACCTGGATGAAACGCGACAAATCCTCCACGACTCGCCCTCATCGGATGATTACGGACGGCACCAATGTCTCTACGCTCTCGCCTTTCTCAACGGAGACGAGCCCGCGATGGCTGAACAGGAATTGTGGTTTGCGAGCAAGCCCGTCTATGAGAACTACGGATTGGCTCTGGCATCAGACTCTGAAGCGTACGCAGGCCATGTGAGTAAAGTGACAGAGTTGGTGGGTCGGGCCGTAGACTCAGCCATCCGGGCCGACAACCAGGAAAACGGCGCTATATGGAAAGCGAACAGCGCCGTGCAACAAGCCGCTTACGGCTTTGGTACAGAGGCGAAGAGGTCCGCTGAACAGGCTCTGAAGCTCGCTCCAGAAGATCAAGGGGTCGAGGCCGAAACCGCCCTGGCATTCGCGATGGCAGGAGACACGGCACGTGCTGAAACTCTGTCGCTAAGCTTAGACCGGCGCTTTCCGCTGGACACGCAAGTCCAATCGCTTTGGCTGCCTGCGATCCGAGCGCAATTGGCACTGGGCAGGACGAGAACGGCTGCCGCTTTGAGCGACCTGCAGTCTGCTTCAGCAATCGAATTAGGTGGTATGCCATTTGGCAATAATGTTTCCTGCCTCTATCACGTATATATACACGGGGAGGCATACCTATCAGCCGGACAGGGCGATGCCGCCGCCGCCGAATTTCAAAAAATCCTCGACCACAGCGGCATCGTCTGGAACTGTTGGACAGGAGCGTTAGCGCATCTGGGGCTGGCGCGGGCCAACGCCCTGCAGTCGAGAACTTCTCAGAGGGCGGATTCCGATTCCGCCCGCGTCCGGGCCCTCGCCGCCTACAAAGATTTCCTCACCCTTTGGAAAGAGGCCGACCCCAACATTCCCATCCTGCAAGAAGCTAGAGCCGAGTACGCGAAGCTAAAGCGAGGGAGATGAACCTGCCGGTGGGTGGCAGTTTCGTTAGGCGCTCTAAGCGGAAGTGATGCCCGGAGTTGAATCTCAACGACGCGGTCCCGAAGTCGGTTGTAGGAGTTTCACCACATAGGTAATGATAAACGTTAGGGCCCTATCGGGACTGCCCCGAAAGAAGAAGTGGGGGGGTGCGCGGTCGTGTGGTCGGGGCAGTTTCGATAGGGTCGTTTGAACTGAGCCGCTGGCGTTTGCGGCGGACGCGGTGGACTATGGGATTTCAATCCGTCCGTACCGGGTGCAGGGCGTGTCTAAAGCAAGCAACCGAGACGAAGGGAGAGACGGCGTTGTTCTTGAACATCGCATTGGAGTCTTGACCTGTGACAGAAAGGGTGGTGTTTGGGGGAATCCGTCGCTGCGTGAGCAGACGAGGGCATGGCGTGCTGGAACACACCTACAACAGACGTTGATCGAAACAAGTTGCGCCATCGGTATCTCAAGAGGAGTCAAGGCTGCACCTCTGGGAATCAGGCCTGGTCTGGGCCGATTGGAAATAAAGCTGGGTATTGGTCAGCCGTTCAATGGTGAACATGGGACCGGCGCAAACCGGACAGCGCAGATGGGCTGTTGTGTCAGCCTCTTTTGAGCAGTGCGCGCTGAGCAGATTGCGGCAGCGTGACAGCATATCGCCACGTCTGCGGTTAGCGAAAAGTCCGAAGTGGCGGATGCGGAC
>JBAPQU010000027.1:0-2499 GCA_049280795.1 Candidatus Sulfotelmatobacter sp.
TCAGGTTGGTAAGGTACTCCACCAGCACGACTCCGGCTCCGAGCAATATTTTGTGGTTGGGAGAGTCTTTGGGGGTTCCGCGCGAATGGGCTGGATTATCGGGCGATGGCGTGTCCATGGCAATGAGTCGCACTCCGTTTTCAACCAGCCATTGCGCGGCGTTTTCGGTAAGAAACGGATATTCGTTATAAAACTTCATGTTGCCGAAATACTCCGACCACCCGGTGCGCAGGATCAAGCGCGTCGGCACTTTGCCGCCAAGCTTTTGCTTGAGGTCGGGGATATCGATTTCCTGCAAGGGGCGGCAGCCGGTGAAGTCTGCTACCGTGGCCGGTCCGATCAGCACGTCCAGCGGAACTTCATCGATGGTACCGCCGCCGGGAATGAAGTGACGCGGAGCGTCGGCGTGCGTGCCTATATGCGTTCCCAGGACAACCTTCCGCGTTTCGCGGCCTTCGATTCCGTGGCGGCCGAGAATCGTGATTTCTACCACGGGATGCCAGGGGGTGGGAAACGTCATCATGCCTTCTTCGATGGGTAAGGAAAGGTCGATAATCTTCATGCGTTTATTTTCCGATATCCAGTGCGGATCTGCGGTACGGAGAAATCAGCGGGTTAACCCTGCGCTCTCTGGGGCCGGGATTCGAGGAGATGAGGTGGAACCTACCTGCAGCTTCTGCGCCACTAGTTCGCGAATACGAGCCTTCTGTACTTTTCCGTTCGCCGTTCTGGGAAGTTCATCAATCGATATGTAGCGAGCGGGTTGCTGGTGTTGTGCAAGATTGCGTTTCGCGTATGCGACCACCAAATCCAGAATCGATTCGAGCTCGATGCCGGCATCGAGTTTCAACACGGCCACAACATCTTCGCCATAAAGTTCATGAGGGACACTGACCACGGCCACTTCCGCAACACCGGGAATGTGCATGAGAGATTCTTCAATGGCTGCGGGGCTGATGTTTACGCCACCGCGGATGATGAGATCTTTCTTGCGGCCGGTGATGAAGAGAGAGCCGTGTTCGTCAAGATGGCCGACGTCGCCTGTGGGAAACCAGGCAGCCGCATCCATCTTTGACAACGTGCCGTCGGCATCCAGATAACCGGCCATGAGGTCGGGCGTAAGGATTTGCACCTCTCCATCTGCGCCGGGTGGAAGTGATTCTTGCTGACCGTTATCACGATCACTACCATCATCACTTGCGATTCGAAGTTCCACTCCCGGCAGAGCTTCTCCAACGTAACCACCGGCGCCGAAATCAGTTCGTGAGCGGGCGGTGACGAATAGAGTTTCCGACAGACCATAATTCTCAATCAGCCGCACGCCGTAGCGGGCTTCGAACTCGTTCTTCACTTTTAACGGGAGCGGAGCGAAGCCTACAAACGCATGGCGCACGGAGCTGCGGCAAAATTCTTCTCCGGTGTGTCCGCGATCCATTCTCAACAGGATCGATAAGACGGTGGGAGCAAGCCAGAGCGTATTGACCTGGTTACTCTTCGCCTTGTCCCAGAAATGCAGGCTCGACCGCGCATCGAAGACATGATCGACCACAACGCTCGCGCCGCAGAGAAACGGTAGAACAAGCAGGTTGTAGAAGCCGCCCATGTACGCCATCGAAAGTGTGAGATAAAACCGCGATTCCTGATCGATATGCTGCGCGCCCGCGAAGGCCAGGGCGTTACGGAACATGCTCCCCAGCGTGTGAGCCAGACCCTTGGGCTTGGCGGAGGTGCCTGAGGTGTACATGATCACGATCAAGTCTTCGGCATCGGCCGTTTCGAGAGGAATAAATTCGTTCGTGTCGGCGAGATCATCGATTCTGATCTGGTTTTTGGGCTGGTCGGCACGGGGTGCGCCTTTGATCGCTTCTTCAGCGGTTATTAGTGTCAGCACATTCGCGTGGAGGCTCTTGATCGCATCGGCATTGGTAGAGCCAGCCACAATGAGCGCGGGCTTGCAGCTTTCGAAAATGAATTGAACATCGCTTCGGCTGAGCGAAGGATTTGTAGGGACGATGACCGCTCCCAGATAAATACATGCGAAATACAGAATGGCGAGATCGCAGCTATTCGGAAGCATGATGGCGATGCGGTCACCCTTGCGCACGCCGCGGCCGTCGAGTTCCGCAGCAAGGGCGCAGGCCTGGCGGTGAAATTCGCCGTAGGTGATTTCGCGGCCGGTTACGGCGTCCACAAGGAAGACATTGTCTCGACGGCGCTCGACAACATCAGTGATCATTTCCGTGATATTCGTTTCGCGAATCGTCATTGCATCGCCAGCGGGCTGGGTTGAGCCGTTTTCATGAGATTCGTGATGGCGACCCACCTATCGATTTGCCCGCGGTAAGCCTGGTTGGCATCGAGGCGCAGAATCGCGCGGCCCGGGATGTCCAGCTCGAAGCGGGGGAAGTGGCCGGCTGTGATTACAACGCCTTCAGGCGATAGCATCTGATCGATTGAAGCCGAGTCGGCGCCGCTCGGCGGACAAAGAAGCAGCGCCAC
>JBAPQU010000028.1:0-9145 GCA_049280795.1 Candidatus Sulfotelmatobacter sp.
CCTTGGAAGAAAAGGCCAAGGAGTTGGCGCTGACTTCGAAATACAAGTCGGAATTCCTGGCTAACATGTCGCACGAGTTGCGGACACCGCTCAACAGCATCCTGGTACTCGGCCAACAACTCAGCGATAATCCGGACGGCAACCTGACTCCGAAACAGGTTGAGTTCTCCCGCACGATTCACGGCGCTGGAACTGACTTGTTGAACCTGATCACCGACATTCTCGATCTGTCGAAGATCGAATCCGGAACGGTTTCAGTGGAGGCGGAAGAGGTCTTCTTCGCCAGCATGCTGGATGCGGTGGAACGCCCGTTCCGCCACGAAGCGGAAAATCGGCACCTCACTTTCGAGGTGAAGACCGATCCGCACCTCGCCCGCAGCGTGGTGACCGACACGAAGCGTCTGCAGCAGGTATTGAAGAACCTGCTTTCCAATGCTTTTAAGTTCACCGAGCTCGGAGGGGTTCGGTTGTCCGTCTCGCTGGCTAGAAGCGGGTGGACCGAGGGTCATCCGATCTTATCGAATGCGGCATCGGTGGTGTCCTTCGAAGTTGCCGATACAGGTATTGGCATTCCGTTCGAGAAACAGAGAATAATCTTTGAGGCCTTCCAACAGGCAGATGCCGGCACCAGCCGTAAGTACGGTGGAACCGGATTGGGGCTGGCAATCAGCCGCGAGTTGGCAAGTTTGCTGGGCGGAGAAATTCAATTGCGCAGTGCTCCGAGCAAGGGCAGCACGTTCACTCTTTATTTGCCGCAAACCTACGTGGGGCCATCCACTTCGATCGCTGCGGCGGCCGAGGCAAGATCCCGCGCCTCGGTTTCGCCGGTGCAGTTGTCAGTCGTCTCGGAACATCCGGTCGAAAAGATTGCCGATGATCGAGACAATCTGCTACCCGATGATGCCATCCTGCTAATTGTGGAGGATGACGTGCATTATGCCCGTGTCCTACTTGATCTAGCACGGGACAAGGGATTCAAAGTTCTTGTCGCGACGAGAGGCGCGGAAGCGCTCGCATTGGCACATGAATATCATCCGACGGCTGTGAGCCTGGATGTTTTCCTGCCCGACATGCTGGGTTGGACCGTCCTGAACCACTTGAAGCAGGATCCAGCAACACGTCACATTCCAGTTCAGATGCTGACCTTAGATGAAGACCGTCACCACGGCTTGGCGCGCGGTGCATTTGCATTTGTTACCAAGCCGACCACGCCAGAAGGTCTGGAGACAGCGCTGGCTCGCATCAAGGAGTATTCCGCTCCCCGGCGGAAGCGCTTGCTGGTGGTGGAAGACAATCCGGCCGAGCAGCTCAGTATCAAGGAGTTGCTGGGTTACGATGACATTGATGTCACCGTCGTCGCGACGGGCGCGGAGGCGATCGAGGCTGTCAGCGAGCAGACTTTTGATTGCGCGGTGCTCGATCTGCGCCTGCCTGATATATCGGGCTTCGACGTGTTGGAGCGCTTCCGTGATACTCCGGCGCTGGGCGACTTGCCGGTCATCGTATTCACCGGGAAGGAACTTTCCCCGGAAGAAGATGCGCGGCTGCATTCGCTGGCCCGCAGCGTAGTGGTGAAGGGAGTGGAATCGCCCGAACGGCTGCTGGATGAGACGGCGTTGTTCCTGCATCGTGTGGTCGCCGATCTTCCGGTGGAAAAACAGCGGCTGCTGGATCGGTTGCACCACTCTGACGATGCACTTGTGGGTAAAAAAGTGTTGGTCGTCGACGATGACGTGCGCAACATCTTTGCCCTTAGCAGTGTTATTGAACGCAGGGGCATGACTGTAATCACGGCAGGAACCGGCAGGGAAGCGATCGCCAAATTGGAATCGACACCAGATATTGCGATCGTATTGATGGATATCATGATGCCTGAGATGGATGGGTATGAAACGATGCAAGTGATCCGGCAGAATGCTTCGTTCCGGCGCTTGCCGATCATCGCCCTCACCGCGAAAGCGATGAAGGGAGACCGCGAGAAATGCCTGGAAGCGGGAGCGTCCGAATACCTGGCCAAACCCGTGAATACGGAACAACTGCTTTCGTCGTTGCGGATGTGGCTGCACCGCTAGAAGCGGGCACCGGCACACGTTTTACCTCTATGATTTGAGAGGAAGAGGACTGGCAGGATCGATGGGCACAAACGAGAAAGTAAATATCCTCATGGTGGACGATCAGCCGGCCAAGCTGCTCAGCTATGAGGTAATGCTCGGCGGACTGGGCGAGAACCTGATCAAAGCTCCTTCGGCGAAGCAGGCTCTGGAAATTCTATTGAAAACCGACGTTGCGGTCGTGCTGATGGATGTAAGCATGCCGGAACTCGACGGTTTTCAATTGGCGGCCATGATTCGCCAGCATCCGCGGTTTCAGAGAACGGCAATCATTTTTGTCTCGGCGGTGCACCTCACCGATCTCGATCAACTTAAGGGATACGAACATGGAGCGGTCGATTACATCTCCGTTCCTGTGGTGCCGGAACTGTTGCGCGCAAAAGTCAGAGTGTTCGCCGAGTTGCACCGCAAGACGCGTCAGCTCGAAACGCTGAATCGCGAACTGGAGCAACGCGTACTGGAGCGCACGGAGGAGTTGGCCCTTAAAGCGGAATTGCTGCTGCAACTCAACATTGAGCTTGTTGGCAAGAATCAGGAACTCGATGCCATTATCCGCACCGCGCCAGATATCATTTTCAGTCGCAATGCGGATGGCTTCCGCGACTACATCAGCGATCGATTTTATGACTTCACCGGCGCTCCTGCCGGTTCGGCGCAAGGGTTCGGATGGCTGGATTATGTGCACTTGGACGATAAAGATAAAGCGATGGCGGACTGGATGCTCTGCGTTCAATCAGGCGCAAATTATGAAGCAGAGTATCGCATTCGGTCCAAGGATGGGGACTTTCGCTGGTTCCGGGCCCGTGCGGTGCCGATTCGAGCGGATGAATCTATTGTGAAATGGTACGGAACCTGTTCCGACATTCACGACAGCAAGCTACTGGAGCAATCGATTCGCGATAGCGCCGCTGAACTTGAAAAAATGGTCGATCGGAGAACGGACGAATTGCGGCGTCTTTCGATTCGATTGATGACCATGCAGGATCAAGAACGCCGCCGACTGGCGCGCGATCTTCATGACGGATTGGGACAAGAGCTGGCAGTGGCCAAGATGGTGCTGGACAAGATGGTCCTGCATAAAACCATGCAACCTCCAGAGGATGCCTGGACTCAGGCCAGCAGCATTGTTGATCGCGCCATTCAGCAAGTTCGCACAATATCTCACCTTTTGCATCCGCCGTTACTCGATGAAGTCGGATTGCTCTCCGCACTTTCCTGGTATGTGGATGGGCTTACCAAGCGCAGCGGCATCGAGACGACTCTCGAGGTGCGGCCGACTGAATTTCCCAGGCTGGCATCGGACGTAGAAACGGCAGTGTTTCGCATCGTGCAGGAGGCGTTGACCAATGTCTTCCGGCATTCCGAGGCAACCAAAGTTTGGATTACGTTGACTCAAAAGGACGGGATGATCGTGGTTGCCGTGCGGGATGATGGCAAGGGAATTGGCAAGAGCATCGCCGAATTGCGGCCGGATAGCGTTGGAGTTGGTATTGGAGGTATGAGACAGCGCGCCAAAGAATTTGGTGGAGAATTACGGCTCACGAACGCTCACCCGGGCACCCTTGTTGAACTCATGATTCCTAGTAGTTCTGTGTTAAGAGAACCGACCGTGGTCTAAAATCCAAGCTCTATTTCAGCGCATCACGTTGATTGTCCATCCCAGGCAGGACCCTGCCTTGCAGTTTGTTTCCTCCAAGATTTGTCCTGGCAGACCTCGCGATTCATCTGCCTTAGCTTTTTCCACATAACTACCAACCACCAAGATTTTTGGGGTTTGCCCGCTGCGAAAGAAGCCTTAAAAAATTGTTGATTTTCGGCAATCAATACGGGCAAGACCGTAGGTGGAGAAATTATTCCCGGTATGCCTCGTCAGATGACTGCCTATATCACCGTGATACTCCGGCTGCGTTTGATGGAGTTTACAGCTTGGACCGGATGGAATGAACCCCACTGAGGAGCTACCTTAACGTCGCAGGGAAGAACTCAAACAGTTGCTCGCTTCGAGCACGGAAGAGGTTCAATTATGACAAAGATTGGTTCTAAGCTGCCGAGACGCCTCCTGGTGCTCGGTGCTGGTTTTCTACTTCTCGCTGGAATGGCATGGTCTGCGGATGATAAGGACCAGTCGGACATCAACAAACGCCTTGACGCATCCGCCAAGGTTCTAAACGAAATTATGGCCACTCCTGACAAAGCAATTCCAGACAAGGTAATGAGCGATGCAAAGTGTGTCGCGGTGATTCCCTCCATGGTGAAAATTGCCGTCGGCTTCGGCGGCAGCCACGGGAAAGGCGTCGCCACCTGCCGCACGGAAAGTGGCAAGTGGAGCGCGCCGGCACCGATCACTATCACAGGCGGAAGCTGGGGGTTGCAGCTCGGTGGCCAGGCAGTCGACTTGGTAATGATTGTTACGAATGAAAACGGCATGCAGCACCTGTTGTCGAGCAAATTCAAACTCGGCGCCGATGCTTCCGCGGCTGCGGGGCCGGTGGGACGCGATGCTGCCGCTGATACAGACGTGAAGATGAGGGCCGAGGTGTTGACCTACTCGCGTGCCCGCGGCATTTTTGCGGGAATCGACTTGAATGGTTCCGCTATCACGCAAGACAAGGATGAGACGCGAATTCTCTACGGGGACATGATCCCGTTCTCGGACATCTTGAGCGGAAAAGTCCGCCCGCGGGAGTCAAGCGAAACATTCCTTTCCGCGGTGAGGAAGTATTCGGGTCAGGCAGCAGAGCACGGTCAACTTAAACCCTCGGCGGGCACGGTTACGACCACTGCCAGCCGGTGAAGGTAGTCATTAGACGGTCCGGTTTGTTGGGCAAGCCGGACCGCCATTTTCAATCAGTACTTTTACAACGAACGCTTTACAACGAATGATCGGAGGAATTCATGTCGCTGATTCTACTTGTCGTGCTTGTGGTGCTATTGCTCGGAGCATTGCCGGCTTGGCCCTATAGCAGAGGGTGGGGCTACTACCCGAGTGGAGGGCTGGGTCTGGTCGTCGTGGTCTTACTGGTGCTGCTTCTGGCCGGGCGGCTCTAAGAGTTATCGGGCCTCGGGCAGTTCTCGCCGGGGCCTTTCGCACAGAGTTTGGTGGATGCTGGGAAGGCTCCCACCATCGTCTTTAGATCCTGGAATTTGATCGGGAAATGTGGCTGCAAGTTTTGGCTGCAGTTCTGTTAGGAGCGCCAATGTCGAACCAGCAAAGTCCGCATCTCGCCGCTGACTCAATGTATCCAGTTTCTTCGTCTGCGGTTCTTGACAATCTTTATGCAGGCCGGCAACGCAGCCCGCAGCCGGAGAATGTGGCTTTACGGCGAGCACCGCAGAATCTTGCGCCGGAAGCGATTTGGGGACAGTTCAATAATTATCGTTCGAACGGCCTTGTCGGATCTGCTATCGCACACGTCATAATTCTGGGGTTGATTCTTGGAGGCACCTTATTTGGTCATCAAGTAGTGCAGAAAGTGCAAGAGCACGAGACTGTAACTTTGATTGCACCCTCGCCGGACACTTATGCACTGCCGGTGGCAAAAAAAGTGGTGAGCGGCGGCGGAGGCGGCGGTGATCACGACCGGTTGCAGGCCCCGAAAGGGAGATTACCGCAAACGGCAATGCAACAGATCACTCCGCCACAGATTATTCTTCACAACGAACACCCCAAGCTTGCAGTTGCGCCGACGGTGGTGGTTCCTCCGCAGGTTCGGTTGGCTGATAATCATATTCCGACGCTGGGCAATCCATCAGCTGCGCTCATGCCTTCTGCTCCTCCATCGAATGGAACTGGTTCAGGTGGCGGAATTGGTTCCGGCGCTGGTGGTGGTGTAGGTGTGGGTCATGGGCCGGGCGTAGGCATAGGAAGTGGTGGTGGTATAGGCGGAGGCGTATTTAAAGTTGGCGGAGGGATTTCGGCCCCGCGACCTGTTTCAACGCCGGATCCGGAATATACGGAGGAAGCGCGCAACGCGAAGACTCAGGGAACGTGCGTACTCTCGATGATCATCGATGAGCAGGGACATCCGCGCGATCTTCGCATAGTTCGCGGCCTCGGATTTGGATTGGACGCAAAGGCGATTGAAGCCGTCAAGCAGTGGGTCTTCCAGCCTGCTATGAAGGATGGCCGGCCAGTGAGTGTTCAAATCAGCGTGCAAGTCGGATTCCGTCTTTACTAATGTGATGCGAAACATAGCTGAAACTTAGTAGAAAGTGCGGCAAATTGGCTGTTGAATTGTCTGCTAACCATCCTGGCATTTCCTGTGAAGGGTGGGTTGACGTCATTTCGTCGACCGCGCCCTTCGCAGCTTTTTAACCCGCCACTAAACCCGCCTCGCTTCAAGAAGTTCCGTCTCACCTTTAAAAATATTACTTCTCAGCATTTTACTCAGGAGTGCCGTACAGCAAGTCCAACTACCAATTACAGGAGCACCCTGATGGGCTATGGTTCGCATAATCGCTAGTCTCATTTCGGAAGCTAAATGCTCAGGAAGTAAGAAGAGCAAATCGACAAGCACCCTAGTTCGAAAGAAGGAGACTACCGTGGCGACTTGCGTAATTTCCGCGACAGCAACCAATGTGATTCCTGCCATGCAGGAAGCGAACCGAGATGATTCCGAACGCAGCCTTGTGCAGCGCGCGCAGGCGGGCGACCAGCAGGCTTTTGGCGTGCTCTTCCAGGCCCACAAGAAACGTGTTTATTCGGTTTGCCTATTGATGACAAAAGATGTAGCCGAGGCAGAAGACTTGACCCAAGAAGCTTTCCTGCAGGTGTTTCGCAGTGTGGGTTCGTTTCGTGGCGACTCCGCTTTTTCGACCTGGCTGTATCGGGTTGCGGTGAATACTGTGCTGATGAAGCTACGTCGCCGGAAGAAAGCCCCGCCGCTATTGTCGCTGGACGAGCCGGTATCGCAGGAGTCGCCGTCTTTGCGGCGTGACGTTGGAGGAGCGGACCCGCAGCTCAGTGGTGCGATCGACCGTCTTGCACTGCGCCGTGCGATGCAGGAACTTCCCGAAGGCTGCCGGCAGATTTTCGCTCTGCACGAAGTTGAGGGCTACCAGCATCACGAGATCGCCAAAATGCTGGACTGCTCGGTAGGCAATTCGAAGTCCCAACTGCACAAGGCTAAGATGAAGATGCGCGACCTTTTGTTTCCGAAGCGGAGGATTGCTCGGAGAACCGCAGCTGCTAATTCCGTTGCGGAACTGCCGACGCCGGAGCGAAACGATGAGCGGACTCGGCTAGCGCTCGCGGTTTAGAGCCAGAAGGATAGACACCCAGAGCGCAACGTTGAGAGAAAATGAGCGAGCTCAGGGAATACACGGTATTGCGCACTCAGAACTCAAGTTTCTATGCTTGGGAAAAAATAAAAGTTGAAATTGCTGAGGGCGCGTATTGCGCGAAGGAAAACATCTTCGCGGTCTGGGCGGCAAGAACAGCACTAGCAGGAATTCATCGAGGTGAGCACGGAGCGTTCGGGGCGCTACGGTGACCGAGCGAAGGAGGAACAAGCGCTTGGTCCGAATTCTCGTAGTAGATGACAACCCTTCGGTCCGGCATTATCTGCGGGGCCTGCTCGAGCAACAGAGTACGTGGCAGGTCTGCGACGAAGCTCGGACTGGGAAAGAAGCACTCCAACGGATCGAAAAAAATCCGCCCGACATGATCCTGCTGGACTTCCAGATGCCAGATTTGAATGGGCTCGACGTTGCCCGGCAGGTTGCCAAACTTTTTCCTGCCATTCCCATCCTGATGGTGACCATCCATCTATCCAAGCAACTTGCGGACGAAGCCCGCAAGGCTGGAATTCGCGGAGCTTGCGCGAAATCGGATGTCGGATCAATTGTTGAGGCTGTAGATGCGCTGTTGCACCATAAGACTTACTTTCCCGCTACCGTGAGTTCCATGAGTAACTAAGAATCCGTTCCGAAACATAAAAATACAGGATTCCCTGTATTCGGAGCTCAGTATTACAATGGTAATCTCCTACGTGGTCCACTTGGGAGTTGCGTTTCCGCCTGGTGCGCGTAGAACTCCTGCGGCAGGAGCGGGATACACGCGAAGCCAGAGCCAGCCAGGGATCGAGTGATAGGTGAGGGCTGCCTCAGAGAGCTAAAAACTATGGCGGTCCGTATACTGCTGGTGGATGATCATCCCATCGTGAGACAAGGCCTGCGGACTCTACTGGAGGGCCGATCCGGCTGGGAAGTGGTGGGCGAGGCCGCGGATGGACTAGAAGCCTTGGACAAGGTTGACAGCTTGCGACCCGATATTGTGGTACTCGATGTCACCATGCCTCGAATGAATGGTCTGGAGGCGTGTCGACTAATTCAACAACAGAAACAGAAAACCTCGGGTCTTGAAGTTTTGTTCGTTACGCAACATGATTCTCCGCAGATGATGCGTGAAGCGCTGGATGCTGGGGCGCGAGGATACGTCGTGAAATCGAATGCCGCCCGGGATCTGTTGGAGGCCGTAGAGGCTGTGAGTCAGCACCGCATTTTTACGGCCTTGGCGCGAAGTCCGCAGACTTCATGTTGAGTTTCCGATACAAGTTTGTCTACATTTTAGCCCGTACCTGGAGGATGCCATGAAACTCCGTATCTTGTTAGCGGATGATCACGAAATCGTGCGCCGAGGCCTATGTGCTCTTCTCCAGAAACACGAAGGATGGGAAGTGTGTGGAGAGGCGTCCGACGGCCGCGAGGCCGTGGAAATGGCCAAGCAGTTGAAGCCGGATGTCGTGATCGTGGACATTGGCATGCCGAACCTCAATGGCTTGGACACTACGCGGCAGTTGCTGCAGCATGACCCCCAATTTAAAGTGATCGTTCTTACGATCACCGATTCCGATCAGGTGATTCGCGAAGCTCTTGATGCCGGGGCGCGTGGGTTTGTGCTCAAGTCGGATGCGGCTCGCGATCTGGTGGCCGCCGTTGAAGCTTTGCAGAGCAAGAGAATGTTCTTCACGCCGCGAGTGAATGATCTGGTGTTGGCGGGCTTCCTGGAGAAGGGGCACGCCATATCCCGGAAC
>JBAPQU010000029.1:0-5694 GCA_049280795.1 Candidatus Sulfotelmatobacter sp.
GGCAAGGGGATGCAATACACATAGCCGACCGGCGACGGACGTGCCGAGTCGAGCGTAGGAGCGGGAACTCCGATCAATGTGCCTTCGAGTTCCGCGCTATCGTCGCGCATCGTGATGTCGATCGATGCATTCGCGCCGGGCACCACCACCAAAGGCTCACGCAGCAAATCGACTCCGCCCATCGTCGCCGATGCCACATAACCACGCGCGGCATGCAGCCGTAACCAATACCGTCCCGGCGCAAGATTTTCCAGAACCAATAAGTCGTCATTCGGCCCCATGGGTTGACGAATCGATCCGCTCCTCTGCGCGCCAAAATCGTCCATCGAGACAGCGCTGATATTGATATCCAGTCGCGGCCCATGGAGGGAAAACGTGTGTTTGCCATCGCTCCACGTTCCGAACCGTGGACCCTCGGTCGAGCTAAATTCCTCCTTCACATTCACGTTGATGGCATTGCTTCTCGCAATCACCATCGCCGGGCCTTCAGCGGGCGCTCCAGCTACTGTGAGGTTCACCGAGCCGGTCGCCGAATTCTGCCCATACGTCGCTGCCTCTACTAGATATTTTCCATTCGGCAGTTGCCCTTCGATCATCTGCCGTCTCTGGTTATAGCTAAGTGAATAGCCGGGGCCGCGCTGCCCTTGCAGCGATACCGTGATATTTATTCCGCCGGTCTCTTCCGAATTTGTCACCGGAATCTTGACCAGATAGTAAGGCTGGCGGACAAGCGAAAGATCCGCCTGAAAAATTTGTCCAGCCGTAAGCTGAATCGTGGAAGCTTCCGCAAAATCGACAGCGCCGGGATAATACACCGGTGGAAAGCCATAAAGTTGACCGCCGGGAACCGCGGTTACGGGGTCGTTGTCCATCCACTCACTGGTCAGCACCTTGTATGTGCCGGGCTGCAACTCAGCGAAACGGAACTCGCCATTCGAGTTTGTGTACGCCGTATTTTTCTGCACCCAGCGCGGGCTGCCCTCTTGGACCTCTCTGGAAAAGAGCAGCACATCCACGCGATTGGCCGGATCGGCTGCTGAAGAAGTAACGCGCCCTTTAATCAACCCCTCGGGCATCAGAGAGAGCGTCATCTCAGCCATGAGCGACATTTCGACTGGTCTTCTCTCGTTCGGATCGTCCAGAAACCCAGGCTTGCGAGCCATCAGAAAAATAGAATTGTGGTCATCTTTAGGCAAGGTGAATTCAAAATGTCCCTCGCCATCGGTGAGCGTGGCGTAGCGATTGTCGCCCGAATACACGAGGGCGCGGCCAACCGGATCATGAGTCACCGCATTGACCACGATGCCGTGGACGGTGTTGGACTGATTCTCAGACTGTAGAGATTGTGCGAACGCCTGTGCGCCGATGCACGCGCCAGCAAGTAACAAAACCAAGGCGAAGATTAAGACCTGAATCCGAGCCCAGGGTTGAATCCGAAAATAGAAGCAGATCGACCGGCGTTTCACCAGAAGCTCGGGATCGTCGGCACTGCGCAACGAAATTACTCCTAGGTCATCGTTCCCAGGGTCGGGCCGATATGTTAGGGCCGAATATGTTCGACCAGATAGCTCGGCCCAATAGCACGTTTCCCATTATTCACTGGCGATCAACGGGTCTAACATTTAACTGCTTTTGGCTTCAAGCCGTCAATCGTCAATAGGCGCGCCCGGCGCGGGCGTACCCGTGTTAGCATCTCGGTAGTTGCTCCCTGCGGCGGAACGCGCATGGTCTGTCGTCCCATCTCGACGTTGCTTCCTGTGATGCTTCTGGGAGCCCTTTTAGTTTCCTCCGCTCCCGCCGCCGAGCCGTCTCCCTGGCTTGAAATTCACTCCACTCACTTCACCGTCATCACCGACGCCGGCGATAAAAAAGGAAAAGAAGTTGCGCTGCGCTTCGAGCAGATGCGCTCCGTATTCGCGATCCTGCTGATGAAAGATCGCCTTAATCAGCCGGTGCCGCTCACCATCCTTGCCTTCAAAAACGATAAGACCTATTACCAGAGCGCGCCGCTGCGGCCGGGGCGAGACAATCAAGCCCAGCCCATCAGCGTTCCCGGCTTTTTTCTCTCTGGACAAGGCCGCAATGAAGACCAGGATTTTATCGTACTGAACTTGTTCCAGGAAGAATCCTGGCGCGCCGTTGCTCACGACTTCGCTCATCTGCTGCTGAACTACAACTATCCTCCGGTCCAGGGATGGTTCGACGAAGGCTTCGCCGAATACTTTGGCTCCATCCGCGTCGACGACAAGAAGTATGAAATCGGCGGCGATCCCGAGTTGAGTTCAAGCTCGACCACGGACTTACTCGGCAATCAGCGCGACGTGCGCAATCCACCGAAATCCCTTACTGAACTTCTCAGCGGACAGGTCTGGCTCACATTGCCGGACCTGCTCACCATGAAGCACGACACTTCTACATACACCGAAGGCACGCACCACACGCTGTTCTACGCGCAGTCGTGGATGGTTGTGCATTACCTGCTCCACGCGCAGAAGCTGCCGGAGACCGGAACTTACTTCGACTTGGTGGAGAACCAGCATGTGCCGGTGGAAGAGGCCATTCAAAAAGCCTACGGAGTAACCGCAGCGCAGTTCGACCAGGCGGTGAAAGATTACTTTCACTCGCTCACGCCGCTGTTCGTCGCGATGGATGCCTCCAAGCAATCGAGTGCGCCGGCGAATGCGCCGCAGGTCTACACGTTTCCGACTCCGGTAGGACCGAGCGATAGTGCCATCATCGCCAGGCCGATGCGCGAAGTCGATGCTCGTGCCTCGATCGCTGAAATGAAGCTCAGAATTCCCGAACGCCGCGATGCCGCGTTGCAGGAGTTGAAGACGCTGGCCACAACTCCCGATCCGGCCACGACGAAACCCGCGAGTAAGAGCGATAAACCTACCAATGAAGCCGATACTCTGGTCACGGCGCAGGGCAACGAGATCGCGCACCGCGCGCTTGCCTGGGACCACATGCAGCGCGGCGAGTTTGATGAAGCCGTGGAAGAACTGGGCGATGCTGCGGCGCTCGACCGGCGCGATATGTGGATCCGTTACTACCTTTCTGAGCTGAAGTACCGCATGGCGCAGGCGAAGCATGCCGATATTCAGGGCTTGCCCAACATGATGCAGGATCTGCGCGCTGTGCTCGAGTGGTATCCCGAATTCGCCAACGCTGATGACCTGATGGCGATGGCGCGCCTCGAAGGCGGTGGTCCGATCGCGGCTATGCAGGCCGAACATGCGGCCATGCAGCTCAGTCCGCGCAATCAGCAGTACGTTTACCATCTAGCCGAAATTTATATTGCCGACAAAAAGTGGGATGCGGCGAAGGGCGTGCTGGAACGCCTGAAGAGCAGTAGCGATGCCGAAGTTGCCGCTCTGTCGCGTGCGGAGCTAGAGCGAATTCCTACCGAGCAGAAGTACGGGCTTTCACCCGCTACGGCAACGGAGGCGCAAAAACTTTCCGCCCAACCTTCTCCCTTCGACGTGCTGGAGCAGGATGCCGCCAAGCGCGCCGCGCAACAGCAAAGTACCACGGCGGACAAGCGCCCGGCCAAGTTCGTCCAGGGACGACTGGTGGGCGTGGACTGCTCTCAATCCCCGTCGGCGGTTCTTACTGTAGCCGCTGGCGGAGTCGTTCTAAAACTGCGCACCGCCGACTACAAATCTCTGCTGCTCATCGGCGCCGACAGCTTCTCGTGCGAGTGGAACAACCGCGCCGTCTCGGTGAACTACCGCCCCGGCGGAGCGGCGGATGGAGACTTGGTGTCCGTCGAGGTGCGGTGAGGCTCACGGCTTTGCTACCCATTGTCATCCTGAGGAAGCGGAGTTCTCGGCGAAGCCGAGGACTCCCAACGAAGAGCCTGCCCTGAGCCTGCCGAAGGGACCTATGCACTTGGCCGGCACGCCTGTTGATTTCTGCCTTGAAATAATCTTGTACGCACTTGTTTGACACGTTCGGGCTGGGTGCGATTTCTGTATTCGTTCAGGGTACCCCTATAGCTCACCTCGTAGTGGAATCACCACGTTAGCAAGAAATTCCTCGCAAATCTGGACGTCTAAAAGAGTTAGACGTTAAATCTCTGGAACCAACGACTTAGGGGTGACGGCTTGGTGTGTGTATGACCGTCACTGCCTCGACCATGATCGCTGATTTGAATTGCGGGGACAAGGTTGGATGTCACAACGGGGTGGTGGATTATCCGCGGGCTAGAGCTTATTGGGGCAGGTCGAGTGGCGGCAATGAACGGGCGATCTTGGCTGTCTCCAGGCTGACCGTAATGACTTGGCCGATAAGACGGAGAATGTACTGCGGGTCTTCCGCGCGCGGGTGAGTACATCTTCCGGAGTCCGCTTCGTCAGGATGACAGACGAAGTGGTAGTAGAATTGGACCCGAGCCGCGTCGGTTGAGTTGAAAGCACCGATGCGCTTGGGCAAATCCGCAACGAGGAGACATTCGCGATGCGACCTATCGCTGTAGTCTGCGTGTTACTTACTGCACTTTCGGGATTCTCTGCCGCCGCTGACACCAAGGCAGAGGACATCGTTGCCAAACACCTTGAGTCGATCGGCACGGCGGAAGCGCGGGCGGCGATCAAGTCGCGCGCGGTGGAGGGCTCGCTGCATTTCAGGCCGCTGGTGGGAGGCTCAGGCGATGTTGCGGGGACTTGGGGTCAGGTAAGCGAGCAGCATAAGTCAAACTTCGTGATGCGGTTCGGCACGGGCGATTGGCGCGGAGAACAATTTGTCTACAACGGCGATAAAACTTCTTTTGCGGCGGCGACGGCCTCGCATCGGCCCAGCGTGCTGGCAAAATTTGTGAACAGCCAGGATTTCATTATTAAAGAAGGCTTGCTGGGCGGGGAACTCTCGACCGGGTGGGGCCTGCAAAATGTCGATCCGGCGAAGGTCCGGCTCGACTACATGGGGCTCAAGAAAATCGATGGCCGCGAGTTGCAAGGCATTGAATACTACTCGAAGGGCAACACGGATATGAAGGTCAAGATCTACTTTGACCCTGAGACTTATCGCCACGTGAAGACAGTGTATGCGGTTGCGGTGTCGCCCAATATGAGCCACAGTGTGACCGACAGCGTGAATCAGCAGGAGATTCGCTACACTATCGAGGAGCGCTTCAGCGATTTCCGGACCGACGACGGAGTCACGCTGCCCCGGCGCTACGAGCTGCAGTACACGCAGGAACTGCAGAATGGATCGACGCTCGTCTATGAGTGGGATATGACGGTGGACAAAATCCTCGACAACATCGAACTAGCGCCAGGAAATTTCCAAAACAAATAAAAGCGCCCGCGCTGCAGAGGCCACAATAAAAAACCCTCCCGCTGGGAACGGGAGGGTTGGCAATCAAGACTTGGCAACCAAGGATGATTGCAGGCTAGGCACGGACGACATTGCCTGCCTGAAAGCCTTTGGGGCCTTTCAGCAGATCGAACTCCACGGTCTCACCCTCATTGAGTGAGCGGTAGCCGTTCTCCTGAATGGCGGAGAAATGTACGAAAACGTCTTCCCCCGTGGAGCGCTGGATAAACCCATATCCCTTCGCCCCGTTGAACCACTTTACTGTTCCCTTCTCTCTCACGGAAAAACTCCTTTCATCTGTCGCGAAGAATTAGTTCCCCGCATTCCCGCATGTTGTTCCGGTGAACTGGAACGCCCCCTCGGGAAAACGGTGGAACT
>JBAPQU010000030.1:0-6448 GCA_049280795.1 Candidatus Sulfotelmatobacter sp.
AACCACGGCTCGAATTCAGGAGTTGCCCCTCGCCGCGCGCGACACCATGCAACTCGGCCTGCTGCAGGCTGGCGTATTTGCTCCCGACCAGGATGATGGCTCGGGCAATCCATTCTCCGTAAGCGGCCAGCGTTCCGAATCCGAAACCTTTCTGATCGACGGCGCTGATAACAACGACTTCCTCGGGAACAACATGGTCGTGGACCCCAACCCCGACGCAGTCGCCGAATTCAAGATCATCACCAACAATTACGAAGCGGAGTACGGCCGCACCTCCGGCGGCGTCGTGAATCAGGTCATTAAGTCCGGAACCAACGCCATTCACGGAGACTTCTTCGATTATTTTCGCAACACCTCTCTGGATGCCTCCGATTATTTCCTGCAACAGGTTCCCATCTTCCGCTACAACATCTTTGGTGGAACCATCGGCCTGCCCATCAAGAAAGACAAGATGTTTCTCTTTGCTTCTTATCAGGGAGCGCGGCGGGCGGAAGGACAAAATCCAGGAATTTTGACGGTTTTGACGCCACAGGAACGCACCGGCGATTTTAGCGATCTCTACACGGGGCAGATTAATCCGAGCACTGGACTCGATACCGGCCAACTCACCGATCCTACGACGGGCGGTCCATTCATGTGCGGCAGCAACGTGTGTAACCAGGTGCCGGTCGATTCCGTGATGGCAAATTACATGAAGGATTATCTACCGTTGCC
This sequence comes from Candidatus Sulfotelmatobacter sp., assembly GCA_049280795.1. Taxonomy (GTDB): domain Bacteria; phylum Acidobacteriota; class Terriglobia; order Terriglobales; family Acidobacteriaceae; genus Sulfotelmatobacter. Next base: position 715 of record JBAPQU010000030.1, read on the forward strand.
GAATACCGGAACTAACGGTTTTGTCGAAGACCCCGTGGCTAGCTTGCAGGAAGACCAATTTATATTTCGCTACGACTACAACATTTCAAGCAAAGACACGCTCTCGGCTTTCTACGTGTTCGATGACCAGCCCCAGGTATTTCCCTTTGAGGTCCTGAAAGGAGCTTCCACGGGAGGAAATGTCCCCGTGGGATCGGGCTTTACGAACGCTCAGCGTTTTCAAACCGGATCGCTTAGCTGGACCCGTACTCTCTCTCCCACTCAGTTAAACGAACTGCGATTCTCCACCAATCGCGTGGCGACCTTGGACGCAACGCCAACGGATAGAACTCCGCCATCGGCGCTCGGATTCTTAACGGTAACCCCGGATGATCCAAACGGCGCCGCGCCGCCCGCCATATCCGTAAGCGGCGCGTTCAATCTTGGCCCATCTCCTCAGGGCCCCACCAAGATTCACGATACCACTTTTCAGTACCAGGATACTTTTTCCTGGACCAAAGGCACCCACGCGCTGAAGTTCGGAGCCGATATCCGCTGGATCGAGGAAAACTTTCGCTACGATTTTTATAACAACGGATCGTTCGACTACGGAACCTACTACACCAACACGGGCAACGCTTCGGCGGATTTCGTCGGCGGTTTTACCGATAACTATTACCAGTTCTCCAGCGCCCAGTATGGCATCCGAACTCATCAGTTGGATTTCTTCGCCCAGGATGCGTGGAAAATTACCAGGAGCTTGAGTCTGGATTACGGTCTGCGCTACGAATACAATTCGCCGCAAGTCGATCCGCGAAACCAGATTCAGGGCTGGTTTCCGGGACAACAGTCCACCCTTTACCCGGACTCCCCGCCCAACTTCCTATATGCGGGCGATCCCGGAACACCAAACCGGGGCTTGGTCTATCCCAATAAGACCAACTTTGCTCCCCGCCTTGGTTTCTCCTGGGATATGTTGGGCAACGCCAAACTGGTAATGCGTGGCGGCGCTGGGATTTTTTGGGACCTCGAAGATGGCGCCCTCAACTTGCAGTTCGGAGGCCAGGCGCCCTTCGGATATGTGGCCAACAACTTTCCCTGCTTCACCACTGTCGCCATCGGCCAGGGCGCATGTTTGGTTCCGGTCAATGGCTCTTATTCGGCAGATCCTTTTCAGACTGCGTCCACTGGATACTCCGATCCCTATCCCTTCATCGCGGGCGGCCATCTCGGCCAATTTTTCACTCCCGCCATTCCTTTTGCCTACGTGGTCACTCCTCACTTCCGCACTCCTTACGCCGAGAATTTCAACTACGGCTTCCAATACCAGCTTTCGAAAGATACGGTGGTGGAGGCGGTATATGTTGGCAGCCTCAGCCGCAGGGCTATCGGCAGTATCAACTTGAATTACCCGGAAATTGGCGGCAGCAACCCGAACAACTTAATGGCTCAATACCAGGCGGCCGTAGCCAGCGGCTCCAATCCCCTCAATTCCATCACCCCCGACTGCGCCCGCCCGCTGGCCAATTGCGATGCAAATTTCATCCCTCTGGGCGCCACTCAGATTGAAACCAACCTGAGCAACGGCAGCTCTTCCAGCAATCAGATGCAAGTCACCGTCGACCGCAGAATGAATCATGGCCTTGGCTTTCGAGTCGCTTATACCGTGGCCAAGACCATTGATATCGCTTCGGGTTTCCGCGCCCGCTCGTCCACCTATACCAATCCAACTGATCCGGCCTTCGACCGTGGCTTGGCGGATTTCGATGCGCCACAACGTCTGGTCTTGAGTCCAGTGTGGGAGATCCCCGGCGGCGATAGCGGCAGCGCCCTGCGAAAAAACATCCTCGGCGGCTGGATGATTTCATCGATCACGTCTTTCCAGTCAGGGAATCCGTTCACGCTGTTTTCCAGCAACGGGGCCAGCGAATCCGAAGAAGGACTCGATCGTCCTGACGTGGTTGGCCCCATTAAGGTATTCAAGAATCCCAGGCAGATGCGTACCTTCAGCCCCAGTGCGGACGGACTTCACGGCAGTTGTCTTTCCGGCACCACTACTGGGTACTTCGTGTTTGATCCCACGAATGTAGTCTGTTCCGTAGCTCAGCCCGCCGGGCAACCGTACGTCGCTGGTCTCGGCCTGACTCAGGGAGGTGTGCCACTATTTAGCTACGGCAACATGGGAAGAAACGTCCTGCGCGGCCCCGGAATCAACGACTGGGATATCTCGATCATGAAGAACTTCAAGATCACCGAGAGCAAGTCCGTGCAATTTCAATCCAACTTCTTCAATGCCTTCAACCACGTCCAGTTCTTCGGACCAACTTCCAACGGAGGATCAGTGGGCGGGGCCAGCCAGTTCGGTCAGGTCTCGACCGATACTTCGCCTTCCACTTCGCCGTATTATCGGGGACCAAGAATCATCCAGTTCGCGCTGAAGGTCTTCTTCTAAAGCGAACCGAATCTAAACGGACTGACAGCAGCAGTAGCCGCGAAGCGGCGAAAGATTGCAGCCCAGGGCGCAAGCCCTGGGGGGCGAAGGTGAAATTAAGAACAAGCCCCAACGGGGCGAAAGAGAAGTTACGCGTCCGGTTCGCTTATCAAAACTAACGGGTTACGACAGCGGCGAATCGCTCATCCTAAACCGCGTGCGCACATGCTCGGAGATCAACTCAATCGCCGGCCGGTTAATCACCGGGTCGCTCTGCGCCAAATACTTCATCGCCTCAACCAGCAGACGCTGCCCATCAACATACCGAGGATCGGAAGTGCGCTCTCTTTTTCTGGGACGGCCCAGTTGCGGGGGAACAGGAATAGTGAAGACCTTGGCCATGAATAAACTCGTCTGGAATCCTAGGGCAGTATAGCGCCCACCGTTCCTTTTTCAGAACACATTTCTTTAGCTTTAGATTCAATTACTTACCCGCGCGGCGAAACAAATTTCGTTTTCCCGTTAGTTTTCAGGTGAAAAACGTCGTTGCCGATCTTGGCCGGCATCTTGATCGCGGTATAAGTGGCCAGGCGATAATCTCCTTGAGTCTGCATCAACTTCTGCTGCAAGGAGACGCCGCGCTGCAAATCGATCCACAAGAAGATCTGCGGTAAATTGGCCCGCACCTTTTCACTTTTTGGGATCAGCAGCAGCTTTGCCGTCGGCGTGTTGTCAATCGTCTCTTCGCCCTGGTAAGTGACGTCGAAGGATTTTTTCAAGTCCGCGCCGCTGCCTCCGAAGCCAAGAACCATCAAGCTTTCAAACTCCTGGTGATTGGCGCCCACCGTATACTCATCCACCTGCTCGATCCTCGGCTGGTATACCTGCAGCTTGCCGCCTTTGTAGAGCACAAATTTCGTGTCCGGCTCTTTGAAGTCGGCCATCATGTCGATTTGCTGCCCCGCGCGCCGGTAGTAAACCGTGCCCTTCGAAGTGTCGGTCTCACTCACCACTGCCTGATATTGCTCAAACACAAAATCAGCCTGCGCGCTCTGAAAGCTGGCCGCAGCTTTATCCATGATCTTGAGCACACTCTCGAGGGTAGGCGCCTGCTGTTGTTGCAAAAGCAGACTCATCGCGAGAAGCAAAAAGTGGATAGAAATCATCATGGCCTGCGGCACGAACGTTCGTCACAGCGTGCGATTGTCATCCTGAGTGCGCCTACTTTGCGCGACGAAGGATCTGGGCGAGCCGCGCGTCGTGTCGCGTAGTTTTCGACACAATAATCGCGCGTTTGGCTCGCTTCCTTATTAAACTCAGTCGCCACCTAAACTACTCCCGCTTAGCCCAGACTCGGTAGCTCTGTATCTTTCCCTTGCGGTCCGTCGCACCTTCATACTTCACGATCGTCACATCCCCCGAAATCGGTTTGATGAGATGCAGCAACTGGTCGCGTACCGCATGATCGTCTCCCGGCGTAATCGAGCCTGCCGAAATCTGGTAAACCAATCCACCATCCGCCTCGGGCGTAACCACGATATCAGTCTGATGCTGATTGCCTGAAACAGGTTTGTCGTTGTAGTTGATCCAGTAAGGCGTGGCGAAGATAAAAAGCAGGATCAGCGTGACCATGATGTCGTAGTGCAGCGTGCCCCGCTCATGTTGCCAAAGAATGTAGCTGCGAATTGTTCGCCACGCGCGGTTCATCGGTAGGGAAGGCGCGCCCGTCGCGGTCGTGCTGATTTCCACACTTTGCAAGTCTAGTGACCCGATCCTTTCTTGGCAATGCCGAAGCTGGTGGCGGCTTTGAAAGGGCGCGACTTCCAGTCGCACCGTAAAGTCCGTTCATAACACGGGGCTTTAGCCCCTGAGGGAAGCCCCTAAAACTTCCTCGCCGTAATCCGCTCCGCCCCAACATAAGGCCGCAGCACTTCCGGAATCACCACGCTCCCATCCGCTTGCTGATAATTCTCCACAATCGCCACCCAGGTCCGGCCCACCGCCAGCCCGCTCCCATTCAGCGTGTGCACGAACTCAGTCTTATTCTTGCTCTCGGGGCGATAGCGGATATTCGCCCGCCGCGCCTGATACGTCTCAAAATTCGAGCACGACGAAATTTCCCGAAACAACTGCTGCCCCGGCAACCACACTTCAATGTCATAAGTCTTCGCCGAGGATGGCCCCATATCTCCCGTGCATAACGCGACCGTCCGATAATGCAAGCCCAGCTTCTGCAGAATCGTCTCCGCATTCCGCGTCAGCTTCTCATGCTCTTCATACGAATCCTCCGGCCGCGCAAATTTCACCAGCTCCACCTTCTGAAACTGATGCTGCCGGATAATTCCCCGCACATCTTTCCCGTAAGATCCCGCCTCGCTGCGAAAGCAAGGTGTGTAAGCCGCCAGCGAAATCGGCAGCCGCGCAGCCTCAAGAATTTCATCGCGATAAAGATTCGTAACCGGCACCTCGGCCGTCGGAATCAGCCAGAGATCTTTCTCTCCATGCGGCACCCGAAACAAATCATCCGCAAACTTGGGCAACTGCCCCGTCCCGTACATCGATTCCGAATTCACCAGATAAGGCGGCAAAACCTCCGTGTATCCATGCTCGCGCGTGTGCAGATCGAGCATAAAGTTCGCCAGCGCCCGTTCGAGCTTCGCGCCCAGATCCCAGTAAACCGCAAAGCGCGCGCCGGTAAGCTTAACCGCGCGCTCCAGATCAAGCACGCCCAGCTCCGCTCCCAATTCCCAATGCGGCTTGGGAGTAAAGTCAAATTCCGGAGCCTTACCCCATCGCCGCACTTCCACATTCTCTTCCGCGCTGTGCCCCACCGGAACGCCGGCGTGAGGCACGTTGGGAATGCCGGAGAGAATATCCTGCAGCCGCGCATCCAGGTCGGCAGCAATTTTTTCCCGCGCCTGAATCTGCTCGCGCAGCTCTTTCGTCTCGGCGATGGCAGCAGTCGCGTCCCCGCCGCTCTTCTTCAATTTGGCGATATCTTCCGAAGCCTTGTTGCGCCGAGCCTTCATGGTTTCAGCCTCGGTGATAGCCGCACGGCGCTCCGTATCTACGTCACGGAAGTCCTTAAGAACGGCGTCTGGATCCGCGCCGCGCTGGCGCAGCATCTCCTCCACCCGCGGCAGATTGTCACGAACAAAGCCAAGATCAAGCATGGGAACCAACTACTCTATCGGAAAACAGGCAGGCATTGCACCTAACGCGGACCCAGCTCACGGCAATGTCCATGTGGGGACAGCCGCCCCCGCCTGGCCTGAGCTGAGTCGAAGGGCTGTCCGTCGAGCGCAGTTCGACGGGGTTTCCAGC
>JBAPQU010000031.1:0-3041 GCA_049280795.1 Candidatus Sulfotelmatobacter sp.
CGCATTCGCGGGATGTTCTTCGGGTGCTTTTTCCTTCTTGGCCTCTTTGTCCTTATCCGCATCCGGCAGGATAACTTCTTTTTCCGTGCGCACGATCTTCTCGCCGCTCACCTTCATAGTCTCAACGCGAACCACTTCGTCGCCTACGAAGCGAACGAAATCAACATCCGCCGGAGCCTCGCCATAAATCCACTCTTCGTATTCCGTGTCGCCATCCCGCTCCCGGACCTTTCTCGGGGCCTTGCCCTTGGCGTGAATCACCATCTCTTGATTCATTCCCACGAGTACGCGATGCGACTGGATGGCTGCCTTCACATTAGGAGGCACAGTATCGAGATAGGCTTGTTCTCTGTTCTTCGCATTAAAATCGAGCACCGGGTATAGCAGTACGCGCAACTGTGCCGCCGTCATCTCAGGGACATGCTTGTCAAAATAAAGATCCACGCATGAACCATGTGGATTAGTTTGCGGGTCGCCGGACCCCGTAACCGGCGTACCATTTGTCCCTGAAACCTCTATACGCTCATACCATTTCTTGCGGTGAATCGGACCGCCATTGATCTCGAAATGAATGTGGTCGTCCTTGATCTGCACATATGAGATGTGTGCCGGATCGCCCGGCCTGACTGCCGGGCCCCACAAAGCAAGCGCTTGTTGCAACTCTTCCCCGCTGGGCGTAATCGAACCGTCCTTCAACCGCAGCCCTTTCGTGCCCATGGGAAAAGCCGTTCGCGCATAGACCAGCTGCATTTCAAAATTGCGAATAAGTTCATAGCGCGTCTGCCTGGAAATGCGAGGCGCATCCGGCGAAATCGGGGCGGGAGGTTTCGGAGTGGAATCAGGCTCAGAGATGTTCTTGCGTAAATGCGGCGATGACGAGTCCGACTGCGAGCTCTGGGTTTGCGCCGGATCGTCCGCCTGTCCATAGACCAGAAACGCAGCCATCAAGAAACAAGCGAGAAGGGAGATACCTCGGAAACGCAACATACAACACCCCAGGGCGCGCACTTCATTATAAGCGAGGCGAAAGGGTAATTGAAATGGAATATCCGCTGGGGCTGGAGAGCCGTATTTGCCGGAGGATTAATACTTATTTAGCTGGGCTTACGCGCTCCCGGGCCCGCGCTTTTTTTGCTGCTGGCATTTGGTCATGATGGCGGAGCGCAGACGGGTCCGAAGATCTTCGGGCAATTCGTAGAGCTGGGAGTCGCGATAGATCTCGATGGTTTTCTTGGTGGTGTCGCAGACCACATAGCAGTTGTGGCACCAGGAAAGATGGTTCTCCAACTCGACTTTTGTGGGTTCGTCGAGCACGCCGTCCAAATAGTTGGTCAGCTCGTGCAAAAATTCAGAGCATTTCACTGTTCGCCATCTCCACTCTCGCGTCTCTGGAAGAACCGTCCTAAGCGCTCGCGCAATTGCAAACGCGCTCGCAGCAATCTCGATTTCACCGCCGGCACGCTCAACTCCAGAGCCGCCGCGGTTTCCTCGGTGGACAATCCCTCCACGTCTCTAAGTACGAACACGGTCCGAAACCCTGGGGGCAGGCCTTGGATCGTTTTACTTAAAATCTCACGCAACTCCGCCTGGTTATACTGCTGCTCGGGATTGGGACTCCAATCCGCAATCTCCCGTGGCAGAGAGTCGTCTTCAGTTTTTATGTCCTCATCGAGCGAAACCGTACGCTCGGGCTTCTTCCGGCGCAACTTCATCAACGCTTCGTTGACGGCGATGCGCACCAGCCATGTATAAAACTTCGACTGCTCCTGGAACTTCGCCAGGTTGCCGTACGCCTTCAGGAAAGCTTCCTGCACCACATCCTCCGCATCCTCGCGGTTCTGCGTGATGTGTTGCGCGATCCGAAAAACGTTACGGTCGTAGCGTCGAACCAACTCTTCAAACGCAGAGTCGTCGCCCTGCTTGGCGGCCCGTACCAGGGCCAGCTCTTCAGTAACGGGAACCTCTGTCTTGTTTTGGATGGTTTCCATTCTATGGGCGATGCAGTATTTTGCGGACAAAGAACCGCAGACTGAAAAACGTAAGCTGTTATTCTACTTGGTAACCTATGCATTTGCCCAATCGCTTTCCAGTTTCGACCAGACCCACGTATGCGGTAGAGTCAAATCAAGAAGACTACGCGGTCGAACAGGTACCGAAGTACTCTGGGGCATTCGCACAAGTGCCGTATAATCAGCACTTAGGGTACAGCTCCGGCCGCACTCTTTCAGACAAGCACAATTCCAGGGATTAAACGGTTCTCCAAGCATGGCGGAACGGAACGAGAAGCACGACGAGACGCAGCCAATCGGGATGCAGCAGATCGTTGAACGTGCCGTGGCACGGGCTCTGCAAGAGCACATTCCACAATTGCAGGCGCAGATCGCGCAGCGCGTGCTGGAAGCGTTGCCTGCACCCACAAGTGAAGCTCCAGTCGCCGCGCAGGAAGATTCCACCGCGCTGGTTCAGGCCGTCGCCAATATTCATGCCGGCACAACTCAGAAAGAAATTTTGCGTGCCTTGCTCGATGCAGGCAGCGCATACTGCGCGCGTACAGCGCTGTTCGTAGTGAAAGCGGGAGCGGCATCCGGATGGCAAGCCCGCGGATTTGGGGATGATGAGTCCGTCAAAGATTTCGCTCTCGATCTGCATGCTGGACCGGCAGCGCACGCTTACCAGAATCGAGTAGCGACCCCGGGAAACATCGCCGAGATGGGCCGCGGATTCACCGAGCAGTTCGGCAGCCCGGCAAATGAGCAAGTTCTGGTATTGCCCTTGGCGCTCAAGGACAAAGTGGCAGCTCTGGTTTACGCCGATGGCGGCGATAGCGGGAAGCTGAATTCCAACGCTTTGGAATTGTTGGTTATGGCCACCAGTGCGTGGTTGGAGGTAGCTTCGCTTCGCAAACAGGCGCCGCCGCGGGAAAGCAGCGACACCGCAAGCTTTGAGCGGCCGGCTCCGCCGGTGCAAACCGTTTCTTCATTTTCCGATCCCTTTGCGGCGCACACGCCCAAGCACACACCGGTTGCCGCTCCGGCCGCGGC
>JBAPQU010000032.1:0-3337 GCA_049280795.1 Candidatus Sulfotelmatobacter sp.
CAAGGTGAAGAAGTTGGCTCGCGGCCAGTCGAAGCGGTAGGCCGCCAGTAACGGAATTACGGGCATGGGCCGGTTGGCCCATGCCCGACTCCCGCTGTCAGGAGACAACCACCTCTTGTCCCAATCGTCGCCGTCCCCGGAACCCGCCGCAACGGTTCGCACCTCCAACAGCCAGCTTTTCTGCTGCAAGTCGATCGATAAACTGATCGCCGAGTCTGAAGCCCCAGGGCAACGGCTGCAGAAAACCCTTGGCCCCTGGTCGCTGACGGCGCTGGGCATCGGCGCCATCATCGGCTCCGGAATTTTCGTGCTGACAGGAACGGCCGCCGCCGGAGAATATTTTCAGGCGCCGTCCATCCTCCACGCGCAGGTTCTCGATATCATCGTGAACTTTCTGCGCGGCGGCGGCATGGGACAAGTCCTCATGCACGGGCGTCCTGCAGCAGGGCCCTCCATCGCCATCTCGTTTTTTCTGGTTGCGCTGGCCTGCAGCTTTGCCGGGTTGTGCTATGCCGAACTGGCTTCAATGATCCCGATTGCCGGCAGCGCCTATACATATTCCTACGCCACGCTCGGTGAAATCTTCGCCTGGATCATTGGCTGGGATCTCATCCTCGAATATGTGGTCAGCAATGTGGTGGTCGCGATCGGTTTCGCCGCCTACACCAAATCACAACTGGAATCCTTCGGCGTGCACTTGCCCGATCGATGGTCCACACCCGTCTGGGAATCCGGACGTTGGACAGGTTCATACTTCAACTTCCCCGCTTTCCTCATCGTCTTCATCCTCACGGTGTTGCTGGTGCGCGGCGTGCGCGAATCCGCGGAAGCCAACAACATCATGGTCGCCATCAAGATCGGCGCCATTCTCGTCTTCCTGGTCATCGGCGGTATGCTGGTGAACCCCGGTAACTGGCGACCCTTCGCGCCTTCTGGATTCGGCGGTATCGTTACCGGCGGCGCCATCGTTTTCTTCACCTACATCGGTTTCGATTCCGTCTCCACCGCAGCCGAGGAGGCGCGCAATCCGCAGCGCGACATGCCCATCGGCATCATCGCCTCGCTAATCGTCTGCACTGTTCTCTACGTCGGCGTTTCCATCGTGCTGCTGGGCATGATGAGGTACGGCACCTTCGTTTCCGGCGAAGCCGCAGAAGCTCCTGTTGCCTATGCGTTGAAGGTGCTTGGCGCCAGCCGCTGGTCGCGCTCCGTCATCGTCATCGGAGCGCTTATGGGCATGATCTCGTCGCTGCTGGTCTTTCAATACGGCCAGGCACGGATCTGGTACGCGATGTCGCGCGACCGGCTTTTCCCGGCGCTTTTCTCTAAAGTTCATCCCAAGTTCCAGACGCCGCACTACTCCACCTGGATTGCAGGCTTCGCCGTCGGCATTCCCGCCGGATTCTTCGCCATCAGCGATGCCGCCGATCTTGCTAACATCGGAACGCTGTTTGCCTTCGTCCTAGTCTCACTTGGAGTTATCATTCTGCGCCGCACGCAACCCGACCGCCCGCGCGTCTTCAAAGTGCCGTTCGTACCCTGGTTCCCGCTGATCTCAATTATTCTGTGCGGCGGCCTGATGACCGGGCTCACGGTTATTACATGGCTGCGCTTCGTAGTCTGGCTCGGTCTCGGGCTGCTGATCTATATTTTCTACAGTCGGCACCGGAGTGAGTTCGCGAAGAAGTAGCTGACGGAGTTCAATTTTGTCATCCTGAGCGAATCGCTCCGCGCAGTCGAAGGATCCCTTTAGTCATCCAGCGCGCCGCGCCTGAAGAGGCGTTTCCACCACGGCCTTCCATTTTGCCCTCCGTGTCTCCGTGCCTCCGTGGTGAATCACACTCTCGCAAAACTCCCGCCAAGAAACTACAATCAAGAAGCAATGCCTTCCGCACTCGATCGGCCGCCGAATAGTTTTCTACGCCTTCTGCCCAAGGCCGAGTTGCACCTGCACCTCGAGGGCGCAATCGAGCCGGCTACGCTGCTCGAACTACGGCAGCGCCGTGGTGAGCATCCCATGCGGGCCGAGATCGACGCGCTTTACCGCTACGAAGATTTTCCCGGCTTCCTGCTCGCGTTCAAGAACATTACCGAGCATTTGCGCACCCCGGAGGATTATGAACTCATCACCTACCGCCTGATGCAGCGCCTGAAGGAAGAAAATGTTTTGCATGCCGAAGTGTATGTTTCGGTGGGAGTGTGCCTCTGGCGCAGGCAGGATTTCGCCGCCATCTTCGAAGGGCTGGACCGCGGCCGCGCGCGTGGCGCGCGCGACTTCGGCATTTCGCTGCTCTGGATATTCGACGCCGTGCGGCAGTTCGGCCTGGAGGCGGCGCAGTACGTCTTCGAACTCGCTGTCCGCTATCACGATCGTGAAGTAGTTGGAATTGGCATCGGCGGAGACGAGCAGAAAGCTCCACCTGAACTTTTTCGTGACGCCTATGCGTGGGCTGCCGACCATGGCATGCGCCTTACGGCACATGCAGGCGAGACTGGCCCTCCAGAATCAATTTGGGGAGCGCTTAACCTGCGCGCCGAGCGCATCGGGCACGGCCTCACTGCCTTCCATGATCCCGATCTGGTTGAAGAGCTCGCGCAGCGCCAGGTTCCGGTTGAAATCTGCATGACCAGCAACCTGCGAACGGGGCTCTGTCCCAACCTCAACGAGCATCCCGCGAAAAGCTATTTCGATCACGGCATAATGATCACGCTCAACAGCGACGACCCCGCCATGTTCGGCACTACGCTGGCGCGCGAATACCAGCTTGCCCAACAGACTTTCGGATTCACCGACGAGCACCTGCGCGAGCTCGCGCGCAACTCATTCGAAGCGTCATTTCTGCCTGCAGAAAAGAAGTTGGAATTCCTGAACCTGTTCGATGCCGCAGCCGCGAGATAGTTTCCTAGCACGCATGCCTCAAAAACTTAAATTCCGGCAACTCCCGGGTTTCTACGCCATCGTGCGCCAACCTCCGAATGCGCCCGCGCCGGATTGGGCGAAGGGCGATTTCACTTCGATCACCCGCACCGCCGATGAACTCTCCATCGTCTGCACGGCAGACTCCGTCCCGAAGGAAATCGATCCCGGCTCGCGCTGGATTTGTCTGAAGCTCGAAGGGCCTTTTCCCTTTTCACTAACCGGAGTCCTGCTCTCGTTCATCGAGCCGTTGTCGAACAACGGCATCCCCATCTTTGCCATCTCCACATACGACACAGATTACGTGCTCGTCCAGGAACAATTCGCTCCCGCGGCGCTAAAAGAGTTGGAGCAAGCCGGCCATCGACTTGTCTAAGATTGCAGTTCACCGCATGAATCCTGCCATCCGTTGCTGCGGGA
>JBAPQU010000033.1:0-5490 GCA_049280795.1 Candidatus Sulfotelmatobacter sp.
TTAGCGAGGATGTAGTTCGCGAGGCCGTGCGCCAGCACACGGAGTCGCGGCAGCTCGGGTTTCTGGGCGAGCCCCGCGTCAATGTTTTGGAATTGAATCTTACCTTGGATCAGATCGCGCCGAAGCCGATGACTCACTAAATCTTCTCGCCGAACAATTGTTTCTGCCCGCCGGCTATCGGCTTACTCTGGCCGATGGCCGCCATTTCGCTTAGGAAACTAAACAGTCTCTATCTTGTTTGCATAAGTGTGGATACGATTGGCATTTGTTGGCGATTCTTTATCATCGAATCAGAATGACCGAACTGAGCGAGCAAAAGCGTCCGGCGATTAACTGGATGGACGTCCTATGGCTGCTGTTTCTCGCGGGGCTAGCAGCACTGCCGCCGGTGCGCGAGATTCACAAACAGCTCACGCTGTTGGCTATTGGAGTGGTGCAATTCAGCGAAGGATGGATACTGGCACGGTCTCCGAGGCGGGGAGCGGCATATATCGTCGTGCTCAAAATCGCGCTGGCGACGTTGCTCATCGATCACACCGGTGAGCTCAGCATCAACAGTAGTTATTGGCCTATTTACTTTTTGCCAGCAGTTACGGCAGCAGAATATTTCGGCCCACTAACCACGTTGCTCTGGACTGCCTTAGCCTCGGTCGCCTACTGCTCCTATCTTTATCCCGCGCTTCAGGAATATGAAATCACCACCGAGAGTTACGGCCTGCTGGCCATTCGCGTGCTTTTCTTTTTTCTGGCCGCGATGGTGGTGAACCGGTTTGTTATTGAGAATCGCCGCCAAACCAAACGCTACCAGGAGCTGGCGGAAACCCTGGCAGAAACCAACCGCAAACTGGAGCAGGCGCAGGCGGATGCGCGGCGATCCGAACGTTTGGCAGCACTGGGACAAATGTCCGCCGGGTTGGCGCACGAGATTCGAAATCCGCTGGGGGTGATCAAAGGATCGGCGGAAATGCTTCACGAGAAGCTTGGGGAGTCGAATCCGTTAGCCAGTGAGTTGGCAGGCTACATTTCGAGTGAGACCAATCGTTTGAGCGCACTCGTTACCAGGTTTCTCGATTTTGCGCGCCCTCTGCAGGCCGAATTGATTACCCAGGAAATTACCCCGGTGCTGGAGCGCTCGCTGCAGTCAGTAGGGTTGACACAAAAGGATAAGCCAGTGCTTGTAGGACGGCAGTATGAAACGAACTTGCCCCCGGTTCCGCTCGACGAGACTCTTTGTGAACAGGCATTCGTGAATTTGATTCAGAATGCTTATGATGCGATGGGTAGCGGCGGTGGCACGCTGCACGTATCAGCGGCCAGAGCGCACGGTGCCAATCAGGATGGAGTGGAAGTGCGGATTGAAGACACGGGGCCGGGAATTCCGGTTGAATTGCGGGAGCAGATATTCAATCCGTTTGTAACCACCAAGAAAACCGGCGTAGGACTTGGGTTGTCGATCGTATCAAGGATCATTGACGGGCATCATGGAAGCATTCGAGTGGAAAGTAAACAGAACGATCAGCGGGGAGCCTGCTTCGTAGTTTTTCTTCCCGCGAGCGACAGTGTAACCGCCGCGCAAGCATCTTAGTAATGGCGTTCGAAATGGGGTAGCACTTAGGCGCTGTGAGACAGACATGCCAACCATTCTGATTGTCGAAGACGAAGCCAAGATGCGCCGCCTCCTCGAACTAAATCTTGGCGAGGACGGCTTCACCACTCTTTCCGCGGGTGACGCCGAGACCGGGCTGAAACTCTTGCGCGAAAATACCGTCGATCTTGTGGTGACGGACCTGAAACTGCCGGGAATGAATGGCCTGGAATTTCTGCATGCGATCAAGCGGCACAACGCCGCGTTGCCGGTAATTGTGATGACTGCCTTCGGGACGGTGGAAACGGCAGTGGAAGCCATGAAGGCCGGGGCCAGTGATTATGTGCTGAAGCCGTTCTCGCTGAACGAAATGCGCATGGTGATCCGCAAGGAACTCGATGTCCGTGACTTGCGCGAGGAGAACCGGTCGCTCCGCGAGGCGCTAGGCAAGCGCTATGCTCATCCCAACATCGTCGCGCGCAGCAAAAAGATGCAGGAAGTTCTGGCGACGGTGGAACGAGTGGCACCCACGAATTCGACAGTGCTGCTCGGCGGTGAAAGCGGCGTGGGCAAAGATCTGATCGCGCGCGCAATTCACGAAAAATCGCGGCGGGCCGCGGGGCCGTTCATCAAGATCAATAGCACGGCGATTCCGGAAAATCTTTTAGAGAGCGAGCTTTTCGGTTACGAAAAAGGCGCGTTCACCGGCGCCCACGCCAGCAAGCCCGGCAAATTCGAACTGGCGGACAAGGGCACCTTATTTCTCGACGAAATCGGCGACGTCCCTCCGGCTACGCAAGTGAAGCTGCTGCGAGTGCTGCAGGAGCGTGAGTTCGAGCGCCTCGGTGGCACACGAACCGTGAAAGTAGATGTGCGGCTGATCGCAGCCACCAATCGCGATCTGCGCGAAGCCTTGGAGCAGGGCACCTTTCGCGAAGATCTTTACTACCGGTTAAACGTCGTCCCCATCGACATTGCGCCGCTGCGCCAACGCAAGGAAGACATTCCGGATCTGGTCAATCTTTTCATCTCTCGCTTCGCTGGAGATTCCGGCAAGCCTGTGAAAAGCGTTACGCCGGAGGCGATGCAGATTCTGGCGAACTATCACTGGCCCGGGAATGTTCGCGAGCTGCAGAACATCATCGAGCGAGCGTGCGCGTTAGCAAAGGGAACCGTGCTGGATTCGGCGGATATTCATCTGGACTTGCGTCCGGTAAAAACCGCGAATGGAACGAACAATTTTCTTCCGGAAGGCATGACGCTAGAGCACTGGGAAGACGAGATGATTCGGGAAGCGCTACGACGCGCCAATGGCAATAAGAGTCAGGCCGCGCGGCTGCTGGGGCTATCACGGAATGCTTTGCGCTATCGGCTGTCGAAGATTGGGATTGCGGATGAGGGAGAAAAAGAAGCGTAGCGACAAAGAAGGTCCTCGATCATAGCCGCATGCTAATATGTGTTCATGGCGAACACAAGTAGTGTAACTCTCAGCATCCGCCTGAAGCCTGAGATCAAAAAGCGCCTCGCCAAGCTGGCTAAAGTTTTCGGACGCAGCTCGAATTTCCTCATCTCCGATGCGGTCGAATCCTACGTGGCGGACCAGGAGAGAATGCTGGGTGAAATTCGCCAGGCGGATCGCCAGGTGAAGTCCGGACACTATGTCAGGCACGAAGACATGAAGGCTTGGCTGCTTTCGTGGGGGACGAACCATGAGCTGCCGCCACCGAAATGCGCATGCGGTCGGCAGCACGATGACGAGACACTGTGCCGGTAGAGATTGTCTGGTCTCCGCTCGCGTTAACGCAACTGCGGGAAATACGAGCCTACGTGGCCCGTGACAAACCTGAGGCTGCTGAGCGATTGGCAATGCGAATCGTTGCCTTGGTGGAGGCTCTGAAGGACCACCCCTACTTGGGCCGGAGTGGAAGTGAACCCGGCGTGCGGGAGTTGGTGGTGGGGGGTACTCCCTATTTGATTTTTTACCGACTACAGACTCGCAGGCTTACCATTATTACGATTTGGCATGGTGCACAGTCCAGATAGTGGCGGGCTTCACGTCTTCGAAAATGGTGAGAAGCCGAGCTGCTGGCCGAAAACCACCACCTTGGCTCAGGTCGGCCACCGCTCTGAAGCCAGCACCACATCTACTCCTGCTGGAAGCCATTTTTCCACCTGAAAGCAAAAGAGTTACTAGACTTATATCCACTCCAGTTTTGGCACGGAAGTTGCTCGTTACCTAGTGAGTATTTCACCCGCAATTAGTCGACGGATTCGGGAAGAGGCAAGTCATGAAGAACAAATTCATAACAAGGTTCGCGCTCCTAACTCTGGTGCTGGTCGGCGCACTCTCGATTGCCACGCAGGCGCAAACCACCGAGCCGGGTCCGGGACCTACGGAACAACCGAACGCGCCGCTGGAAATAGGACAACCCCAAGCGCAGCCTCCGCAGCCCGGCCCGCCACCTGGACAACCGCAAGCCGGTCCACCCCCGCAGCTCGGAGAAGAAGCTCAACCCGGAGGTCCATCCGGTGAAGGTCCGGCAAGAGTGAACCAAGGTGTAGGCCGTGTCAGCATGATTCATGGCGATGTGTCCACACAGCGTGGAGATTCCGGTACATGGTCGGCTGCGATATTGAACCAACCTGTGGTCAACGGCGATAAAGTTTCCACCGGGGCCGGCGGCCGTGCCGAAGTGCAACTCGACTATGCCAACATTCTTCGCCTCGGATCGAATGCGCAAGCCACCATCGCGAATTTCACGCAAAACAACATTCAGATTCAGGTAGGACAGGGCTTGGCCAACTACTCCGTTTTTGGCGAGAGCGAGGCTGAGCCGGAAATCGACACTCCGAACGTCGCGGTTCACCCCGCCCACAAGGATGGCGTCTTCCGCATCGAAGTGCGGCCCGATGGAGACAGCATTGTCATCGCGCGCAAGGGTGAAGCCGAAATTTCAACGCCGCAGGGCATTGCCCAGCTCAAGCAAGGAGAAATGGCGACCGTACGTGGTTCCGGCGCGGATGCGAAATACAAAATCGGTCCGGCTCCTGACCGTGACGACTGGGATCGCTGGAATAGCGAACGCGATCACATGATCCACGAAGCCGCTGCTTGGCACCACACCAACAAATATTACGTTGGCTCCGAAGACCTCGACGCCAACGGAACCTGGGAAGACGCGCCCGATTACGGCCAGGTCTGGGTACCGAACGAGCCGGACGGCTGGGCTCCGTACCGCGATGGCGACTGGACGTATGAGCCTTACTACGGTTGGACCTGGGTTGGCTATGAGCCTTGGGGATGGGCGCCATATCACTATGGGCGCTGGATGATGTACGGCAATTCGTGGGCGTGGTGGCCGGGACCGGTGTGGGGTCCGGGCTTCTATCGTCCATTCTGGGCGCCGGCGTATGTATCGTTCTTTGGCTTCGGAGGCGGCTGGGGATTCGGCCTCGGTTTTGGTTGGGGCGGGTGGGGAGGCTTCGGCTGGCTGCCGATCGGGCCGTGTGACCGCTTCTTCCCGTGGTGGGGCGGATATGGTGGACGCTTCGGCGTCGTAGGCTTCAACCGCTTTGGTGAGATCAACCGTTACGGCGGGATCGCGCCCTTGCACGGAGGCACGCGCTTCTCGAACCTGGCGCACATCAACGATGCGCACATTGCCGGAGGCGTTTCGACCGTGGGAGCCGGGAAATTCGGAGCCGGCCGAACCACAGCGGTAGCGGCTACTCACGCGCAGTTGAGCAGCGCTCACATGATGACTGGTAATCTGCCAGTCGTTCCGTCGCGCGCCAGTTTATCGGCCAGCGGACGCGCTGCAGCTCCTTCGACCATTCACAGTAGCGCATCGCAACATTTCTTCGGGACGCAGAGCGCGTCACATCCGCAGTCGTTCCAGCAGCAG
>JBAPQU010000034.1:0-3175 GCA_049280795.1 Candidatus Sulfotelmatobacter sp.
GGTGTATGATGTTTTTCCAGCCAAGAATCCAAGCGCAGATGGGCGGAGAGTTTGCTGTCGATGCAAGAGTTCTAGCTGTCGTCATCTGCCCTCGGCGTCAGGGAGAAAAATGAGAGTGAACCGCGAGCTTCTGTTGTGCGTAGGTGTCTCAGTTTTCGGAATTCTTACTTTGTCTCCAGCTCTGTTCGGTCAGGCTGCCCGGAGCTCGGAGGCAACCATCCCTGTGCCCACCGACTGGAGCCATCACAGCCTCATCTTCTCTAGGCCATCCACTACCGAGCAGGCCGAGCGCGTACGTCAGGATCCCCGCTATTGGCAGCAGCGCTATCGCTCTCAATTGCCGGCGATGGCGCCGGCCGCTCAGAGCAGTGATGCCCTCGCTTCTACGTGGCGCACTCCCATAGCCATCATGAAAGTTAAGCCTCCAAAAAAGAAGAAAGGCGACTGGGCGGAGAGCCTGGGTGCGGGCGGCAGCGTAGGCGCTGGAAATTATCCGGCGAAGGTATCGTTTCTTGGCACCACCGCCAACTGTGGAACAGCCGCACAGCCTGATTTCGTCATCTACAGCACCGGCCTTGAAGGAACCCCCACGCAAGCCAGCATTGTCGCTTATGACAATCTTTACACCGGCTGCGGCGGCACGGTCCCATCAAGCTATTGGGCCTACAACACCGGCGGACAGATCCTGACTTCTCCCACTTTCTCTGAAGACGGCACTCAGGTCGCCTTCGTTGAAACCAACGGCGGCATTGGAGGCCTGGTGCTATTGAAATGGGCGCCTTCTGCAACACAGACCATTGGCGCGCCACAGACGCTTAATCCCGTCAGCAATGCCGCGTACCCGAGCTGCACCGCGCCATGCATGACGGAGATCTTTCTTGTGGATGGTTCGGGGACCCAGATCAACGACACAACCTCTTCAGTCTTCGTCGACTACACAGGCGACACAGCCTGGGTTGGAGGCGCATTCGGGTGGCTTCACAAGATCACGCCGATGTTTAGGGGAATGCCGGCAGAAGTGGTTTCTGGAGGGTTCCCCGTCCAGGTGAATGCCGCCACCTTGGCTCTCTCCAGCCCGGTTCATGATTATGCGTCGGGGGACGTGTTTGTTGGCGATTACGACGGATACCTATATCGTGTAAGCCCCGCGGGCGCGGTGGTTAAATCTGGCCAGTTAGATTTTGGCACCGGCATCGTGGACAGTCCTGGAGTGGACTCTACTGCGGGACTGGTGTACGTGTTCTCGTCGAGTGACGGCTCAACGAATTGTGCTGGGGCGGCTTGTTCGGCGGTCTACCAGTTCAGCTCCAGCTTCCCTGGTGGTTCCGTTGGCTCGGAAGTGACCGTCGGCGCCAGCGTTGTTAAGGGGGCGTTGATCGGCCCTAGTCCCCTGTACCGTGGGGATGCCGATAGTGCGTACGTGAACTCGACCAACGTCACTGGCAACCTCTATGTTTGCGGCAACACCGGCGCCAACCCAACCCTGTATCAAATCCCGATTCAGGCGGGAACTATGGGCACGGCAATAGCGGTTGCAGCGCTTACTCCGGCAGTGAATAGTCCTGCGTGTTCTCCGGTGACTGACATCATGAACCCAAACGCAACGGGGGGCGCGGCTGAACGCGTGTTCTTTGGCGTGCAAAATTTCGCTCAACCCACGGCATGTGGCGCAAGCGGTTGCGCTCTGAGTTTTGTCAGTATGCCGTGGCAGCCATCCACTGCGTACCAGAAGGGTCAGGAGATACTGGTCCTGGGCACGGACAACAACCTCTACATCAATGTGGTCAATGTGGCCGGTATCTCCGGGGCAACACCCCCCGCTTGGCCGATTCTCGTGGGTACTCCTACCCCCAATGGCAGTGTCACGTTTTTCAACCAGGGGCCCGCTACGGTTACCCCGCTGCCGAGTTGGGCGGCTGGCACTCCGTACGTCGGGCGGAACAGCATTGTCGATAGCAACGGCAACGTCGAGATCGTCCAGACCGGGGGAACTTCCGGGGGCGCCGCGCCTGATTGGGGCACCTATGCCGGTGACACTACCCCGGACAACGGGATGATCTGGGTGAATGCCGGCGTACTGCCGAGCTCGGCACTGGCCGCCGCCGGCGGCACGAGCGGAATTATCATCGACAATACCGTTGGCTCAGGACCATTGGCGGGATCTCAGATATACTTCTCCACTCTGAGCGACCAGACGACTTGTGGGGCGGCTAGCAACGTGGGCTGCGCGGTGCAAGCGTCGCAGTCGGCATTACAGTAAGCGGCGTTACGATAAAACCAAGGGACGATCATTATGGATATAAATAACTCATCCAGCGACGAGCCGCAATCTGCGGCAACCACTAAGAAGCCGTACCAGAAGCCTGACTTTCGCTTCGAACAGGTTTTTGTGACCTCGGCACTTTCCTGCGGGAAGGTGAACCCCACGCAAGGCAGCTGCAGCGGAATAGGTGCCCTGAGCGCTTCATGAGCCAAGCAGTCAAAGTTGCGCCTGGACGAGGAAGCGTTGTCAAATGCGAACTCGCATGTGAAGTTTTGCGCTCGTTCGGAAGCCTTCGTTTTGCCGCCACCGGTTGGAGCATGCTTCCATCGCTGTGGCCAGGCGACACGCTGGTTGTGAATCGCATCCCTCCCGATCAAGTCAACATCGGAGATGTGGTGCTCGTGGGGCGCGAAGGCAGGCTGTGCGCTCATCGCGTAGTGAACACAATGGGTGATTCGGAGCGCCCGCAGTGGATTACTCAAGGAGATGCGCTACCCGCACCCGATCGTCCCGTGGCAAAGGATGAGTTACTGGGAAAAGTCTCCTACTTGATCCGGGCAGGAAAGTTGATCGCAGTGCCCGCAGAATTGAATGGGGTAAAGCGCCTGACGGCAAATATCGTTCGCCGCTCCGTTCCCGCGGCGCGCGCCCTAGTCTATCTTCACTGCATGGTTTGTGTTCCGACGAAATTGGCTCCGGAGGAATCGCTTCCGTGCCCGGACTAGCCGTACAAATCGAACGCTACAGCGTCGTGATTAACATCGGCGGTATTCCCGTCCGGTTGAACACTACCGACGCAGCCTTTCTTGAGCTGTTGGAGAAGCGCTATGACGGTTTCGTCAGCGAGGAAGATTTTACTGAATACGATTTCGATGTAGAGTTGACCCCGCCCCCATTTACCGAGGCTGACAC
>JBAPQU010000035.1:0-3819 GCA_049280795.1 Candidatus Sulfotelmatobacter sp.
GCCGAGGGCGGCTGTCCCCACAGGGGCATTATTTAGCTGTTCTAATATTGCAATCCAATTGGGCACGGTGCCCGAATCGAAAGCGTAATATGGGGACGAGTGGAAATTACGCATATACCTTCTGGCCTCAACTAAAATATAGCCAGCAACGCGCGGATTCATCCAACAAGCAGACGAGCAGGGATGATTAAAGCAACCCTTCATAGTCCGGCGCTCCGTAAACGAGCCAGACAGTTTGGGCGTCTGGTGCGGCATTCCGCGGTGACCCCGCTTTGCGGAGAAACGCACAAACCCAGGCTAGCTTCGAACGGCGAAATGGGAGTCACGTTCATCGGCCATTCCGGCTTCTTCGTGCAGATGGGCGGGAAGAGCGTGATGATTGATCCCAACTTTGCGCGTTGGCTTTTTTTACTGAAGCGGGTGCGGCGTCCGGGGCTGCGAGTGCGCGATTTGCCGGCGATTGATGTGGTGCTGGTAACGCATGCGCACTTCGATCATCTGCACCGGCCGTCGCTGCGCGCGATCGTGCAGAATAATCTGCGAACCCGTGGAGTTGCTCCGGCTATCATTCTTCCCAGCCATGTGACGGACCTGATCTCTGACTTGGGTTTCTCGGAAATCATTGAGCTCGATTGGTGGAACAGCTCGCATCACGGCAGCCTGGAGGTGACGCACGTCCCTTCCCGGCATTGGGGTGCGCGCATTCTCAAGGATTCGCATCGCGGGTATGGCGGCTATGTGTTGCAGGCAGGGAAGCACTCTGTGTATCACGCTGGCGATACGGCTTATTTCGCGGGTTTTCGCGAGATTGGGCGGCGCTTGTCGCCGGAGTTGGCGCTGCTTCCCATTGGAGCCTACAATCCGCCAACGTTCCGCAACGTCCACACCAATCCGGCCGATGCTACGCGAGCTTTTCTTGATTTGAAATCGCGCTGGATGGTTCCGATGCACTATGGGAGCTTCCGGCTGTCGCATGAGCCGGTCGAGGAGCCGCTGCAACTGCTGGAGCAAGAGGTGCGGGCGGCGGGAATCGAAGACCGCGTCGTTGTGCTGGAAGAGGGCGTAACGCGATTCTTCTGAGAGTGCTGCTGCGCTTTCGAATCGAAGCCGCATGCAATCCTGCCCGATTTCTTCTCTTCTTCATCCGGCATAGCTATTACCTGCGTAACGCCCTCAGAAACCGCTATTACACAAGTATTACAGTGGTCTGACCGATCCCTTGATAGGTTAGATATGTACGGTAGAGATCAAGACCACGAAATGGGGCCAACGTTGGACATGGAACTGGAAAGCCTGGAAAAACGGCAAGCTGCAAACGGGGAAGTCAACTGGGTGACCGCGATCTTTATGGCGCTGTTTCACGTAGGAGCCATCGCGGCGCTGTTCTTCTTCACATGGAAGGCATTGTTCGTCGCCATGTTCTTGTGGTGGGTTTCGGGCAGCCTGGGAATCGGCATGGCCTACCATCGCCTGCTCACGCATCGCGGCTATAAGACGCCGAAGTGGGTTGAGTATTTTCTGACCGTGTGCGCCACGCTGGCACTCGAAGGTGGGCCGATTTTCTGGGTGGCCACGCATCGTATTCATCATCAATATTCGGACCAGGATGGCGATCCGCATTCGCCCATCGAGGGCAAATGGTGGGCGCACATGGGTTGGATTCTCATGGGCAAGTCGATGCACCATGACACGACCACGCTGGCCCGCTACGTTCCCGATCTTGCCAAAGATAAATTCCACGTCTGGATTACGAAGTATCACTACGTTCCCATGATCGTGCTGGGTGTCATATTATTCGCCATCGGCGGGCTGCCATTTCTGATGTGGGGTATTTTCGTGCGGACGGTGGTTGGTCTGCATGCGACGTGGCTGGTGAATTCGGCGACGCATTCGTGGGGCACGCGGCGTTTCACTACCCGCGATCTTTCCACCAACAGTTGGTGGGTGGCGTTGCTGACCTTCGGAGAAGGCTGGCACAACAATCACCACGCGCATCCGACCGCGGCGCAGCATGGCTTTACCTGGTATGAGGTCGATATGAACTGGTACGGCATCTGGGCGCTGAAGACGCTGGGGTTGGCCTGGGACGTCAAGCGCGTGAAGCTGGCGGATTTGGAAAAAGGTTTGGTAGCGGCGCCGAATGGGCAGTTGATTGCCGCGGCTTTAGCGGAGGGTGCGGCGGCGGGGGATTAAGCGCCGGGTGATTGCAAATCTAGATTAATTTATGAACCCGCTTCTCCGGCGGGTTTTCTTTTTTCAAACGCTGGGCCGGAACTACTGCTGTAGCAAGATCGATACGGTTCCATCAGTCAAGTTGGTCACGGCGAGATCGAGTTTTCCGTCGCCATTTAAATCTGCCGCCGCGAGTTGATATGGCCCTTTGCCTACCGTGTAAGGCGAACCAGAAGCTTGAGTGAACGTCCCATCGCCGTTGCCTAGTAGAAGCGTAATGGTGCCGTCTGCGAAGTTTGTGACGGCGAGGTCCAGCTTGCCATCGTTGTTGAAATCCGCAGCTATGATCGCCTCCGGCTGATTTCCTACCGGCATCGTAGCTGGAGCACCGAATGTCCCATCTCCATTTCCGAGCAGTATCGTCACGGTGTTGCCGACGGAATCCGTCAGCGCGAGATCCAGCTTTCCGTCACCGTTAAAGTCAGCGGTCACGATCGCGGAGAGATTCTGCCCCAGGGAAATCGGTGAACCACTCGCCTCGGTGAACGTCCCATCGCCGTTCCCAAGCGATACGGTCACTCCCGAATCCGGGTATTTGGTCGAGCCGCCGCTCGCCACAGCCGCATCCAGCTTTCCGTCTGCATTGAAATCGCCTGCCGCCGCGCCTATCGGGAAGCCCTCGGCGTACACCAGCGTCCCGGCCGTGTTAAATGCTCCGTTGCCGTATCCGAGAACAACCGGCGACACCCCGGAGAATTGGTTCGCGATTGCAAGATCGAGGTTCCCATCCGCGTTGAAATCTGCCGATGCTATCGCGGATGTCGGCTGGCCAAGCGCATTCGCGAATACCGCCGAAGAAGAAACGAAGGTCCCATCCCCATTCCCCAAGAGGATAGCCGCAGCCTCATTCTGGAACATCCCGATCGCTAATCCCAGATGACCGCTGTGGTTAAAATCGCCAACGGCGACAGGTCCAAGGTAGGGTGAACCAAAGTCGTCGTAGGGCGGGCTCGGTATGCTAATTGGAGAAGCCGTTGCTGACGCAAATGTGCCGTCGCCGTTCCCGACGAAGACATACATACGGATATTGGCCGAGATAGCGAGGTCCGGCTTGCCATCCCCGTTGAAATCGGCGGCCACGATGCCATACGCTTCGGGAGCCGGCAACGGCGAATTGGTCGCATTCGCGAAATTGACCGTGGCTTCGGGAGCGGCTACCTGGAAGTAGACCACGTTGGACGAACCTCCACCGGGATTCGGATTCACTACCGTCACTGAGGCCGTTCCTGCACTCGCAACCGAAGCCGTAGGGACCGTCGCGGTTAGATGCTCACTGCTGACAAAAGTTGTCGCGAGCGGCGCGCCGTTGAAATCGATGGTTGCACCGGAAACAAATCCTGTCCCGCTTGCGCTTAGAGTGAACCCTAAAGCGCCTGGTGAAACCGCGGTCGGGAGGAGCGGTTGATTTAGGAATGGAACCGGATTCCCGGGCGCGCCAGTTGGATTGATCTGGATGCCCAAGGTTCCATTTTCCACGGTTACGCCAGCAGCATCCGTGACCATGGCCTCGAAATACCAAGTACCGCCGCCGGTCGGCATGCCGCTGATGCTGCCCGTGCTCAGGTTCAACTGCAATCCATCTGGAAC
>JBAPQU010000036.1:0-2721 GCA_049280795.1 Candidatus Sulfotelmatobacter sp.
CACATGCGCTGCCGCTTCCCGTAACTGCGGGCAAACGCCAGGCAGCAAGTCGGCCAGAGTCAGATCCTCGCGCGCGGCTTCTACGTTTGCCGCCACCGCGACTTCGGTGCAAGCGGGCTCGGCGGCAATCGGAACCGATGCGGTCGCCAATACGCCAGCAACGAGCGCGATACGAAACCAATTCATGGAAACCTCACCTCCGTGCCACTACCGCCCTAAATTGTTGATGGTCTGCAGCATCTGGTCGGCAGCATTGACCACCCGCGAACTGGCTTCATACGAGCGTTGCGCCACGATCATGTTCACGAACTCCGTGACCACACTCACGTTCGATTGCTCAATCATCCCCTGCACAATGGTTCCCAAACCTTCGCTGCCGCCGGGCGCTCCCACGATCGGGTCGCCGCTGGCGGTGGTTTGCAGAAACAGATTGCTGCCCGTGCTGTTGAGGCCGCCGGGATTGTTGAACAGCGCCAGGTGCAGAGTGCCCACCTGCTGCGCCGCGGTCTGCCCCGCCAGTGTCACACTGACCGTGCCATCGGAGCCCACCGTCACCGAGGTCGCTCCCGTGGGAATGGCGATCGCGGGCTGCACCGGATCGCCGTCCTGATCCACCAGATTGCCTTGCCCGTCGGTATGAAAGCTTCCCGCCCGGGTGTAGGCCGTCTGTCCATTGGGCAGGAGCACCTGAAAGAATCCCTGCCCTTGAATCGTCAAGTCGAGAGGATTTCCGGTCTGGCTGAAATCGCCCTGCGTCTGGATTACCTCCGAGGCCGCCGAGCGCGTGCCCAATCCCACCTGCAATCCGGCCACAACCGTGGTCTGCTGCGTGGCCGCCGCACCCGGCATGATCAGGTTCTGGTAGATGAGATCTTCAAACTGCAAGCGCCGGCTGCGAAAGCCCGCGGTGCTCGAGTTGGCCAGATTATTGGCAATATTATCCAGATTCAATTCCTGGGCGGTCATGCCGCTGGCGGCGGTATACAGGGCTCGCATCATTGCGTTTTCTCTCCTTGGTCCTTGCTCTTTACTCTTTACTCTCTAACTCTTTTCGACCACCCGTCGTATCAATAAAACCGCGTGCGTTCTCCCGGAGTCTTTCCGGCGAGATGCTCGGGAAGGGCACGACTTCAGTCGTACCGTGATCGCTCCCGCCCGAAATTAGGCTTTCAGCCCTGAGGGTCGCACTTCGTTCCCTATCCATCCCCGGGTGCCCTTACACCTTCGGCAGATCCTGCACCGCAACCTGATTGAGCTGCCCATCGAGCGCGCTCAGCGCGCGCGAAAGCATCTCCGCATTACGCTGCACCGTAATCAGCTGGACCACGCCCTCGGTCGGACTCACGTTGGAACCTTCAAGCATGCCCTGCCTCACCGTTGAATCCGCCGCAGCAACGGCCGAACCGTCGGGCGCGCTGTAAGTAGCGTTGCCCACGGCCGTCAGATTCGTTCCCGGCGGAAACTCAGCCAGCTTCAAGGTGTCCACCACCGTCCCATTCACGGAGATCGTGCCGTCGGAGCTGATCGCGACGTCTCCATTCGGCAAAGTCACCGGCCCCTGCGTCCCAAGCACCGCATTCCCCTGGCTCGTGACCAGCTGGCCTTCCGACGTAAGGTGAAGGCTGCCGTCGCGGGTATAGAGAACGCCCTGCGCCGATTGCACGGTCAAAAAGCCGCTACCAGCGACGGCTACGTCCAAAGGACTCCCGGTCTGCGCGAGGCTGCCGGAAGTCAGGTCGAGGCGGCTGCCACTTAAAACTCCAAAGTTGTTGATGGCGACATTCAGAGGATTCACGCTCACCGCTCCACTGCCCGTCAGCAGCGAACGAAACGTAGTTTGCTGTCCGCGATAGCCTGTCGTCGAGAGATTCGCAAGATTGTGTGCGACTAATTCGAGCGCCTGGGTTTGTGCCGCAAGTCCGGCCGCCGCTGCGTAGTATCCACTGTCCATCGTGTGTTCGCTCCTGTGGTGAGAGAGATTGCACGCCGTGTTCCATGCGCACGGGAAAATCGCGGCGGCGAAGGTTTTTCTAAGTGCTTGTAACGATGGTTGGACCAAGGGAAGAAAATCGAAACGATTCCGTCGGAGAGTCTTGGTGCTGGTGAGGTCTTGCCTAGTGGCGGCATCGCTCTGGGCAGAATCTTCCGCCCTAAGCAGGCCGAGGTTGTTTGCTGTAGAAGTTATCGGTAGCGACCGCGGAGACTTTAGCAAGCGGATGCAGGACTGCGGAAGCGGTCGCCGCCGCAGAGTGAGCCGGCGGATCCGGTGCTACGTCCCGCCGCGTGCGCACTACCAGGTTCACGGTTTCGCTGCGCCGTTTTTGCAGCCGCACCCAGATATGTTCTCCGCAGGCTGCCAAACGAATCTCCTCGGCCTCAATTCTCGTGGCATAGTTGCCGATGATGCGGGCGCACTCACCAGCGCTCTCGGTCCGGTCAAACACCACGTCCCCTGTTCCCCGCCGTTGCGCCAGCGCCTGCAGCCCACGCTGCAACGCACTCGGGCACACCAGACAGGCTTCGGTATGACAATCCAGCATTTGCTCGACAGCATAAAGCACGGTGTAGTCGATGCCTTCGCTGAACGCCATGAGAAGCGTTCCCGTAGCCTCGACCAGTTCCACCGGGATCATCTGAAAGGATTCGAGCAGCAGCGCCGGGATCGGCAGGTGGCGGATCGCGCCCAGCTCTCCCGGCCCGCTTCTCAGCACGGGACAAGAC
>JBAPQU010000037.1:0-9923 GCA_049280795.1 Candidatus Sulfotelmatobacter sp.
TAGGCAGCGTAAAGATTCGAGGGCGAATACCCGCAGCCGGGAGTAGGTGAGTAGTATCCGTTGCCCTTGTAAGTGGCCTCGGGATAGGTTCCGTTGGTCGTGTGTTTTTCAGTTTTCAGACCCGTGAAGCAAACCGACTGGAAGAAAGCGGCGTCGGACGCGGAGGCGGCATGGGCAAGATCGGTTCGGCTTAAGGGCGTGATCGAGGATGGGCTGGCAGGCCGTAGATCTACGGGATGGGTAAATCCACCATTGTCGAGGCCGGAAACAGCTTGTACGAGCGCAGCTGCTGGTCCGTCAATGTATGGATCGGTGGCGTTGGCGCGGAAGATTTGGCTGCCCACCTGGTAACTGTTCAGTTGGACCTGGAAGGCGCTCTCGACATCGGCGACTGTGCCGCGCGCGCGAACATAAAAATTATTGGGCCCGATGCTGACGATCTTTAGGTTATAAGACTGGAAAAAATCTTGAACGACCTTGGCTTCCGCTGCCGTCGGCGCAAAGCGGGCCGCGATGTCGGAGCTCTTCAGCCACTGGCGATAGTTGGGAGACTTGGGATTGTAGAGTTCGCTGGCAAGCACGTCCAGAGCGGCGCGGTTGTGCGGGTTCAACCAGACGCTTACTTCGATGATCTGCGAGGGATCCTCCGCACCCAGGTTCTTCGCAGTTGAAACATAGGCGGGTGTGTTGTGGGCGACGAGTTGGCCGTTGGCGGCGTAGGCCGGAACAGCAGCAGACAGGACTGCGGACACAAGTAGCACAAGAACAGCGATGTTCAGCCTGCAGAACTGCAAACTTCTGCTGTCGGCCGATTGCAGGGACACTGATTCCTCATGTGCGATCACGGCTTCTCCTGGGACAGAATTTTCAATCACGACCGGGTGGCCCCGGTTTCGAGCCGCCAGTATATCCTGAAACGCCTTGCGTGGGTGAGTGAAATGCCTTGCTGGTCGAGCGGTTTGGGGCTGAGGCGAGGGGCGGCATCCGTTCTGAAAAAGCCGCTGCTCGTCGAGATCAGAAGATAAACTTCAAGCCGAATTCGCCGATGCGCCCGTTGTGAGCGCCGCTGGGATGCAGGAAATTGCTGGGAACTTCCTGGTTGTCGGGGTTCCCATTCACACAATCATTCGAGCCGGAGTTCGCTGAGCCTGCATCCGTGACATAACCGCAACTGCTGTTGTTGATCCCGTTCCATTGAGGATGGTTGAAGACGTTGAAGGCTTCGGCACGAAACTCGAGCGCCATCGACTCCTTGATATTGAAGTGCTTGAACAACCCCATGTCGAAGTTGAGGCGGCCCGGACCGGCCAAGGAATTGCGCCCCGAGTCGCCGAAGGTAAGACCAGTGGGTTGGGTGTAAGCTGCGGGATTGTCGAGCAACGGACCGTACACAACTCCGGGCACAGCGTTGAAGGTAGGTTTTGGTCCGTGCGGGTTGCCCACCAGATCGGCGTAAGAGCCGGAGCCAACTTCGTTACCGACTCCCGCATTGTCGTAAGTGCCGCCGTTTACGATGGTGACCGGTTCGCCTGTCTGAGCGGTAGTAATTCCCGAGACTTGCCACCCCCCCAGCAAACCCTTCCAGCCGGTCGCATGGCGCAGAATCGGGAGATCGTAGATGTAGCTCATTGTAAAGATATGACGCTGATCGAAGGATGAGCTGGCCCGATACGAAGCTAGATTGTAGGAGTCAACAAAGGCGCTGTCATACCTGTCGGAAGAATTATCGATCGAGTGGCTGTAGGTGTAGGCAAGAGTAAGTTGTAAGCCACCGGCGTTTCTCCGGCCTGATACTTGCAGCGCGTTGTAGATGGAGTTAGCTCCGCCGATGATGCCATAAATCGAGTCGTACCCCTGGTAGGGACGGTAGAGATCAGGATTCACGTTGCCGCAGGCAATGTTGAGATTAATAGCCGCCTGGTTGGAGAGAGGAGTTCCATTGCCGAGTGTAGCCGGCGAGTTGGACACATTGTTGCAGTCATCGCTGGTAATGAATTGTCCCGGCAGGTACGGATTTTGGCTGGCGGGAGTGGAATGGATCTGGTTGCGATCGAGTTGCTGCGATAGATGTGTTCCCTTAGCGCCGACATAAGCGATAGTCAGCAAAGTGTTGCGCGCAAGTTCACGCTGAATGTCGACATGGTATTGCTGGATATAAGGCCACTGTGTCTTGGTCGTAATTGAAGTTAACTGACTGTCGCCGCCTCCCAAGGGATACAGAAGCGACTGGCCGCTCGCGGCGGTACCTCCGATGTTGGTGTAGCCCGCGATGTAGAACTGAACCGGCGCGATAATGGCAGGAGGATTGCCTTCGAGCGACTCTGTGTTGGCGTCGTTGCCGTTGGCGTGTTCGAAGAAGATTCCGTAACCGCCGCGAATCGCGGTTTTCCCGTCTCCCTTGGGATCGAAGGCAAAGCCGATTCTGGGAGATGGATTGAATAAATGACCGGACATGCAACTGCTGTGGATTCCGTTGTAGCCGCAGTGCACCATCCCGGTCATGTTGTAGACGCTTTGTCCCGGACCGAAGTCGAGTGCTCCGCTATTTTGATCGACTACAGGCGCATTGGCTGCCACATAGGCATTCGGATCAAAGTTATAGGAATTGCCATAACGCTCATAGTAGCTGCCATACAGACTCACTCTTAAACCAAGATTTAACGTTAGTCTTTTGGTCGCGCGCCAATCATCCTGGAAGTAGGGTTCAAATATTTTGTAGCGGTTGTAGTATTTCAGGTTTCGATTCGGCTGGGCAAAGGTATTGGCAAATCCGACCAGCAAATCCGCGAAGCCGTTGCCGGTACTCGAAAACGGGCCACCGGAGGCGTTTTGCTGGTTATAAAAAGAGTTTGGGTCTGAATAATAACCCAGACTACCGTTCGGTTCTTCTTCCGCAGGTTCGTTTTTTTCGATCGCGGCGAAGTAACCGCCAAAGAACAGGTCGTGGCGGCCTATGTTTTTGGTGAAATTGTCGTGGAAGCTATAAGTAGGATTTGAATTACTCCACGGCAAATATCCGGGATCGACGGAAAAATTGAAGTTGCTCGGCCCGCCAATTCCAAAAGCGGGGAGGGTTCCGTCAAAACCATTCTGAAAAATCCCGGTCATGGTCATGCTTGCCGGGCGCTGCCACGCGGTTCCGGTATTAAACAGATGCAAATGGTTGGCGGCGTAGCTGAAAACAAACTCGTTGAGCAGCGTGGGTGAAAGCGTGGCGGTCAGGCTTGTCACGACGCTGATTCCCGGTCCTTGCAGCGTCCCGCCGATTGCCGGCACGCTCGATCCCGACCATGGCGAGATTGGATAATCCTGCGTCCAGGAATCATGGATGAAGCGAATGTTCGCCCGCAACTTGGGATTGATCTGGTCGTCTACTTTGATCAGCTCTTCGTGCCAACTGATAGGCGAGGCAAAGGTGCCGACAAATGCGTGGCCAACGTTCGGCAGAGGAACATTCGAAAGAATCGGATCGGTATTAGTTGGATCCAGGAGATTTGCGGGGATGGTGTTATTGGGGAACCCCGTATATAAAGTATTGCCGTTGGAATCCTGAGCTGTCGAATTGTACGCAGGGCAATTGATATTTATCGTCTCGCCGAGGGTATTTGGTTTGGGAATGGTCCCGCTTCGAATGAAAAGAACGCCCGGCGCGGGACAGACGTCGCTGAAGTTTCCCGCCCGCTCGGCTGCGTTGGGGAGATATGCGTCCAGGTTGTTATAGACGAACGGAACATTTTCGCGGCGAAATTCCTGCGACCAGAAAAAGAATAGTTTGTCTTTCTTGATGGGGCCGCCAATGATGTATCCAAAGTCGTTCTTGTTGTAATAAGTCTTCGGTGTATCGGGCTCGTCGAAATAGTTGTGGGCGTTGAAGGCGGCGTTGCGGATAAACTCGAAGGCCTCGCCATGAAATTGATTGGTGCCTGATTTAGTGACGGCTTCAATGGTGCCCGATCCGTTGCGTCCATATTGGGCGCCATAGGTGGAGGTGAGGACGCGGACCTCGGCGAGCGCGTCGATGTTGGGGTAGACGTTAATGTTGGCGTTGCTGCCGGTATCGAGAACTTCGCCGCCGTCAATTTCCCAATTGTTAAATTCAGTGCGGCCACCGTTGACTGCGTAGGAGACGCTTCCGGCGGGGCCAACCGTTCCGTCATCCTGCCCGGTCTGATCGCTGACTCCTGGGATCAATTTGATCAGGGTGGTGAAATCGCGGCCGTTCAACTCCAGTTGGCTGATTTGTTCTGAAGTAATCGTGCCGGCAAGTTCCGAGGACTGCGTCTCGACTTTGCCGACCGAGTTTCCTTCGACGATCACCAGGCTGGTGACTTTGCCGATCACGAGTTCCGTGTCTACTCGGAGCTTTTCGCCGACTTGGAGAATCATCCGCCTAGCTTCAAACTTCTTGAAGCCGGGCGCCGTGATGGTGACATCGTAGGTGGAAGCACTGAGACCCGCGACCAAGTATTCCCCGGCTGAATTGGATGTGGCAGTCCGGCGAAAGCCAGTGGCCGGATCGGCTACCGATACCTGCGCGCCTGAGATCACTGCGCCGGAGTCATCGAGGACCGTGCCGGTGATGGAGCCTGAGGTCTGCGCAAAGAGAGGCAGAGCGGCAAAAACAATACCGAGAATGGCCCCCACTGACGCCGCGCGCAAATTTCGGCCAGGAAATTGTCTGGAAAGACAAAAACTCAGGACCATAGTGAATCGCTGTGCAAAAATTGACGGATCATGGTGTGTTATAGAGGTCTTCCGTGTCAAGACAAAAGCCATCTGCAAGAAACACCGGCGGACACGCCACGAGTTTTCGTGTTGCCGGGAACCTGTAGCAAAATAGATTTATGACCGGCGTACGAATGGACAAGTGGCTTTGGGCCGCGAGATTCCTCAAGACGCGAGCCCTGGCAGCACGAGCCTGCGAACTGGGCAGGATTCAATCTAATGGACAGCCCGCCAAGGCGGCGCGCGAGGTACGGATTGGAGACATGTTGCGCGTGACCAACGACGGCGGCGACTTTGAAGTGGAAGTCCTGCTGCTCAGCGACGTGCGCGGGCCAGCCTCGGTGGCACAAACGCTCTATCGCGAGACAGACGCAAGCCGGGAGTTGAGGCTGAAAGTGGCAGCGGAGCGTAAGGCGATGAAGCAGTTCGAAGAGCTGCCCGGAGGCAGGCCATCCAAACGTGATCGCAGGAGAATCATCCAGTTCCGCGGGAGAGCCTGAGGTAGCTGTTCGCCTATCCGCCGTGTTAACAACAGGTTTATAATCTCCAAGGCTGTACCGTATGCAAACTGATCAACTCAAAAAGAAATTGCAGGAAGAAGTCGACGCGCTGGAGCACGAACTGGTCCACGAGTTGCCCAAGGAAATCAAGCGGGCCGCGGCTCTGGGCGACCTCAGCGAGAACGCCGAATATCACATGGCCAAGCAGCGCCAGGAGTTCGTAAAGGCGCGCTTCCGCCAGCTCGGCAAACGCCTCGCCGACTTGTCCCTGACCAACATGAACAACATCCCCAAGGACAAAGTGGGGCTGGGTTCGACGGTCAAAGTTTACGACAGCACCAAGAATGAAGAGATCGAATACAAGCTGGTGACCAGCGAAGAGTCGGACGTGAGCGCCGGCAAGATTTCGACCACCTCGCCGATTGGCCGCGCTCTGCTCAACAAGAAGGTGGGAGACGAGGCTACTGTTATTACGCCCAATGGCAAGCGCGAGCTGGAAATTCTAAGCCTGATCACTGTTCACGACGAAGCTGAGTCCGAAAAGGCAGGCGACTGATGTCCCTCAGCTGGACGAGCGCCTTCGGCCGTGCCTGCGGAGTGCTGCTCGATACCATCGTCCGCTGGCTCGCGCTATCGCGCATCAATCCCAATGTGCTCACGTTTATGGGACTGGTGGTGAACACATGGGCTGCGGTCTTGTTTGGTTCGGCTACGGCTCTGACGCAGCGGCGTCTGTTCTTCTACGCCGGCTTGGTGATCATAGGCTCAGGATTTTTTGATCTGGTGGATGGGCAGGTGGCGCGCGCCACCAACCGGGTCACGCGCTTTGGAGCGTTTTTCGATTCCGTCGTCGACCGCTACAGCGATGCATCGCAATTCCTGGGCCTGCTGGTCTTCTATGCGCGCGGTGATCGATCTTTTTACGTTGTGTTAACTGCGTTTGTAATGATCAGCGCCATCATGGTGAGCTACACACGCGCCCGCGCTGAGTCGCTGATCGGGAGCTGCCGCGTGGGATTCATGGAACGCCCGGAGCGGCTGGTGCTGGTGATTATTGGCGCCCTCTTCAACCGCATGGCGCCGGTACTGTGGATCATCGCAGTGCTCTCTACTCTTACCGTGATCCACCGCATGCGCTATACCTGGACCCGGACACAGGACGCTCCACCCACCACGACTAAGGCGGGGCAGGCAGCGTAACTCTTCCCGGTTTCCTACTCGTGCGATCCAGACTCATGCGATGCTAGACTATTCGGTCATTTCACTTCTTTTGAGGACAATCCTTGCCGACTGATCCCGTTCTTGTTGTTCACGGCGGCGCGTGGGCAATACCCGATGACATGGTGGAAGGCCATTTGCGTGGCGTGCGCAATGCTCTCGCGGCGGGCTGGCAAGTGCTGGAGCGAGGAGGCATCGCACTCGATGCGATCGAGAAAGCCGTTGTCGTAATGGAAGACGACGATATGTTCGACGCGGGGCGAGGAAGTTTTCTGAACCGCGATGGCAGGGTGCAACTGGATGCTCTGATTATGGACGGCGCAACCCTGCGGGCGGGGGGAGTAGGGTGCGTAGAACGGTTGCGCAATCCGGTGCGTACGGCGCGGAAGATTCTGAGTGAGAGTCCGCATGTGTATTTTGTGGCGGAAGGCGCTGAGCGATTTGCGGTGGAGCATGGCGTAGAGCTATGCAAGAACGAAGAGTTGGTGATTGCGCGCGAGGTGGAACGACTGCGCGAGTATCAGCGTGAGACGGCGCACGGATCCGCGCCAGATGGAAACGATTTGTTCGCACCAGAAATTTCGCACGATACCGTAGGTGCGGTCGCGCTGGATAGCGCGGGCAACATCGCGGCGGCAACTTCTACCGGAGGCACGCTGAATAAGGCTCCCGGAAGGCTGGGTGATTCGTCGCTGATCGGATGCGGATGCTATGCGGATAATTTGAGCGCGGCTGTTTCGACCACTGGGTGGGGCGAGCCGATTATGAAGCTGGTGCTGGCCAAGTGGACGGCTGACCGCGTGGCCGCGGGAAATCTTCCCGAGTGGGCTGCGCTGGAAGCGATGAATTATCTGAAGCAGCGGTTGAACGGGCACGGCGGCATTATCGTGCTGAATACACAGGGGCAGTTTGGGATTGCGCACAATACTCCGCGCATGGCATGGGCTATTAAGACGATGAAGAAGGAAGAAGCCGGGGTGGAGCGCAATACTCCGTGAGATGTTAGAGCAGGCTCACTGCTCCCTCGAGTCCAGTCGATGAAGTCCAATCGATCCAAACGAATTCTCTAGCGCGAGTGCTTCATGTCCAAGAATTTTGCCATCTCGATCGTCCAGGCCCTGCGACAGCAAGGCTTTCAGGCCTATCTGGCGGGAGGATGTGTGCGCGATCTCGTGTTGCAACGCGAACCTGCGGATTACGATGTAGCAACCAGCGCCACGCCGGCGAAAGTGATGGAAGTCTTTCCCGATACCTATGCCGTAGGCGCGCAGTTTGGAGTCGTGTTGGTGCCGCTGCCGGAGGAGCAACGAGCGAACCTAGACAATTTGCAGAAGGCTCCCTTTCAGAAAATTCGCGCCGTCGAAGTGGCGACCTTTCGCAGCGATCTGGGATATTCCGATGGGCGGCGCCCCGATGAAGTGCGATTCACCCAGGATCCACGCGAGGACGTTGCCCGCCGCGACTTTACCATCAACGGCATGCTGCTCGATCCAGCGAGTGGAGAGGTGCTCGATTTCGTCGGTGGGCGCAAGGATCTGGAAGCCGGCATCATCCGGACCATTGGCGATCCGGAGCGGCGTTTTGCGGAAGACAAACTTCGCATGCTGCGTGCAGTACGGTTTGCGGCGCGCTTTGAATATGCGATCGAACCGCAAACGATGGCCGCGATTCAACGTCGTGCTCGCGAAATTCAAGTGGTCTCGCACGAGCGAGTTCGTGATGAACTCACCAAGATGCTTACCGAAGGCCATGCCCGGCGCGCTTTTTATCTATTGGATGAGAGCGGGTTGCTGAAGGAAGTGCTGCCTGAAATTTCCGCGATGAAAGGCGTCGAGCAGCCGCCGCAGTTTCATCCCGAAGGCGATGTGTTCGAGCATACGGCGCTGTTGCTGGATCATTTGCCTCATCCTTGCCCGTCCACACTGGCTTGGGGCGCACTGCTGCACGACGTGGGTAAGCCTGCGACCTTTCGCGTGGCACCCGATCGCATCCGCTTTGATAATCATGTAGATGTAGGCGTCAAGATTGCAGAAGAAATCTGCGAGCGTCTGCGCTTTCCCAACGACGACATGGAACAGGTGCTTGCGCTGGTCGATAACCACATGCGCTTCGGGCATGTCATGCGCATGAAGGAGTCGACGCTGAAAAAATTTCTGCGCATGCCCCGTTTCAATGAGCATCTCGCATTGCATCGCGCCGACAGCCTGGCCAGCCACGGCAATCTGAGCACCTATGAGTTGCTGCAAAAGAAGCTCACAGAGATTCCTCCGGAGAAGATGCGGCCGGCGGTATTGGTGAGCGGCGACGACCTGATTGCAGCCGGGTATACTCCGGGGCCAAGATTTCGCGAGATTTTGGAGGCGGTGGAAGATGCTCAACTCGAAGGGCGATTGGCGTCGCGTGATGCGGCGCTTGAATTTGTCGAGCACGAATTTCCCCGCTAAGGTGCGCCTGCCGAATGCTTACTGGTGATCCACTGTAGTGCTAGAATCGGAATCTCTGGCGGTCGCAATTGTGGGGAATTGGTTGTACGAGGAGATGCGTGGAGCGGGCTGGGACGGGACTGGAAAAGATCGTGCTGAGTTCGCTACGGCGTGTGCCGCTGCACGAAGCACCTTTGCTTGCGTGGCCTTTAGTTTGTGGCTCGGTAGTGGGCGAGCGTACTCAGGCCTTGGACTTTATCGGTGCGGTACTGCGCGTCGAGGTTCCCGATGCGGGGTGGAAGCGCGAGATGCAGAATCTCGCTCCCCGTTACCTTGCGGCGTTGAATCGTTACGCTGGACAAAAGGTGGAGAGAATTGAATTTGTAATTCGGGCGTCAGTTTAGAGTCCGCTTCCTTAGGACAAATTTTCCAACACAATGAGTCTCAGAAAATGAAAGTTACAGAGAAAGATGTAGCTTACGTTGCCGATCTCGCCAACATGGAGCTTTCCGTTGAAGAGCGCGCCGGCATGCTGCGGGATCTCAACTCGATTCTCGGCTACGTTGAAAGGCTCAACGAACTGGACACATCGAACGTGGAACCGATGGCGCAGGTATCGGATCGATACGGCGTCGACGAATCGAAGCAGGGCAGCGAAAGATTCGCGTATACCTATCGCGACGATGTGGTCGAGGGATTGCGCAAGTCGTTATCGCAGGAAGCGGCTCTGGAGAATGCACTGGATGCCGATGGAACGTTTTTTCGGGTGCCCAAGGTGATTGAAAGATAGAAGATAGTCGTCACGAATTGGCTCGAATCAAGCCCTATCGCGCCTTGTCTCACTTGTGGTTCTGCAACGCTCTTCTGACCTAGCATGCGTATGAGTTTTCTCACTATCGATGCCGTCCGCTCCGCCGTGCAGGAGCGCAAAACGACCGCGCTCGCACTCGCCGAGGCGTGCTACGCGCGCATTCAGAAAGACGATGAGCAGATTGGCGCATTCCTTACTCTTTGCAAGGAGCGCGCGTTGGCGCAGGCGGATCGCATCGACCGTATG
>JBAPQU010000038.1:0-2353 GCA_049280795.1 Candidatus Sulfotelmatobacter sp.
CGGACAAGTGGTCGAACAAATCGTAGGCTACCGTCCCAAGGAAGCCATCGCGCAGGCCATCGACAAGCACGTCGCAGTCAGCGTCAGGTCGTAAGATCGATTCGATACCGGGCAAGGTTCGCGTGAGCCTTGCTCAGTATTTTCTAAGCACTCCTATCACGCGCCCCTGCACTTCCACCGACGCGGCCGGAACGATGATCGGCTTCATGGTCACGTTCGAAGGTTGAAGGCGGATGTTGTCGCCTTCGCGGTAAAAACGCTTCAGCGTGGCATCGTCCCGGTTCACGACCGCGACCACAATGTCGCCGTTGTGCGCCGTCTTCAGCTTCTCGACCAGAACGTAGTCGCCATCGAGGATTGCCTCATCCTGCATGGAGTCGCCGCGGACTTCGAGCACGAACACTTCTTTCGAGCGCACAAAATCGGCGAGTGAAATCGTCTCATTGCTCTGCACCGCCTCGATCGGCTGGCCGGCGGCAATGCGCCCGAGCAGCGGCAGCACCAGTCCGGTGTTCACGCTCATGGCCTGCTTGAGGCGTCCCTTGGGCGGCAGCAGGTCGATGGAGCGGCTGCGGTTGTAGTCGCGGGTGAGCAGTCCTTTTTTCTCCAGATTGGTGATGTGCTTGTGCACCGTGGCCAGCGAGTTCAAGTCGAGCCCCTCGCCGATTTCCTCAAACGACGGAGAGTATCCATGCTCCGCCACGAAGCGGGAGATGAAGTCATAAACTTCGCGCTGCCTGCGTGTGATCGCCATGGCGTTATTGTTGGCGAAGGGAAGGCGAATGTCAAGGAGAATCGGGGGTTATTGCCCGCATCAGGCGCGATAGAGTACGTCGACGATCAACAACACACTCCCACACACGTAGGACTTTCCACCCCCGTCGCCTAAGCTGGCGCGAGACTCGGAGATCCCGTCGTCGATTCGACTCTACCTTCGCACGCCAGAAAGCGGCATTGCTTTTCGACGGTTTCTTGCAGCGCTTGCACCGCGGACAACCGTGCCACCAGCATCCGTCGATAAATAGCGCAACCTTCAGCTTCGGCCATGCGAAGTCTGGTTTGCCAACGACTGGCCATTGCGTTCGGTAGCCTTTGAGATGGTGTTGGCGCAAGAGCTTTTCCATGCGCTGTTCGGTGCTTCGGTTACCGCGCGAACCCACCGACGCCATGATCTTGGATCGGACTTCTGGAGAGACTCTGTCCATCGCGGCTAGCTCGTTCGATAGGACTCCAGGTCTTTGGCGTCGATCTTGTCGGCCGGTACTAACTTATAGTGTTTTTCTTCGGCGATCCGCGGAATGTGTTCGTGTTCCTTGAGTTCGAACATGGCGATCACGCCATCCTCCATGAACTGAGCGGACACCGGGCGGCAGGTTAGACCCGCGAACTTCTCTCGGCAACACGCCAAATCCTGAATCGTCTGTATTATCGATAGCTGATCCGAACCACCCTTGCCCTGCACAGGCACGATGAACTGCTGGCCCTCGCGGTTGACTCCGACATAGATCTCGTCGATTTCGATTTGGCCCATATCTTGAACGGACGTTCTTAGGTGGTTTTGGAGGGAGTACGCCGTAATCCCTAGAAATATATCGATGAGCCGGTTGTATCGCACCCTAGCCAGCAAGGCTTGCTCATCGCTCTTGGCATTGGCCGCAATTATTTCCGGCGTCGCGTCCGGCACCTTGATGATGGAAGCGTCGATCCGGGGCAGCACCCGGCTGCTTCCGCGGATAAGCTGGAATCTGTATCGGCCTCGCCCCGCGGGCAAAATTACCCACTCGTGCCCGCTGGGAGTGACTGATTGTATCGCTTGGGGCAGTTCCGCCCTGTAGCGCTGAGAGTAGAGTACGTCTCCAATATTTTTGGGCAGCTTAATTTTCAGTCGACGCGCGACAATTTCAATTTCGCCGCGTTCGAAGTCAAACGACTTTTCGTTCCGCTTATAGTGATTTTCGAAAATACTGACGAGGATTGCCTGATAGCGATTCGCCTTCTTTTCCTTCGCGGCGGTTTTTCCGCTTGTCTTAGGCATAAGCGACTGCGTCGCTTCTTTTCCTTCTGGGGATTACGTTCGATGGAACGCCATAGCGGGACGCGGCATTCGACATGTCCATTGTCAACAGCGACGCGTCGCCCACCTGTGGCGCTTCCGTTGACACTATAAGCGAAGTTCCCACCACCGCAAGGATCTCGCCAGCGACTGCCTCGGCGAGGAGGGGTGGTACCGAGTTTCCGATTTGACGGAATCCGTGCCACTTCGTAGCGTGGAAGCGGAACCAATCCGGATACGAGTGGAGGCGTGCCGCCTCGCGAACCGTAATACACCGCGGCGTATGTGGATGGATTGGGC
>JBAPQU010000039.1:0-22159 GCA_049280795.1 Candidatus Sulfotelmatobacter sp.
AAGAAGCCGGGCAGGCGCAGGTCGCTGCGTTCGTCGTGGACGTTTGTGATCATGTTGCTTACAACGTGTCCCAAAATGTCCAGCCCAACCAAGTCAATCGTGCGGAACGTCGCGGACTTTGGCCAGCCCACGGCCCGTCCCGTGAGCGCATCAACATCTTCAATGGTCAGATCCATCTCTTGCATCAGCCGCATGACGTTCAACACCGAAAATGTGCCAATTCGGTTGCCAATGAAGTTGGGCGTGTCTTTGGCGAGGACGACGCCCTTGCCCAGGCGCACGTCGCAGAAGTGGGACACAGCGTCGATGGCTGCGGGATCGGCTTCCGGAGTGGGAATAAGTTCAAGCAGCCGCATGTAGCGCGGCGGATTAAAAAAGTGCGTACCGAACCACGAGCGACGGAAATCGTCAGAAAAACCTTCCGCAATCTTTCCTACGGGCAGGCCGCTGGTATTGGTTGTAACGATGGTGCCGGCCTTGCGAATGGCTTCAACTTTGTGCAGCAGCGCGCGCTTTAGATCGAGATTCTCGACCACGGCTTCGATGATCCAGTCCACCTCATCCAACTTTTGGAGATCGTCGTCAAAATTGCCGACGGTGACGAGGCGGGACAGCGCGGGATCCATAAAGGCTGCAGGCTTGGATTTTTTGGCGGCATCGAGGCCGGCGGCGGCGATCTTGTTACGAGCTGCAGCGGCAGCTCCGGGCGCAACATCTGCCGGAACGATATCGAGCAGG
Organism: Candidatus Sulfotelmatobacter sp.; assembly: GCA_049280795.1. Classification (GTDB taxonomy): domain Bacteria; phylum Acidobacteriota; class Terriglobia; order Terriglobales; family Acidobacteriaceae; genus Sulfotelmatobacter. The sequence continues at coordinate 739 of JBAPQU010000039.1, forward strand.
TAGCTGGGGATGCCAGCGTTCGCAAAGTGAGCGGCAATGCGGGCACCCATGGTTCCGGCGCCGAGGATGGCAACTTTATTAATGCGTTTCATAATCGGGCCTCGATAAACCGCGACTCCAGTTGCAGTAATTGGAAGTCGACAGCTGACGGTCTCCCGCCTAGGGCAGTTTATCCACCGCCCAGTCGTTGTGACCAGTGTCCACAATCACAATGCTGGAGAATCGCCGGTGGGCGCGAGCGTTTTTCGATTCGGCACTGACGAAAACGACGGGGAATTCATAGCGTCCACGCTTCAACAGTTTGCCGCGCTCGATTTCATAAGCTGCAAGAGAAAGACTGGAGTTGGAAAAAAATCCCTCCAGAACGTCTGTCGTAACTTTCTCCCTGGCGTGGCTCGTCAGCAGCGCCATTCCGTTTTCGACGTCGCCAGTTTGCCACGCTTGCAGAAAGTGGTCGGCGGCAGAGAGTGCCGGGAGGTAGTCGAGGTCAAGAGTGGATGCAGGCGGCGTCTTCGCAGCCAAAGGCGACAGCAACAGCGTAGATACAAGCAGTGCCAGCCACAGCTGGCGGGCCGCCGGCTCTACGAAAGCCGCTACAAGAGTCAAAGATCGCCGAAGGCGCATGCGCTCATTATGCGGGATGTGGCTCAGAGGAGGAACTAGGATTGTCCTTCCGCCTGCAATTCGTCGTGCGCTTTCAGATACTCCAGCGCCCGCCGGACCATCTGTTTTTCTCCCTTATAGGCAAGCAGCGTCGCGGCTTCTTCCAGCCTTACCCAACGCGCGCGGGCGACTTCGATCCGCATTTCTGGCGCAATGTCATTGATGCGGCCAGAACGGTAGTTCATGAGATAGAAGCTGACGATTTTGAAAACCCGCGCGCCGTCGCTCCAGGTGCGCGTGTAAACGTATTTGCTGTCGCCCAGCTTCGCTACCGGCTCAGCGATCACCCCAGTCTCTTCGTAGACCTCGCGCAGGGCGGTTTGCAGCGGCTTCTCGCCAGGATCCACCAGGCCCTTAGGCAGGGCTACGACTGGTTTTGACTTCGGGGTTCGCCGGTTGCCGGTCGCGGCCGCGCGTTCTTCCTCGACTGGCAGTTCAATGGCGGCCATCCACCACTCGCCGTCCCGTTCGCGGACGACGACTCCTCCCGAAGATATTTCCCTTAGCATGGCCTGTAACTCACCAAAACGAAAAGAGTTAATTGCAATTCGTGGCGTACCGTGTCATGCCTGACTAAGCCAAAAGATACAGCCTTTTGCGCCCAAAAGTAATGTAAGAATGGCACCGATGTGCTCTGCAGCAGCAGAGGCATTTATGGCATCTTACCAAGTAGTTCGATTTCGATGTGGAAGTCGAAGTGGCCTGCGAAAGCAGGCAGGTGGTTTGCAGTGAACAGTCTCGACAGGATCGTTCGATCGGTCCAGGCCTTTGGACGGGAACTCTCCCGTAAGGGCACAGCGGCTGAGCCACGGCTTCCCGCGATTGGTGTGGCCCTCGGCGGCGGTTTTGCGCGGGGCATGGCTCACATCGGAGTCCTGAAGGTCCTCGAAGCAGAAGGCATTCCCGTTCGCATTGTCGCGGGCACCAGCGTGGGCGCGCTCATTGGCGCGGCGTACTGCAGCGGCCTTTCCATTGAAGAGCTGGAAAAACTCGCGCACTCGGTTCGCTTCACCACCTTTGCCCGCTGGACGGTCTCGCGTTACGGCTTCGCCTCCAACGACCGCATGGTCGCGTTCCTTGCCCGCACGTTAAAGGTAAAAACCTTCGAAGAGTTGCGAATTCCACTCGGCGTCACGGCAACCGACTTCAACAGCGGCGAGGGGGTGGTCTTTCATTCCGGTTCGATTATCGATCCCGTGCGCGCCAGTTGCGCCTATCCCGGAATGTTTCTGCCGGTAAATATTCGTGGACGCTGGCTGGTGGATGGCATGCTCTCCCCCCCCGTGCCCACAAGCCCTCTGCGAGAAATGGGCGCGGACCGTGTGCTCGCGGTGCACTTGAAAGGACAATGGTCGAAAGACGGCGCGCCGCGACATCTCTTCGACGTGATTGGACAATCTTTCGCCATCGCCCAGGACCAGATGAGCCATCTCTGGCGAGGCGCCGCGGATTTAGTGGTCGAGCCCGACGTAGCCGGCTTTGCCTACGACGACTTCAAGCGTGCCGGCGAACTGATCCGCTCCGGAGAAGCTGCCATGCGAAAAGCTTTGCCCGAAGTGCGGAAGTGGATTGAGACACCGGAGACGTCAGTCCCAGCAAAAGCTCGGCCCGTGGTGGCGCGCCCTGCGCCCATGTCTGCGGATTAAAAGGACCAAGAAAGCCGCAGTTCTTCGACAAAATCGCGGCCATGTTCATAGTCGACGAGTGGAATTTCTGTTGACTTATCATCGAGCAAGAGCGCAAACTAGTGTCTAGTCAGACTAGTCAGATATGGAGAAGTAATGCCAAAGTCCTTGCAGAAGGCCGATCATAAAGTTCCACGCATCCCGTCGGTCAATCTCCAAGAAGCCGGCGAATTCTGGCAGATCCAAAGCGCCAAAGCCCGCTTTAGTGAAGTCTTCCGCCGGGCGCGCGCCGAGGGACCGCAACGCATCACCCGGCAAGTCAAAGAGGGCGTAGTGATGGTGGCCGAGGAGCAATACGACCGGCTTGTGGGCAAGTCGCACCAGCCGAAAAATTTGGTGCAGTTCTTTCGCCAATCGCCGCTCGTCGGTGTCGATCTCGACCTGGAGCGGGACAGCGATGCCGGACGCGACATCGATTTATAAACATCGATTTTATAAAACGGGATTTTATGAGCGGATTCCTGCTGGATACCAATTGCATCTCCGAGCTGGTTCGCAGTGAGCCAGAACCGCGCGTCTTGGAATGGATGGAAGCCGCAGACGAAAGCTTGCTCTACCTGAGCGTCCTCACACTCGGAGAAATTCGAAAAGGCATTGCAGGGCTGCCGCAGAGCAGACGCCGGACGCTCCTAGAGACCTGGCTAGTCGTGGAACTCCAAGCTCGTTTTGCGGGAAAAACTTTGCTCGTGGATGAGCCTGTCGCCGATCGCTGGGGACTCCTCGCTGCCGAAGCCAAGCGCACAGGCAAGTCCCTCTCTATCGTCGACGGATTACTGGCAGCGACTGCTCTTCAGCATAATCTCACCATCGTTTCGCGCAATGTCAGCGACTTCGCAAATACCCCGGCACCGGTTCTGAATCCTTGGGAGGATTGACTTCTCGCAGATATCCAGCGTCAAAAATTCTGCGTTACATCCTTGCGCCGCGCCACATTCGGCGCTAGGATTCGCCTGCTGTTGGAAGTGGAACTCCAATTCTCATCCGCAGTGCAGGTGACCTATGAAACGCAACCCAGCGTTGCTGGTGCTGATTGCCGTTTTCCTCTCCTTTCTGTTTATCCCGGCGAAATCCATCGCGCAAACAAGCAACATTGTGATTCCCGCGGGCACGCCCGAAGACCACGCTCTGCAGGCCATTTCGAACGAGCAGGACGCAGCCAAGAAGCTAGCCATGTACCAGGATTTTGTGCAGAAGTATTCGTCGAACCCGGCGGCTGTAGCCTATGGAGACTGGCAGCTTTCGCAGGCCTACCAGACTGCCGGAGACCTGAACAAGGCGCTGGAGTATGGCGATAAGGCCTTGATCGGATCGCCGCGAAATCTCGATATCCTCGTGTCGCAGGCGAGCATTGCACAGCAGGCGAAAGATAACGGCAAGTTAATGGATTACGCCGCCCGGGGCGGGGAAGTTTGCCGCTCTATCGACACGCAACCGAAGCCGGAAGGCTTGACCGACGAGGCTTTCAAACAGCAACTAGTGGACGAAAAGAGTGCGGCCAAGAACTCATGCACTTTTCTCGAGTCGGCGGCTTTCAACGTAATCGCGAGCGAGGACAATGCCAAGAACCGGATGGCGGCCATCGAAAAGTTCTCCACGGCGTTTCCGGATTCGGCGTTTCAGGATCAGGTTTCAAACTACGCCATGTATACGCTCGGTCCGGGACAGTTGAACGATCAGGCGCGCCTGTTGGCGTATGGAGAAAAAACGCTGGCTGCAAATCCGAACTCGCTGCCCGCTTTGCTGCTGCTGGCCGGGTCCTACGTTGACGACCCGCGCGCCGGCAGCGTAGGCAAGGCGATCTCCTACTCGCAAAAGGCAATTACGGTTGCCAATGCGGATGCACCAGACGCCGGCAAGTCGCGCAAACTTTCGGCGGGCGCGGCGCATTCGATTGTGGGATATGCCTACATCAAGCAAGACAAGACTGCAGCGTCCATTCCAGAATTGAAGACGGCGGTAGGGCTGCTCAAAGGGCAGGACGATCAGCAGTACTCTATCGCGCTCTATCGTTTGGGCTTTGCCTACGCCAAACTGAGCAAAGTGACGGAAGCGCGCGACGTATTAACCGAAGCTGTAAAGATTCCGGGGCCGGTGCAGGCCATGTCGCAGGATCTGCTGACCAAAGTAAATGCGGCGCGAGCGAAAGGGAAGTAGCTGCCCGAGGAGTCTTCGAGCCGAACGATCTACCCCAACTAGACGACAGAAAACAAATACTATGACAGTATGATAGAATTATGTCATTCCAGATGGAGTCTGCCATGACAGTAGAAACCCGAACGCGTGTGAACGAGAACGGCCGCGTTGTGATCCCATCTTCTTTTCGTAAGGCCCTTGGTATTGAGGTTGGAGATGAAATCGTACTGCGGATCGAAGACGACGAACTTCGTATTACGACCCAACAGCGCCGCATTCAGCGTGCGCAGCGCCGCGCCCGGCAATATGTAAAGCCGGGTATATCGTTGGTGGATGAGTTACTTGCCGAACGCCGTAAGGCCGCCAGGAATGAATAGGACAGGAATGAACAAACAAAGATGAATGAGGTTGTGCTCGACGCTTCGGCTATCCTCGCGGTGATTAACGCCGAGCCGGGAGCGGAAAAACTAACTCCAGATCTTCTTGCCGGTGCCGTCGGCAGCACGGTGAATCTTGCTGAAGTGCAAACCAAACTGGTCAGTCGGGGATGGACCTCCGAGCAGGCATGGGAAGACGCGACCAGTCCGATCCGAGCAGTGCTGCCGTTTGACGAGGAACAAGCCAGGATGGCTGGAGATTTGGTAGCTCATACGCGGCATCTTGGGTTGTCCTTGGGAGACCGTGCGTGCCTCGCACTTGGGATGGCGATCAAAGCTCACGTTTACACCGCCGAGAAAGCATGGAAGAAGCTCAAGGTCGGGGTGAGAATCCATGTAATCCGTTGAGCGTACGAGCATCGCCAGCATGCTTATCCATTTTCCCGCTAGGAAGGATCGAACCTCCCGAATCCGGTAGAATAGACCTTTTCACCGAGCCTCTTGCTTCATTCTGATCTCATCCTGTCTTCGCTGGCCGCATGGGTTGCTCCCAAGGGCATTCTGCCCTATCTCCGCCAGCATTTGTTGGATAAGACTTTTCAGGGCCTCTACCACACCGACGCCTTCGATCGCGCGCTGCTGATTCCTTATTTCATCGTACTGATCCTGCTGGCCGCCTACGGGATGCACCGCTACATTCTGGTTTATCTGTATTACAAACATAAGGAAAAACGCACCACTGAACCGGCGACGTACTTCGAGCATTTACCGCGAGTAACCGTGCAACTCCCGATCTTTAATGAGCAGTATGTGGTCGAGCGGCTACTTGAGTCGATTTGCAAACTGAAATATCCACGGGAAAAACTCGACATCCAGGTCCTCGACGATTCCACCGACGAAACCGTCGAAGTGGCGCGGAACCTGGTCGAGCGTTATGCGGCGCTGGGAAATCCCATCAGCTACCATCACCGCACGAACCGTGAGGGATATAAGGCGGGTGCGCTGGCCGAAGGCTTGAAGACGGCGAAAGGCGAATTCGTCGCCATTTTCGATGCCGACTTCACGCCGCCGGAAGATTTTCTGCTGCGCACCGTTCATCACTTCACCGATCCCAAAATCGGCATGGTGCAAACGCGGTGGACTCACATCAACCGCAACTATTCGTTCCTCACGCAAGTGGAGGCGATTCTACTCGACGGCCACTTCGTGCTCGAGCACTCCGGGCGCGCGCGCAGCGGAGTCTTTTTCAACTTTAACGGCACCGCCGGAGTTTGGCGGCGCGCGGCAATCGATGAAGCCGGCGGCTGGCAGCATGACACGCTTACCGAAGATACCGATCTCTCCTACCGCGCTCAGCTTAAGGGATGGAAATTCATCTACCTGCAGGATGTAGAATGTCCCGCCGAATTGCCTGTAGAGATGACGGCATTCAAGACTCAGCAGGCGCGCTGGGCCAAGGGGCTGATCCAGACGGGAAAGAAAATCCTGCCGCGAGTCATGCGCAGCGATGCCTCCCTGCACACCAAGATCGAAGCCTGGTATCACCTGACGGCGAACCTTAGCTACCCCCTGATGATTGTGCTCTCGGTGCTGATCTTGCCCGCGATGATCATCCGCTTTTATCAGGGATGGTTCCAAATGCTGTTCATCGATCTGCCGCTGTTTATGGCGTCGACGTTTTCGATTTCGAGTTTCTACCTGGTTTCGCAGCGCGAACTTTTTCCCAAGAGTTGGCCGCGGGCATTGTTGTATTTGCCGGTTCTTATGGCGCTCGGTATTGGATTAACGATTACAAACACCAAAGCAGTGATCGAGGCGCTTATCGGAAAAGAGAGCGCTTTCGCACGCACGCCCAAGTACCACGTGGAATCCAAGAAGGACAAAATCGGTGCCACCAAGTACCGCAAGCGCCTGGGTTGGGTGCCCTGGCTCGAACTACTGATTGGCGCCTACTTCGCGCTCACGGTGTACTACGCGATCCAGAACGAGAACTACGTTACGATTCCGTTTCTTCTTCTTTTTGTGGTGGGCTACTGGTATACAGGCCTGATGTCTCTGCTGCAAGGCCGTTTCGGAGGCGCATCGCTCCGAAGCACCACGCATACCAAACCATTCCCTGTGGGCGTGTGAACTGGGTGTGCTTGCTGGCGGATTTGTCGGCGCTACGCTTTCATTCGCTGAGGCGCTCAATTACAATCCCCTCGCCAGAATTCTAAAACCACAAGGATGAATTCCACGATGCGAAAGCCGCGGCTCTCTTTTCTCCTGGCAGGTTTATTTATTAGCCTTTTCCTGCTGTCCTCGAGCGAATCGAGTCTTGCGCTCGATCGCCAGCCCAACTCTGATTATCACGTCCGTCGCGAAGCGCTCGCGAAGAAAACCGGGGGAGTGGTGGTTCTATTTGCGCCCATGGAAAGTGAAGGGCCGAACGATCTCTATGGCTTTCGCCAGGAAGATAATTTTTACTATCTCTCCGGACTCACTGAGCCGGGCGCGGCGTTGTTGATCGGTGCTGCGGCCGAAGCTAAAGGCGATGTGTCTGCCCGCGCTTACACTGAAATTCTCTTTCTACCTCCGCGCAATCTGACGCAGGAGAAATGGACCGGCCCCAAGCTCGGTCCGGAAAACCCGGAAGCCCCGAAGACAACTGGTTTCGACCGCGTGGAAGACATGACCAAATTGCCTGAGGATGTTATGCAGGCGATCTCCGGCGTACATCCCGTGATTTACACCGACATTGCGGCGAGCGGACAGACTTCCGCCAGCACCGGTCCGCTGGAGTTTTTGAAGAATGTCAATTCGTTTCTCGGCTTTCAGGATGTAAAGCCGATGATTTATTCGCTCCGCACCACTAAGGACGCAGGGGAACTTGCGTTAATCCGCAAGGCAGTCGATGCTTCCGTAGCGGCGCACTTCGCCGCCTTCCGCGCGGTCAAGCCGAATGTCAATGAGCGCGAGATTTCTGCGCTGATGGAATATGAGTGGGGCAAGCGTGGCTGCGAGCGGCCCGCCTACGCGCCCATCGTAGGCTCCGGCTACTATTCCACGGTGCTGCACTATTCCGACGATGACAACGTCATGAAGTCCGGCGATATCGTTGTGATCGATGCTGCCGGCGAATACTCAATGTACGCCTCCGACATTACCCGTACGCTCCCTATCAACGGCCACTTCACCGCACGCCAGCGCGAGATCTACGACATTGTTCTTGGAGCACAACAGGCGGCAGAGGCGGCTTTCAAGTCCGGCAAGTCAACCATGAAGCGCGATAGCCCCGACTCGCTTTACAAAGTCGCCTACGATTACATCAACAGTCACGGCAAGGACCTACACGGCGATTCACTGGGAAAATATTTCATTCACGGCCTGGGCCATCCGGTTGGGCTCAACGTGCACGACTCCACTGATCGTGATGCTCCGCTGGGACCGGGACAAGTTTTCACGATCGAGCCAGGAATTTATATCCCCGAGGAGGACCTTGGGGTACGCATAGAGGATGATTACTACGTGGACCAGGACGGCAAGCTGATTAAGCTGAGTGCGGCGCTGCCGTCGAAAGCGGAGGATGTGGAGAAGCTGATGGCAGGGAAATAGGACCTTCCCTTTCCTCCGCTAAAGTTGTTTCAGTTTCAGTCGACCTAGCACGTCTGCTTCGACGGAGAATCGCTCATCTGGATCTGCGTCGAACCGCGCTTCAAGTTCGTAGGCCTGCTTCTCCAGTGGTATTTCCTGATACGAGCCGCCGCTTAAGAGCCCTCGCACATAATGCTCCGCGAATCCGTGAAGTCCGAGATGAGTGTACTGAACGGAGTGAACTAGCTCATGAAAAAGGAGAGCGCGGGTGAGCGGTTCGGCGTGTACGATCACGTCCTGGAACGTAACGCCTGCCATGTTTGAAAAGGGCGGCGCATTCGTGATGCCCAAACCACGCAGCCCGCGATAGAAAGAGGGTTCGCTGGCTCTTCCTTGTGCGACTCTTACGTTGTCCAGCAACTCTTTGGGGAAAAATTGTTGTAACGCGGCTTGGTCGCTGGCCGCAAGCGGCACAGCCTTAGCAGCGAACGATGCTCACTGTTCCGAGATGTAGGTTGCGACCAAACTTGTGAGTTCCAGGATCTGTGCTTCGGACAATCTTGGAAATGGCATAACCTGCCTACGAAATATATTCCCGGATGTATTCATCCTGCGTGTGTGCTATTTGAAACAGGTCGCCATCGAAAATTATCTTGCCGTCGCGTAGGATCAGAAAGCTCATGGGCACATCGCAATGCTGGCCAGGCGGTAGCGCAACCATGCCATTGGTTTTCTGGTCGAACTGATGAGTAGCCATGGTGAAGGCATCCTGCAGGCGGTGCGTCACCAGCAGAGCGCTCGTCTTATATACGTCGCGCTGCTTCATGATTAATTCGATGATGGTGTTCGAGGTTACTGGATCGAGGCCTCCGGTGGGCGAGTCATAAAGCAGCAGTTCCGGTTGAGTGATAATCGCGCGCGCGATGGCTACGCGCCGCCGCATACCTCCGGAAAGCTCCGCTGGGTCGAGATCGAGCGTGTGTTCCAGTTCGACGAAGCGCAAGGCCTCGCGCACCCTGCGGTCGATATCTTCGTCATAGATCCCATGCTCCTCCGTGAGCCGGTACGCGACGTTTTCACGCACGGTCATGGAATCGAACAGGGCGCTCTCCTGGAATACCATTCCAATCTTGCCGCGCAGCGCGAACAGATCCTGCTCCCGCATCTGCGTGATGTCTTGCCCGAGCACCACAATGCGTCCCGAGTCCGGACGGATCAGTCCCAGAGCCAGCTTCAGAAGCAGGCTTTTGCCGGAACCAGCCACGCCGAATATCGCCTTAGTCTCGCCACGGTTCAGATGAAAGGAAACGCCACGCAGAACGTTATTGTCCCCAAACGAGAGCGCAACATCTTCAAACACAATGGCCGGCGCGGGAGGTTCGGTCGTTGTAACAACGGCGGAATCGAGAGGCAAGGTCGGCGCCGGCATGCGATTAATGGAACGAGAACACAGCCATCAGGAATCGAGTCACGAAAAAATCGAGCACAAGAATCAACACAGAAGAAGCCACCATGGCCTGTGTGGTGGCGCGGCCCACGCCCTGGGTTCCGCCGCGGGCATTCATTCCATAGAAGCAGCCGATGGTCGCAATGACGAAGCCGAACAGTACCGGCTTGATCAGTCCCATGAAGACATCCTGAAACACCAGCGCTTGCCAGGCATTGGCCCAGTATTGCCGGGCATCCAGGCGGAGCAGTACCTTGGCGACCATGAGTCCGCCGGTCAAACCCACTACGTCAGAAATTATGGCGAGAAAGAACAGCATGAATACCGACGCTACCACTCGCGGAGTGACCAGCTTCTTCATCGGATCGGTGCCAAGAGCGCGCATCGCATCGATCTGCTCGGTCACCATCATCGACCCCAACTCGCTGGCCATGCCGGAGGAATTCCGCCCCGCAACCATCAGGCTGGTTAACACAGGCCCCAGCTCGCGCACCATGGAGGTCGAGACCAGCGTTCCCACCAGAGTTATGGAACCGAAACGCTCCAGAGTATTGGAAGCCTGCAGCGCTAGCACGGCTCCGGTGAAAAAGCCGGTGAGCACCACGATGGGCAGAGATCCTACGCCGATCGCGTCCGCCTGCCGCACCATGTCGGCGAAATAGACGGGCCGCCGGAAAAGATTGGCGACCGCCTGCGTTGAGAACAGGAGGTAATCCTGAACCGTCTGGACTTTTTCCTTGGCGAGATCGGTGGGCAAAATGAATTCCATGCGGTTCGGATTAGCGTAGCGATGTGCTGCCACGCTTTTCCGAACTATAGCAGAGAACACCACCAGCCTTCAGGGAGACGGAGTAACTCCGCCGGAGCCCTAATGCAGAGACCTGGTATGGGAAGTTTCCAGACGAGTTAGTTTGGTGGCCGCCAATTTCCTGAGACGATCGTTATGCTCGTGAAGCGCGGACTTGAGCTCTGCGATCGCCGGACCGACATCCTCTTCAGGTGCACCAATCACCTTGGCACACAATTCACGTATACGATCCTCCAGCCGACGCGATGGCATCCTTTGAGGATGGTGGAATCCCCTCCGGAAAATCCATACAGCGTTTCACGTAGGCCGGCATTCACGGGACTTGCCTTCAATATTATCTAAGCAATTTCCCCGATGGATCTCCGGCAGGAGCTTTTGCCAAATGCTCTTTTCTGAATTGGAATAGGCGATTGATTTCGCTTACCAGCTCCAGCAGCTTTTTCGGATCCTTCTCAGCCGCTGCCCGTTCGCAGAGCGCCATCCATTGCTGCTCATGCTGAATCTTCTCCTGCAACGCCGTCCTGAGCTCGGATATCGTTGGATCTACCTGCGTGGGATCGGTCTCCGATGAAACTTTGGAATATACCTCCTTGTTGGGATCTCCAGGATTTGTCATGCAGTTTACGATGCGGAACACGCTGTGCAACAGGATGCAGTGAACTCTGTAATTAGAGTCGGCGGCTCGTGCAGGTGAAAATTAGGGCGAGCATGCTTAAGATACCCAGGGAGCCCTAAGTGCCAAGCTCTTTAGCCGCGCGTTTTCTTCTTGATTTCGATGTTCAGCCGGCGGATTTTCTGATTCAACGTCGAGAGTGGCACCTTGAAATGCTCAGCGGCTTCGGTCTGGTTCCAGTTGCATTTCTCCAGCATGTCGGTGATGATGCGCCGCTCCACGTCTTCCACAATTTCAAACAGCGACGCATCGGCGGGAGGATCATGCAGAGTGAACGACGAGCCGCGGCCCAGCAGATTGTCAGGAAGCAGATCGATGGTGATATCCATTCCGGAAGACAGCACAACCGCGCGCTCGATTACATTTTCCAGCTCGCGAACGTTGCCCGGCCATGAATATGACATCAACGGCCGCAGCGCTTCCGGAGTGACGCGCCGCGCTGGACGGTCGTTTTCTTCGGCATACTTCTTCAGGAAGAATTGCACCAGCAGAGGAATGTCTTCCCGGCGCTGGCGCAGAGGCGGCAGCTCAATGGTGATTACGTTCAGCCGGTAAAACAAATCCTCGCGGAAGCGGCCTTCGCGCACCAGTGTTCGCAGATCAACGTTGGTGGCGGCAATGATGCGAACATCCACTTGAACTTCCTGCACTCCGCCCAAATGCATGAACCTGCGGTCTTGCAGCACGCGCAGAATCTTCGCCTGCGTCTCCAGGCTCATGGTGGCAATTTCGTCAAGAAACAGCGTGCCCCGATCCGCAATCTCAAACAAACCCTTCTTCGAGGCGATAGCGCTGGTGAACGCGCCTTTCACGTGTCCGAAGAGCGTGGACTCCAGCAAGTCAGTCGGCAAGGAGCCGGTGTTCACTGGGACGAAAGGCCGGTCGTGGCGTGGAGAATTCAGATGCAGCGCCTTGGCGATGATCTCTTTGCCCGTCCCGCTCTCGCCCTGCAATAGGACCGTCGAGCGGCTGTTGGCGACCTGCGCCACGAGATCGAATATCTTCAGCATCGGCTCACTTTTGCCGACTATGTTCTCGAAGTTATAGCGCTGCTTGAGAGCTCGCTTCAGTTGGACGTTTTCTTCTTCGGCGCGGCGCCAGCCCACGGCCGCGCGCACGTCAGCCAGAAGTTTTTCGTTGTCCCATGGTTTCTGAACAAAGTTGGCCGCGCCGGACTGCATGGCGCGCACCGCGTTTTCGACCGTGCCGTAGGCGGTGATCATGATTACGGGCAGCCCAGTTTCGTGGGCACGAATCTCGGCCAGGATTTCCATCCCATTGCGCCCGGGCAGGGTAAGGTCGAGCAGGATCAGGTCGAAGGGATGTTCGCCGATGCGCTGTAAGCCGGCTTCTCCGCTGACTGCGGTTTCCACAGCGAAGCCTTCCATCTCCAGCAAGGTCTGAAGAGATTCGCGAATTTCGGCTTCATCGTCAATGATGAGCACCGCGCCCGCCAGGCCCGGTGTTCCATTCAACGCCGTACGCGAAATAACGGCACCTTCAGACATATCCTGCCTCAGATTCGCACTCCGTAGCCACGCGTCGCTTAGATGCATTTTGTTTAAACATGCTCGGTTTAAGCATGGACAGGCTTCCTGCTCAGTGGGAAATCCAACGTGAACGTCGTCCCTGAGCCGGGACGGCTTTCCACACGAATCTTGCCCGCATGTTCCTGGATGATGCCGTAGGTGACGGATAAGCCAAGGCCGGTGCCACGGGCCTGCCCTTCCCGAGGCGCAGTCTTGGTGGTAAAGAACGGATCGTAAATGCGCTGGATGTGCTCGGGCGCAATACCAGTCCCGGTATCGGAGACAGACACACTGACGCTCTCGCCGTTGAGCGTAGCCACGCGCAACGTGCCGCCGCCAGGCATGGCGTCCTTCGCGTTGAGAAACAGATTCAGGAACACCTGCTGCAGCCTGCCTGGATTTCCCTGAATGGCAGGTAACTTAGGTGCGAGCGCGTTCTGCACTTCCACCTTTGCGATCTTGAACTGATGTTCCAACAGCGCCAGCGTGTCGGCAATCACTTTGTTCACATCCACGTCGCTGATCTCGCTTCCGCTGGTGCGGGAGAAATTCAGCAGATTGTTCACGATCTCCGAGGCACGGAAAGTTTGCCGCGTGATTTTTTCCAGCAGGCCCGACTTCTGCGGATCGCCCTGCAATTGTTTGCCGAGCATCTGCGTATAGGAGGAGATCACAGCCAAAGGAGTGTTCACTTCGTGGGCCACGCCGGCTGCCAGCAATCCGATGGACGAAAGTTTGTCGGCTTGAGAAAGCTGAGCCTCGAGATCGACGCGCTCGGTAATATCGTCCATGATGATGAGCCGCCCGATCACCTGGAATTTGCGCGTGACCAGCGGCGCGATGGCCACATTCACAGTACGAACCTCGCCCGCCGGAGTCTTAAGACGGAATTTGTACAGGTTGCGGATGCCAGGCTCCTGGCTCAGGCGCGCGAATTCTTCGACGAACTCCGCTGGGAAAATGGCTTTCAGAGGTTGCGTGAGAGTCTGCCAGCGCGGCACCGCGTACATCACTTCCATCTGCGCGTTCCAGCTCTCGATGCGGTCTTCCATGTCGAGTGCCATTACTCCCACATTGATGGATTCGACGATGTTCTCGTTGAAATCTTTCAACCGCTCGTACTCAGCAGCCTTCTGCTGCAATGAGGCGTAGAGTTGCCCGTTCTGAATTGCCACGCCGAGATAGCCGCCCAGAGTTTCCAGCAACTCCATATCTTCGCTGGAGAGGAAGTCGCCTTGAGTAGTCTTTCCCAAGCCGAGTACGGCAACTGTCTTCTGTTGCGCGTGGCAGGGAATGTAGTAATTCAAATCCAGGCGCGCAATCGTTTGCTGCGCCCCCGGCGTTTCGCGGGGCACCAGATGCGTGTTTTCGAAGAAGAGGTGCCCGGCCGGCTCCGGCCGCGATGCGCTTAGGAAAGAGAGATCAAGGTTGCCGCTCGCGAGCATGCCTGCCGATTTGGCCAAAGTAAATTGCTCCGCCTTTTCGCCAGCCAGAAAGATTGCCATGCGATCGACGGCGAGCGTGTGTGAGAGCCGGTCAATCAGCGACGAGAGCAGGGCATTGAGATCGGTCTCCGAACTCAGTTCGCGGCCGAACTCAAGCAGCGTGCGCCGATAGTCATAACGAGTGCGATAGAAGAATTGGTCGATGCGATCTTGAATCCACTTGCGTACGGGATCGAACAGCAATGCGGTGACGATGACGGCAAGAATCAAGCCCACCGGGCCGCCGTTGGGCTTCCGCATCTGTACCAGCTCGGCCACGCCCGCCACCAGGCCGAAATACAACCCCACAACAATCGCCGCCGCGAGCGTGTAGACCACGCCGCGCTTGAAGATGAGGTCTACATCCATCAGGCGGTAACGGAAGATGGCGTAACCGAAGGTGAGCGGAAGCAGCGCCAGCGACAGCGCCGAAACCTTCATGGTCGCTCCCGGCAGCGTGCCCACGAGGTACGGAACGACGTAGAACAGCGTGTAGGGAACGATCGCAAGAATCGTGCCGCGCGTGACCCACTTCAACTGCTGGCGCAGGATCGTGGTGCTGGCGCGCCGGTAGCTGTACCACAGGACACCGGCGGCGGCCAGAAAGAACAGCGACCCGTAAGACATTTCCATGCGATCGAGGTTCCAGCGCAGCCGCTCGCTGGCCTGCAGCCACTGCATGGCCCCAACGTGGGTGGCCAGCAGGATCGCTCCCGGAAGGTAAACCAGAGTCAGCAGCCAGGGGTGCCGGCGTACAAATTCACGCTTCTCGGGGAAGGTGAGAACGAAGTGCAAAAATAAGGCCGGCTGCAGGATTCCTGCGGCGATGTTGCCCCAATAAATGATCCAGTCGAAGTCGTTCAGTTTGCCGGTGTATTTAAACGAATATGCGACGAACGAGACCAGGCAGAAAATATAAAAGTGCGTGGATCCGGGCGCGGTCCAGCGGCGCAGCAGCACGTAAAGGCCGATGCCCAGATAGATGAGCGCAATCAGCCGCAGCCAGTCGTTGAGGGAATGATCCGCCGGAACCAGAATGACGCTGGAATCCAGAGGAACTGACTGCCGGACGAGGGAGTAAGTAGCCTTTGACCAGACTCCGGTGCGATAAAGCTGGCGCTCCAGTCCGGACATGCTCTGGACTTCTTGCCCATTGACGGCAACCAGTTGATCGCCAGCCTTAATGCCGCTCTTGGCGCCCGATCCGTTGGGATCGACCCGGTTGGCTGTGAGATGCCCACCCTGCTCGACCCACCAGACGCCATCGTCGGGAACCGCGACCCGCCATTCCGAGTCAAAATTGAACCCCGCGAAGACAACGGCAGCCACCGTCAACAGGAACAGAAGAACGGCTACAAATCGGACTTGGCTTTCCCGGTTCATGGGTTTCAACGCTGATCCCGAACCTGCGGCGACAGGCGTGGGAATCAGACCCTGCCGATCTTCGATGAGCAACTTCGCTGCCATGTCGTTAATCGTTTTCGTAATGCTAAGTGACACATCTCAGGCCACTTCGAAGATTATAGATGGATTTTCGAACACCGATTACGGATTGTGGAAGGTTTCTGTGGAATTCTGTATCTGGCCGTAGAGCAATGCGTTACGGGACTTTGGAAGCTATGGCTTTAAGGAGGCGGCGCGTGGTGGGAGAAAACCGGTGAAACAGGTGCACAGGCGCAAGTATCCCCGCGCTGATTTGCATCAGACGCGGGGACGCGCCCTATTCGTGCACCCTCTACAAAACCCAGATCAATAATGTCAGCCCGACACGCTTAAGAGGGCCAGGGAGCCGCCTGCGAATGACCCGGCGACAGGCTGACCCGAATCACATTCATCAGCTCGTCATTGTCCGCCGGCTTCTGGAAAAAAGCGGCTGCGCCGGCTTTAAGGGCGCGTTCCTCATTGCTGTGAGGATCGCGTGCGCTGAGCACGATGACCGGGACACCCGACAGAGTATCGCTATTCTGCAGGCGTTCCAGGACGACAAATCCATCCCCCACCGGCAGGCCCAGATCCAGAATAATCAGCGCCGGACGGTCTTTTTGGGCTGCGGCGATCGCGGTATATCCGTCCGTGGCAGTGGAGACTTCATAGTTGTTGGCCTTCAGGCGCAGCCGCAAGGCTCGCACCAGGTCGGGATCGTCGTCGACTACTAGAATTTTCGGTCTCGGCATTGAATCCTCCTGTAATGGTTGGTGGGTGCTTTTGTGAGTTGATTAATTGATATCTTTGCTCTTTCCGGTGAGTAACTGTTTCCGGTCCATACTCGTTAAAATCATTTGGGCTACGCTGCCAGCCACGGCCTGAACCTGCTGCTCCAGCGTTCCGCTCCGGCTATCGGGCGAAAGCTCAACCGGAACCGTGGTAATGGTGACGGTGCATTTGGCTTTGAGATCGGCTACGCGCTCCAGTTGCTCACGAATGCGCGCAGTCATTACTCCGGATTGCTGTAAATCGGTCGATGCCACGACAAAAATAGTTTCCGCGGCTCCCGAGGTCCCCATCGGCGGAAGGACCAGATCCTTATCGAGATAAACGCAGCGGCGAACGGTTTCCAGGCACTGACGGCAGCTGTCTTTCCAGTTGCCGCGGGGAGGATTCGAGAGTGGCGTGAGTTCGACCCGCACCAGCACGAAAGATGAGCGCAGGTGCTCCTTGTGCGTAATAATCGGGGCCAGCAGCTTGGCCAGAGAGTAAACCGGCAGCGTGAAGGTGAAGGTGCTGCCCTGCCCCGGCTCGCTGGAAACCCAGATGCGGCCCTCATGCAGCCGGACGATTTCCCGGCAGATGAACAGTCCCAGTCCCAATCCCGAGCGATTGTTGTCGATTGCATCCGCGTCCTGATAAAGGCGGTCAAAGATCAGCGTCTTGGTTTCAGGATTAATGCCCCGGCCGGTATCGCTGACCGAAATGTAAATAAAGCCGGGGTCAGCATCCACCACGCTGGCTTGAGCCATAACCGAGCCATCCGGCGGAGTAAACTTGATGGCGTTGTCCAGCAGATTGATCAATACTTCGAGCACGCGATCGGGATCGGCGTACACCAATGGCAGCCTTTGGTCGAGCCCGATTTCCAGTCCGATCTGTTTTTCTTCCGCCGTGGGCCGCAACATGGCGACAGCCTGCTGCACCAGTTCGCCAAGCGCAATGCAGCGGGGCTCGATCTGCATCTTGCCGCTCTCGGCACGCGTAGCCTCGAGCAGATCGCGAATCATGGCGTGCAACTGATTCACGCTTTTCAGAACCGTTTTCAGATGGTCGGATTGGTCGGGCGCCATGGGGCCGGCCAAGCCATCTACCAGCAGGGACACATATTGGTGAATGCAGGTCAGCGGCGTGCGCAACTCGTGCGAGACGTGCGATAGGAAACGATTCTTGAACTCGAGTTGTTGCTTTTGCGTGATTTCCAGAGCTCGCAGCAGTGCCTGCCGCTCCACTGCATATCGGATCGCGCGTTCCAGTTGTTTGCTGGAGATGTTGCCCTTGACCAGATAGTCCTGTACCCCGTGGTGGACCGCCTTCATAGCTAACGCTTCATCATCCTGGCCGGAAAGCACGACCACCGGAACGTTAGGAGAATGCTCCATGACGCGGCGAAAAGTCTCCGCGCCGTGGCTGTCGGGCAGATTCAGGTCCAACAGCACCACTGAAGGTGTTTCCCGGGTCAGGCACGCGAGGCCTTCCGAGAGCCGGTTAACGCAATTCACATCCACCGGAGATTTTCCTTCGACCAGTCGCAGGCGTACCAGATCCGCATCTCCCGGATTGTCTTCAATGAGCAAAACTTGCGTGGTTTGTTGATCGATCATTATTTTTGTTCTCCTCGTGGCGGCAGGTTCACTGGGCCGAACCAGAATTCTTCAATCAATTTGACCGCCGAGAAAAAATCGTTCAGGTTTCCCGGCTTGCTGACGTAGCAGTTCGCACCCAGTTCATAACTGCGCGTAATATCCTTGCTCAACTGCGAGGTGCTGAAAATCACGACCGGAATCCGGCGCAGATCCGGGTTTGCCTTCATCCCGGCCAATACTGCCAGGCCGTCTTTTTTGGGCAGATTCAGGTCCAGCAGCACCAGGTCGGGGCGCGCCGCGCTGGCATATTTTTCGCGGCGGTTCAGAAAAGCCATGGCTTCTATGCCGTCTCCCGCGCTGTCGATCTGGCCGCGATACGCGCACCTCGCCAAAGCTTCGCGGGCCAGACCCACGTCGGCCGGGTTGTCATCCACGATGAGAAGCGCGGGCACGGTTTTCACGCTTTCGCCTCCTGTCTTCCCATTTCAGCGGGAACATGATCGGAATCATCTTCTTTGGAATCTGGAATAGGCATGGTGAATTTGAAGGTGGAACCGGAACCGGCTTGCGACTCTACCCAGATTCTGCCGCCTGAGTGCTCGACAATCTTCTTGCAGATGGCGAGGCCGATGCCGTTGCCGGGGTATTCGGTGCGCGCGTGCAGCCGCTGAAAAACCACGAAAATATTGTCCGCGTGCTCGGGTGCGATTCCGATTCCGTTATCGCTCACGCTGAACAGCCAGTGCTCGTCGGCTTTCTCAGCCTGGATCGAAATCACCGGAGGGTCGCTCCCCCGGAACTTGAGAGCGTTCCCGATCAGATTCTGAAAAACTTGTGACATCTGGGTTCGATCCGCCCACACGGCCGGAAGCTCTCCATAAGTGACGGCCGCGCCATTCTCCTGAATGTTGGTGGCCAGGGTTTGCAGAACATCTTTCATCACCGCACTGCACTCGATGCGTTCGCCCGCTCCGCCATTCCGGCCCACGCGGGAAAATGCCAGCAGATCTTGAATGAGGACCTGCATGCGCACAGCGCCTTCGGTGGCGTAGCCTATGAATTTATCGGCCTGTTCGTCGAGCTTGCCCTTGTAGCGTTCGGAGAGTAGTTGGGTATAGGCCGCCACCATGCGCAGTGGCTCCTGTAAATCGTGGGATGCCACATAGGCGAACTGCTCCAGATCCGCGTTGGAGCGCGCCAGTTCATCCGCTTTCGTGGCCAGGTTCTCTTCCACCTGACGCCGCAAGCTGCGCTCGTTTTTCTCCCGTAGTGCGCGGCGGACAACCTCCGGCAACCGCGCCAGCCCATCTTTCAGGACGTAATCCGTGGCTCCCTGCTTAATGCACTCGACCGCCGTCACGTCGCCGAGCGCACCCGAGACCAGAATCATCGGAATATCGAGCCCTTCGCGGCGCAGCGCCTTCAGCACCTCCATGCCTTTCCAGGTCGGCAGGTTGTAATCGGCCAGCACAATCTCCGGACACTTCTCGTGAATCGCCTTGGTGAACCCGGCTTCATCCTGCACCACGTCGGCGCTCACGTCGAAACCGTCCTTGAAGAGCGCCCGCACCACCAGCGCGGCGTCGAGGGCATTGTCTTCTACCAGCAAAGCGCGCAGCTTGAGTTGGGGCTGCGCGGAACTGA
The DNA here is from genome assembly GCA_049280795.1 of Candidatus Sulfotelmatobacter sp. Taxonomy (GTDB): domain Bacteria; phylum Acidobacteriota; class Terriglobia; order Terriglobales; family Acidobacteriaceae; genus Sulfotelmatobacter. Next base: position 20,546 of record JBAPQU010000039.1, read on the forward strand.
CCGCTTCGAACTTGGTCCCGGCGCTGCTCATTGCGTCTGCCTCGCCCCCTTCGCCTCGCCGTTGCTTACCGGAGCCCGATTGGTGAGCATCCAATACAGCCCCAGGAGCTTCACCACCTTCCGGAAGTCGCCGAAGTCAACTGGCTTCTGGATGTAGCTGTTAACACCCAGTTCATAGCCTCGAACCAGATCCTGCTCCTCCCGCGAAGAGGTGAGCAGCACCACCGGGATTGTCCGGGTCCGCGCGTCGCCTTTCATCTTCTTGAGAATCTGCATTCCATCCACTTTGGGCAGCTTCAGATCCAGCAGGACCAGCTTTGGAGGATCCTCAAAAGACCGCTCGGCATGGGGCCCGGAGCAGAATAAAAAATCCAATGCCTCTTCTCCGTCATGCGCAATGAAGATGCGGTTGGCCAGGTTCTCGCCGCGCAGAGCGTGCAGGGCGAGATCCACGTCTTCTTGACTGTCATCGACCAAAAGAATGTCGACTTGAATTGGGTTCATAGTTGAACTCCTGCTGCAAGGGTTTTGTTGGTAAGTTTCGTGAGGCGGTCTTCGGCCGTCTTGACGGCTCCCAGAGTGAAGTAAAAGGACGCGCCTTTATCCGGCTCCGCCTCCGCCCACACCCGGCCGCCATGTTTGCGAATGATGCGTTGCACCGTGGCCAGGCCAATACCCGTGCCTTCAAAATCCTCAGCCCGGTGCAGCCGCTGAAAAACACCGAAGAGCTTGTCCTGATATTTCATGTTGAAGCCCACGCCGTTATCGCGGATGGCGATGACGCTCTCCCCGTTTTCCCGCCGGTGATTGATTTCGATGGTGGCCCGCTCGCGGGTGCGGGTGAATTTGAGGGCATTGGCGATCAGGTTCTGAAAAACTTGCTTGAGCAGAACCGGGTCGCACTCCAAGGCTGGGAATTCCGCAATCTTCCAGCAAACCGCCCGGCCTTCGGTTTCCGGCTGCAGCAGGGAAACCACCTCTTCAACCACCACATTCAGACTGGCGGATTGGAGTTTGAGCGCGTGCCGCCCAATTCGCGCCAGATTCAGCAGCCCGTCCACCAGCAATCCCATGCGGTGTGTGCCTTCTTCAATGCGCTTCAGATGCTGGCGCGCTTCCGGCGCCATGGCCGGGCCAAAATCCTCGATCAGGATTCGCGAGAAGCCGCCGATGTGCCGCAGTGGCGCGCGTAAATCATGCGACACCGAATAAGTAAAAGCTTCCAGCTCATGGTTAGCCGCTTCCAGTTGCGAGGTACGCTGTGCCACCCGTACTTCGAGTTCTTCATTGAGCTTGAGGATTTCCCGCTCATCAGCTCTTCTCTGCGTAATGTCGCGGAAGGCCACCACGCCGCCCCGTATTGCGCCATCGCTGTCTTTCAAGGGACCGCCGCCAACCTCAATCCATGTCCCCTGGTCGAGTTCGGAATTGCGCACAAACATCTGCGCGGTGCTCGACTCGCCACGGATGGCACGGACCAGGGGAAGCTGATCGGGTGGAAAAGGTGTGACCGTATCTTCCAGAAACAGGCCATAGTGTGCGCTCCATTCCGCGCTGGGCAGATTCGCCGCGCCCAAGCCAAGCATCTTCGCCGCGGCCGGATTCCAGATGATG
>JBAPQU010000040.1:0-6678 GCA_049280795.1 Candidatus Sulfotelmatobacter sp.
TCGTGCAACATTATCGCCAGCGTGCTGGGCGGCGGCGTGCGCGGGCCGGCCGACGCGGTAAAGCTCGGCGTGGCGCGCGCTCTCATGCAGTTCAACGCAGAACTGCGCGGCAAGCTGAAGTCCGAAGGCATGGTTTCGCGTGACTCTCGCGGCAAGGAACGGAAGAAGTACGGCCAGAAGGGCGCGCGCAAGCGCTTCCAGTTCAGCAAGAGATAGGTTTCAAGGTTCCGGATGTTTCAAGGTCTCAACGACCTTGAAACGTTGAACCTATGCAACTTTGAAACATTGATTTTTAGGTGTTCAATTCTTCCCGAGCCTCGCGGCGCGGGGACGGGAATGGCAATCGGAAAATGCTTGCCGATTACCAGCTGTGGGATCCTGGGGTTTTTTTACTGGGAACTGGCAACTGGGAACTGGCAACTGATTTCCGATGCAGACTAAATAAGGAGGTTCATTGGCTACTATCACCATGAAGGAGTTGCTCGAAGCGGGTGTTCACTTCGGGCATCAGACGAAGCGCTGGAATCCCAAGATGAAGGAATACATCTTCGGAGAGCGCAACGGGATTTACATCATTGACTTGCAGAAGACGCTGAAGATGTTTAAGGAAGCGTCGCGATTCGTACAGGAACTGGCGACCGATGGCAAAATTGTGTTGTTCGTGGGAACCAAGCGCCAGGCGCAGGACGCCATTGCCGAAGAGGCCACCAAGTGCGGCGCGTTCTACATCAACCAGCGCTGGCTGGGCGGACTGCTCACCAACTGGGTCACGGTGCAGAAGTCGGTAAAGCGGCTGAAGGAGCTCGATGAGATGGCCACGGATGGCCGCTACGAGCTGCTGCCGAAAAAAGAAGTCATCAAGCTCGAACGCGAGCGCAAGCACCTGCAGGCGAACCTGGCTGGTATCAAAAATATGAGCCGGTTGCCGGATGCGGTGTTCGTGATCGATTCGAACAAAGAGCAGATCGCGGTGCGCGAGGCTCGCAAGCTGGGCATTCCGGTGGTCGCGGTGGTCGATACCAATTGCGACCCCAGCGAAGTGGATTACGTGATTCCAGGCAACGACGATGCGTTGCGGGCAATCCGGCTGTTTACCTCGAAGATTTCGGAATCGATTGCCGAAGGCGCGCAGTTGATGACCGATAAGCAGGTTGCCGACATGACCGCAGCTACCGAACAGGCGCAGGCTCGAGAATTGCAGCAGGCGGAAGACGCTGCGGCCGCGCTCGAAGTTCGAGCCCAGGAAGCCGCAGCCGCATCTGATCTGGCGGATATCGGCGAAGACATCAGCATGGAAGAAGTGCTGGGTCCGGGAACGCATAAGAAGCCAGTCGCGAACGAAGATGCGGTTGAGATTCCGAAGGTGGAGAGCCAGACGGTTTAGAAGCAGTTGCCAGTTATCAGCGGCCAGTTGCCAGTAAAACCCGGGCATTCAATTTCAGACCCGCGCGGGTCATGCTTAGAAATTCCCGGCGCGGGTCAAAGTTTGTAAGGAGCAGTCGTTGGTCCTTGGTCGTTCGCCATTGGGCCTTAACTTTCTGGCCAACGACCAACGACGAAAGACCAAGGACTGTAATAATGAGTACTACTATGGCAAACATTTCTGCGCAGCAAGTGAAAGACCTCCGGGAAAAAACCGGGGCACCGATGATGGATTGCAAACAGGCTCTGACCGAAGCCAAGGGCGACATGGAGCAGGCGGTCGTGATCCTGCGCAAGAAGGGTGTTTCGGTTGCGGCCAAGAAAGCGACGCGCGTGACCAGCGAAGGCGCGGTCACCAGCTACATTCACGCGGGCGGCAAGATTGGCGTGCTGGTTGAGGTGAACTGCGAGAGCGATTTCGTCGCCCGCACCGACGACTTCAAAGAGCTGACGCACGATATCGCCATGCACATCGCGGCCAGCGACCCGAAATATGTCCGTAAAGAAGACGTTACCGCCGCCGACTTCGCGCGCGAGAAAGATATCTTTCTCGCTCAGGCGATTGCCAGCGGCAAGCCGGCGAATATCGCGGAGAAGATGGTCGCGGGCAAGATGGAAAAGTTCTACGAAGAAGTCTGTTTGCTGGAGCAGCCTTTCATCAAAGATCAGACCGTTTCCATTGCGCAGCTCATCGCGGCGAAGATCGGCAAGCTGAGTGAGAACATCAGCGTGCGCCGCTTTGCACGCTTCAAGGTGGGCGATGCGGGTGAGACCGTCGCCGTGACCAAGCCTACAGAACAGAAAGCGGAGTAATTTCAGGCGCCCGTTGGGGCGCCTTTTTTGTAGCGCCGGCGTTTCGCCGGCAAGTTGTAAGCGCGGCGCTAATTTAAGAAACGAATGCGGGTGCGGGACGCGCCCACGACAGCCGGCGGGACGCCGGCGCTACTACAACATTCGCTACTATGACGACCCCTGCCTTCAAACGCGTTCTGCTCAAGATTTCCGGAGAAGCCCTGGCTGCTAATCAGGGTTTTGGCGTGGACACGAAACGCATCCACGAAGTCGCAGCCGAATTAGCTGACGTGCACAAGCTGGGCGTACAGCTCGCGATTGTGGTAGGCGGCGGCAATTTCTTTCGTGGCGTGGCCGACCAGGCCAGAGAGATGGATCGGGTTTCCGCCGACCATATGGGAATGCTCGCCACTGTGATCAACGCTCTGGCGCTGCAGGATGCGCTGGAGAAGCAGAATGTGTACACCCGCGTGCAATCGGCAATTGAGATGAAACAGGTGGCGGAGCCGTTCATCCGGCGGCGGGCCATCCGGCACCTGGAAAAAGGCCGGGTCGTGATCTTTGCAGGTGGAACCGGCAATCCCTACTTCTCAACCGACACGGCGGCATCCTTGCGCGCCATGGAAATCAAGGCCGACGCGATTCTCAAGGCCACCAAAGTGGATGGCATCTACGACGCCGATCCCATGAAGGTGAAGGGCGCGAAAAAGTTCACCGACATTACATACATGGATGTTCTGAGGCTGGGATTGAAGGTGATGGATTCTACAGCCATCAGCTTGTGTAAAGACAATAACCTTCCCATCATCGTCTTCGACCTGAATCAGCACGGCAATATCCGTCGCGTGCTCTGCGGAGAGAAGATCGGGTCGCGTGTGAGTGCGTAAGGCCTTCACCACGGATTTACGCGGATTCTCACGGATTTAGTTTTAGAATTCTGATCCGTTTACATGGAGCACCGGCGATCCGGGTAAATCCGTGGCTGGCTGGTGTTGGGTTTATAATGCAGCGTTTTGATATCTAACATCCTACGGAGCTGACTGATATGGCCCCACCGACAATGGCCGCGATTCCCGGCCTCAAAGAGACTTACGTTCAACTGAAGACGCGGATGGAAAAAGCGGTGGAAGATTTCCGCAAGGCGATGGCGGCGACGCGCACGGGCCGCGCCTCGGTACACATGCTCGACGGGGTAAGCGTGGATTATTACGGCTCGCAGATGCCGCTGAATCAGATCGCGCAGGTACACGCGCCGGAGCCGCAGCTGATTACGGTGCAGCCCTTCGATGCCTCGCAGGTGGGGGTGATCGAAAAAGCTATTCGCACGGCTGAACTCGGTCTGAATCCGATGAATGACGGCAAACTGATCCGCGTGCCGGTCCCGTCTCTTACGCAAGAGCGTCGTCAGGATATGGTGAAGCATCTGCACAAGGTGCTCGAAGAGCATCGCACCGCCGTGCGGAATATTCGCCGCGATGGCAACGATGCCATTAAGAAAGCGATGAAGGACAAAAAGATCAACGAAGACGACGAGAAACGTTCGCTCGAAGAGATCCAGAAGCTCACTGACGACGAAATCAAAAAGATGGAAGAGATGAGCAAGGCTAAGGAAAAAGAAGTTCTGGAGATCAAGTAGAGCGAAACTTCGCCATCCAATCCGAAAAACTAGCGGTCAGGGTATGCAACGGCCGGGGAGCCAACCTGAGTCAGGCCAAGTTAAGTTCCGGATTCCAGAACATCAACGTGCTTACCTCAGAAAAACTTTCCGATCTAGGCAACTCGGCCACGTATTATTCCGTCTTGGTTGAGGTAGAGTCATCCAAGTCCTTTCCATGAAGCCGCCGGCAAGAGTGGCAACTTGGACGCTTTTTGTTTTTCTACCGTATAATGATCGTTTTCCCACATCCTTGAGGCCGAGGTAGTAGCGATTCATCTTCGCATTCATCAGGACATTGTTGTGCCCGAGACCGGCTGTGGCCGCACCCGCGCCGCCTATGTGCCATCTTCTTCATTTGCACGGCTTTGCCGTCGAATAAAATGGCTCTCCCTGGGTATCGGGTTGGCGCTTTTGTTCGCCTCGGCAAGCCTGGCGCAGACCGACGTGATTTCGGAGATCAACGTTCAGGGCAACCGTAGAATCCCAGCCGAGACGGTCAAGGCGCGCATTTTCACCCACGCCGGCGATATCTACGATCCCGCCGCTCTGGAACGCGATTTCAACTCCCTGTGGAACACGGGCTACTTCGAAGACATCCGTTTTAGCCGTGAGCAGACTCCCAAAGGCTGGCGGCTGATTATTCAGGTCAAGGAAAAGCCAACCATCCGCGAGATCAATTACGTGGGATTGAGCTCCGTGACCACCAGCGATGTGTTGGACCGCTTCAAGGAAGCGAAGGTCGGGTTGACGGTAGAGAACCAGTACGACCCGACGAAAGTAAAGAAAGCGGAAGTTGCGATCAAGGGCCTGCTGGCAGAGCACGGCCGGCAGTTCTCCACCATTCGCACTGAGATACGCCAGATTCCTCCAGCAGCCATCGGGATCACTTTTGTCGTCAAAGAAGGCCCGAAGGTAAAGGTGGGCAAGATCAAGTTCGAAGGCAACAAAAACGTGAAGGCGCGAATTTTGCGTTATGCCATGAAGAACCTGCGGCCCATCGGCATTCCACACTCGATCTTTCTGGAAAATATATTCTCCCGAACCTACGACGCCACCAAGCTGGACGAAGATACCGAACGCGTCCGGAACGAATATCAGAACCGCGGCTATTTCAAAGTCATCGTCAACGAGCCCAAGACCGAAATTCACGACACGGGTCACAAGGGCCCACACATCCCATTGCTGCAGGGAGGCTCGGGCAAGTCAGTCGACATTACCATGCCGATCGAAGAAGGTGACCGTTACACCCTGGGTTCCATCACGTTCAAGAATAATAAGGCAGTTTCAAACGTGAAGGCGTTACGCAATCTCTTTCCGATCAAGGACGGAGACGTTTTCAGCAAAGAGAAAGTGGCCAAGGGGCTGGAAAACCTGCGCAAGGCCTATGGCGAGCAAGGTTACATCAACTTCACTTCAGTGCCCGAAACCAGATTTGACGACGAAAAGAAGCTGATCTTTCTGGACGTTGATGTGGACGAAGGCAAGCAGTTCTACGTCCGCCGCATTGAATTTACTGGTAATACTACGACTCGTGACCGCGTGATCCGCCGTGAGATCGCCCTCGAAGAGGGTAACATCTACAACTCGCGTCTCTGGGAGTTGAGCTTGCTGCGCCTGAACCAGTTGGGATACTTCGATCAGTTGAAGCCCGACGATCCGAACGTTACCGACCGCAAACTGGACGAGAAAGATGGATTGGTTGACCTTACTCTGAAGATCCATGAGAAGGGCAAGAACAGCATCGGGCTGAACGGCGGCGTGAGCGGACTGGAAGGCGCTTTCGTAGGAATCAACTACGCAACCAACAACTTCCTCGGTCTGGGTGAGACACTTCAGGTACAGCTCAGCGTCGGCAACCTGGCGAAAAGCGCCCGGTTCGGCTTCACGGAACCGTACATGTTCGACAAGCCTTTACAGTTTGGCTTTAACGTGTACGTCAATCGAACCAGCTACAACCAGGCGAGGCAGCTCTCCATCTTCAGGGGGCAGACCCTCGACCTGCCGAATGCGATTCTGCAAAACCTGCAAAATTATACGCAGTCGAGCGCCGGATTCACCACATCGCTGAGCTATCCGTTACGCCGTTCTTTCAAGCGTGTGGGCATTACTTATTCGTTCGACCGCTCGTCACTTGCGGCGGTAAGTTCGGCATCGAAGAATCTATTCGAGTTCCTGGCCTTCCGTGGCATTTCCGGCCCCAATGCGCTGGAAGGAATCATCACCAGTAAGATCTTCCCCAACTTCTCCTTCAATACCATCGATAGCCCGATCTCGCCGCATCACGGGCAGCAGTTCACACTGGGCGCGGAATTCGCCGGGCTGGGAGGGACGATCCGCTCGATTCGGCCGATCGTGCAGTACAAGAAGTTCATTCCGGTGCAGAACCGGCGCAATGCATTCGGCTTCAACGTTCAGGGATCGTTTATCAGCGGCTGGGGCGGCTTGGTTGCGCCTCCATTCCAACGCACGTATATGGGTGGGGAGAACGATCTGCGCGGGTTCGATATCCGCTCGGTGTCCCCGGTAGCGTTCCTGCCCAGCGTGGGCTCGATCGTCCTCACCAATAATGACGGAACGCCGGTTCCAAAGAACGCACAGAACCCGGCTCTGGGGCCGTTGACCATCCCAATTCCGGTGGACCAGATTACATTCCCCGGCGGCGACATGAGCATCGTCACCAACTTCGAGTATCGCTACACGATTTATGGACCGGTGGCGCTGGCTCCATTCGTAGACGCGGGCATCGACCCCATTTTGCGTCCGTCACAATTGCAGATTGCGTCGGTGCAATACGATAGCGTGATCGG
>JBAPQU010000041.1:0-5352 GCA_049280795.1 Candidatus Sulfotelmatobacter sp.
CCTATTTCGGAAAAAACTCGCCTTATGCGGGCTGCGTTTTCACAGATTGTTTCCGCGCCCCAAGCTTTCTTTTCCGCTGCATTTCTAAACTCTGTCATCCTGAGCGAAGCATGCGGATTCGCCTTACGAATCCGCATGCGTAGTCGAAGGATCCCTACCCTCTGATCCGCGCACCCATCGGCCTCAGGGAGTTCTCCCGTGTGGTCGGCAGGCTCGGGAAGGACACGATTTCACTCGTGCCAATCAGCGTCAGTAGGAAACGCGGCTTCAGCCGCTGGGGCACGCGTCTTTTTTCTTCGGTTTTCGCTCTCAATTTGTGTACAGTGTCGCCTATGTCCAGCAAATCGTCGGCTGCCGTCTTCGCAACAATCCTGGTATGCCTAACGCTAAGTCACGCCGAAAACCTAGTCAAAGAAGTCAAGAAGGCTGTCGAGCGCAGCACACTTAATCAAGCGGGAACGAAGCCTTTTCACCTGAAAGCAAGTCTGACGCCAAGTTTCGATCGGGACAAAGCCTCCGGCCTAACCGGCGAGGTGGAGATTTGGTGGGCCTCGCCGACGAAGTGGAAGCGAGAGCTACGATCGCCGGAGTTCCACGAGATCGAAATCGTGGACGGTGTCAAAGACTGGCAGAAAAGTGAGGGCGCCTATTTTCCAGAGTGGTTACGAGAAACGGCCGTCGAACTGATCAGCCCGGTGCCGCCGCTCGATGACGTTCTCGAAAAGGTGAAAACAGCCGAAATACGGCACCTGATGGGGCAAACCAACATAGGCTGGGTCACGAACACGGGCACCCCGGAAGTGAAAAACATCTTGAGATCATACGTAGCCTTGCGGGATAGCACAGGAATGCTGCTTTATGCAGGTGGCTTTGGATGGGGAGGAGAATTCAAGGACTATGCAGATTTCCATGGGCGAATGGTCGCTCACACCGTGAACGTTGGAACGCCTCAGGTGACGGCGAAAGTAACAGTTCTCGAGGATCTCTCAGACCCACCCGCGGGTCTGTTCGACGTCGTCGCCGAGGGCGGGAATGAGCAGCCATTGCGGACGCTCCTTATTGACGAACCATCGCTGCGAAAGAATCTGTTGCCCATGCAGCCCGTCTCTTGGCCTCCGCTTAAGGATGGCCCGCTAGAAGGAAATGTTACGGCCATAATCGTCATTGATCGCGAAGGCAAAGTGCGCGAGATCAGAGGCGTAGTTTCAGAGAACTCCGGAGTGAACAAAACCGGGAAAGAAGTCGTCGCTGAGCTGCGGTTCAAGCCGTTCGCCGTGGACGGGACGCCAGTGCAAGTGATGTCGCAGTTCACACTTCCCTTTAAAACCACACGACCGGCACCCTAAAATGGAGCGCCTTGCGCCACCTCGCCAAAACCGGCACTAGCCGCTGATAACTGGTCTTCAAGTTCCGTTGACCATTTTGACATCACCCTCTACTTTGCTAGACTTCACCCATGGAAGTCCATTTCACTCCGGAACAGGAAGCGCAGCTTTCGGAAATCGCCCGCCACGCAGGCACCGACGCCGAACGGGTGGTAAAAGAGGCCGCCCTGCGCCTGCTGCAAGAGGACGAGCACTTTCGCGCCTCGGTGCGAAAAGGTCTGGAACAGGCGAACCGCGGCCAATTCGTCGAGGAACGGGAAATGGAAGCTCGAATCGACCGCATGCTTGAACCTTAATGCGCATCCGCTGGACTCCCGCCGCAGCAGACGATCTACAACACATCTTCGACTACCTCAGAGAAACCAACCCCAGTCTGGCGCGTTCCACAATCATTGAGATTCGGGAGGGAGTTCGCTCTCTAAAGAATTTTCCGCATCGAGGAAGGCCGGGACGTGAACCGGGTACTCGCGAATTGCTTCACAGCCGGCTGCCTCATATTGTGGCTTATCGAGTAAGAGAAGATGCAGTTGAAGTGCTGCGCATCTGGCATCCTGCCCAGAACCGCTCGTAGCAGAAAACAAAACGGAGCGGCAAATGCCGCCCCGTTTATCGATTTCCGAATTGCCGAAGCCCGAAAGCTGAACCCCGAAGCCCTGTTACGTTCCTTCCGACCACCCCGCCAAATATTCTTCCTGCTCCGGAGTCAGCCGGTCAATCTTAATCCCCATCGACTCCAGCTTCAGCTTAGCGACCCGCTTGTCCAAATCATCAGGAACTTTGTAGACCTTTTTCTCGAGCGTTTTGTAATTCTTCACCATGTATTCCACCGAAAGCGCCTGGTCGGCAAAGCTCATATCCATCACCGACGCGGGATGCCCTTCCGCCGCTGCCAGATTGATCAGCCGTCCCTCCCCCAGCAGGTTAATCTTGCGCCCGTCTTTCAATGAGTATTCGTCGACAAACGTGCGCGTAGTGCGCTTCGAGGATGCCATTTTTTCGAGCGCCGGAATATCGATCTCCACGTTGAAGTGGCCGGAGTTCGAAATGATGGCTCCATCTTTCATCAGGTCAAAATGTTCTTTGGTGAGCACGCTCTTGTTGCCGGTCACGGTGCAGAACACATCGCCGAGCTTGGCCGCTTCGTTCATCGACATCACGCGGAAGCCATCCATCACCGCTTCCAGCGCCTTCGTCGGATCCACTTCCGTGATGATCACTTCCGCGCCGTTGCCCCGCGCGCGGCTTGCCAATCCGCGGCCGCACCAGCCGTAGCCAGCCACCACAAATTTCGATCCTGCCAGCAAGAAATTCGTCGCGCGAATGATGCCATCGATCGTCGACTGACCCGTACCGTAGCGGTTGTCAAAAAGATGTTTCGTGTCAGCGTCGTTCACCGCGACGATGGGAAACTTCAGCACGCCTTCCTTCGCCATGGCGCGCAGACGGATCACGCCGGTCGTCGTCTCTTCCGTTCCGCCAATCACGCCTTCGAGCGCGTCGGTGCGCTTGGTGTGCAGAATGGTCACCAGGTCGGCGCCGTCATCCATCGTGATATGCGGCTTATGGTCGATCGCCGCCAGGATGTGGTTGTAATAGGTATCGTTGTCCTCGCCCTTGATGGCGAAAACCGAAATGCCCTGGTCGCGCACCAGGCTGGCCGACACATCGTCTTGAGTTGACAGCGGGTTCGAGGCGCACAGCACCACGTCGGCTCCGCCATCGCGCAGGCAGATGGCCAGGTTCGCGGTTTCGGCCGTCACGTGCAGGCAGGCCGAAATGCGAATGCCCTTCAGCGGCTGGTTCTTAATAAATTCTTTGCGGATAATCTGCAGCACCTTCATGGACTGATTCGCCCACTCGATGCGCTTCTTGCCCAGTTCGGCCAGTTCTAGACTTTTGACGTCGTGATTAATCTGTGTTGCTGTTGACATACGCCTCCTGTGGCGCTTTCACCCACTATAAATTGTGTTGGTTACTTTCGGTTGATAGAACGACTTGGTCAGATCATCCGGTACTTATTCAGAACACATGGTCAGAATACATGAATCGAGCCCAAGGTCAGCATACCGAAATACCCTTAGGCAATAACACCTTCGGATTGCCTCCCACATTGAACTTTGGTCAGCGCTTCAAGATCGGGAAGGGCACGACGTCATCATCCACAGCTGGGGTGCCCCATTTCTCGCTTCTTTTGCGAGAAGTGGGGCTTTACCGAAGCCACAACTTACTTCCGCGCAGCCGCCGGCTCCCGCACACCCGCATCGCTAGCCAGCTTCGCAGCCTTATCGGTCATCTCCCATGTGAAATCAGGATCGTTACGTCCAAAGTGCCCGTAAGCCGCCGTCTTCTTGTAAATCGGACGCCGCAAATCGAGCGACTCAATAATCCCCCGCGGCGTCAATTTGAAATGCGCGCGAATCAAATCCGGAATAATCGCCGGATCGACTTTCTCCGTGCCAAACGTATCCACGCGCACGCTTACCGGCTCGGCCACGCCAATCGCGTATGCAAGTTGCACTTCGCAACGGTCCGCCAGCTTTGCAGCAACAATATTTTTCGCAATGTGCCGCGCCATGTAAGCCGCCGACCGATCCACCTTCGTCGGATCCTTGCCGCTGAACGCTCCACCGCCGTGGCGACCCATGCCACCGTAAGTGTCCACGATAATCTTGCGTCCGGTCAGCCCCGTATCTCCCATGGGCCCGCCGATCACAAACCGTCCCGTGGGATTGATGTGATACTTCGTATCTTCATCGAGCAAATGCGCCGGCAGCACCGCCTGAATCACATGCTTCAAAATCCCCGCGCGCAACTCTTCGTTGCTTACGGTCTCCGCATGCTGCGTGGAAATCACAACCGCATCCACCCGCAGCACATTGCCTTTCGAATCATATTCAACTGTAACTTGAGATTTTCCATCCGGCCGGAGGAAAGGAAGAGTTCCATTCTTGCGCATCTGCGAGAGCCGCATCGTCAGCTTGTGCGCCAACGAAATCGGCGTAGGCATCAAATCCTCATTCTCCGAGCAAGCATACCCAAACATCATGCCCTGGTCGCCGGCGCCGCCGGTGTCTACGCCCATGGCGATGTCGCCGGATTGTTTGTTGATGCTGGAAATTACGGCGCAGGTGTTGCAGTCGAATCCGTAGACAGCGTTATCGTAACCGATGGCGCCGACGGTGCCGCGGACTACGCTCTGAAAATCGACGTAGGCTTTGGTGGTGATTTCGCCGGCGATCACGACCAAGCCGGTTGCGGTGAGGGTTTCGCAGGCCACGCGGCTGGTGGAATCTTCCGCCAGGCAAGCGTCGAGAATGGCGTCGGAAATCTGGTCGGCGATTTTATCGGGATGGCCTTCGGTTACGGACTCGGAGGTAAACAAAATGCGGTTCTTTGATGCGGCTGAAGCCAAGATTTATTCTCCTTAGGAAACTGCTTCGGACTTTGTTTCAGGTGATGCTGGGGGGTGATGCGGGCGATCGCAATGATTACTCAAAGGAACGGCCAATCATTCAAAAAGAAGTCCGTAAGAAATGGTATCAGAGGGCTGGTGGGTGCGCAATGATTTTAGGCGCAACTGCATCCTATTGAATTCAATAGCGTAATGCGCGGGTTGGATGGGTTCATTTTGGGCCTTCATCTGATGGGGCGCAAAGAGGTGTGCACGAGAGTTCAGGCGTCCCTCCGGGATGGAAATCCGGACGCGATTCACTCAGTATCCGGCTTCGCGGCCATGGCGGATTGCCAATATGACGATCTGTTTTCCGTCGTAATGATAGAGAGCGATATAAGCGCCATGTCCGAATTCGATTACCCACTCACGGAACTCGGGCGGCATGTCTTCTATCGGGCGGCCAATCTCTGGGTGCTTGCCGAGCGCTTTTATGCCATGGCGGATCGTCTTGATAGCACGCTTGGCGGCAGAGCTGCTTTTCGGAGCCAGAAAATCATAGAGACGGGCCACATC
>JBAPQU010000042.1:0-3080 GCA_049280795.1 Candidatus Sulfotelmatobacter sp.
GAGAATGATTTTCTTCGTGTCTCGGTGCCTCCGTGGTGAAAATCATGCACTTCTCGCCGTGAGCTTCAGCTTGCGCCCAACAACCTCGATTATTCTCCGGTGCGTCTGCGCGGGCGCACCGCTTGCATCTACCACCACGACGCGCTGCGACTCTCTCGCGGCAATCGCCAGATAGCCCTCATGCACGCGGGCGAAGAAAGCGCGGTTCTGCTGTTCGAAACGATTTTCGTCACCGTGATGTTTGCTCACATTCTTATTGGCACTGTGGGAAGAACGCAGGTTGCGCCGCCGCGCGCGCCTCACGCTCATCGCTGGATCGGAGTCGAGCAGGATCGTCAAGTCAGGCTTAAAATCTCCGCAGAGAACATGGTGCAACTTCAGCACGTCCTCGCTGCCGAGTTTGCGGCCGTGGCCCTGGTAGGCTTCCGTGGAATCGGTGAAGCGATCACAAAGCACAATCTGTCCGTGGTCGAGCGCGGGCTGGATCACCTCTGCAATGTGCTGGGCCCGCGAGGCGAACATCAAAGCCATTTCCGCCAGCGGCGAGAGGGCCTCGGTTTTTGAGTCGAGCAATACGCGGCGAATTTTCTCCCCTGTCGCCGTTCCTCCCGGCTCTCGCGTCTCCACCACTTTGTGCCCGGCCGCGCGTAGCGCCTCCGCCAACTTGCGCATCTGCGTGCTCTTGCCGGTTCCATCCAGCCCTTCGAAGGTGATGAATTTTCCGCGGCGCGACATCGTGGAATGATAGCAGCGCTGGTGCATCTATGTACCGCTGCTCTCACCGACTGATAGAAGACTGATAGAATCGAAAATTCCGTCGAGCACTACTGGAATTCGATTGGTTGACACGTTCATCGATTTTATGGGGGCCCTAAAAATGAAACTCTCAAAAATCCTGGGAGTGGTTTGTCTTTCCCTCTTTTTCTCTCTTTCCAGTTGGTCGGCCACACCGCCCACCGTTACCATTTTTGTGGACGCGACCTCGGCTCCCCGAAAAATCTTCCATGCCAAGCTGAAAATCCCCGCCAGCGCCGGAGACCTGACGCTCTACTACCCGAAGTGGATTCCCGGCGAGCACGCTCCCGATGGCCCCGTGATCGACCTGGCTGGACTTAAATTCTTCGCCGGCGGAAAAACTTTGAAGTGGCGGCGCGATCTGCTGGATGGCTTTACCATCCACGTCGAGGTTCCGGCCGGCGTGACTGAAGTGAACGCGGAACTCGATTTTCTTTCTCCCGCAACTTTTGAAGGTGGCTTCTCTGCTGGTTCTTCTGCGACCGACAAGATGGCGGTGATCAGCTGGAATCAGGTTCTGCTCTACCCCAAGGGCTGGAAGTCCGACGATATCGTCTACGCCGCCACTCTGAAGCTTCCTAGCGGTTGGAAATTTGGAACGCCTCTGCCCATCGCATCGACAGCGAGTGACAACGGTGAAACGCAGATCACATTTCAGCCTGTGTCCCTGACGACTTTTGTCGACTCGCCGGTAATCACCGGTGAATACCTTAAGATCGTCAAGCTGGCCGACGATCCGCCGACTGAGATGGATATTGCCGCCGACAGCGCCGCCGCGCTTGATCCGCCGCAGGAAGTCTGGGACCACTATAAGAATCTAGTCGTACAGACGAATAAGCTTTTCGGCGCGCATCACTATCGCGATTACCACTTCCTGCTCAGCCTCAGCGATCACGTGGCGCACTTCGGCCTGGAGCACCACGAGTCCGACGACAGCCGCATTGACGAACGCGGGCTGGTCGACGACACTGCGCGCAAAATGGATGCCGGCCTGCTTCCTCACGAGTACGTGCATTCGTGGAATGGAAAATACCGGCGGCCGTGGGATCTTGCGACTCCCGATTATCAACAGCCGATGCAGGATGATCTGCTGTGGGTTTACGAAGGCCTCACGAATTATCTGGGCACGGTGTTAACGGCCCGCAGCGGCTTGCTAACTCCGGAACAGGCGCGCGACGATTTGGCCGTAACCGCCGCCACTCTGGACCACACTCCGGGCCGCACCTGGCGCAATTTGCAGGACACCGCCGATGCCGCTCCCGAACTTTATTTCTCTCCACGTGCCTGGGAATCATGGCGGCGCAGCACCGATTTCTACGATGAAGACACGCTGAACTGGCTGTGGGTCGATGTGATCATCCGCCAGCAAAGCAAAGGTGCGAAAACCATCGACGATTTCTGCCACTTGTTCCACGGCGCGCCCAGCACCGGACCCATGTTGAAGACGTATACGTTCGATGATGTGGTGAATGCGTTGAACCAGGTTGTCTCCTACGACTGGCGCGGCTTCTGGACCGAGCGGCTCACAAACCATGGTCCCGGAGCGCCGCTTGGCGGCGTCGAAGGCAGCGGATGGAAGCTGGTCTACGACGAATCTCCTTCCGAAATGTCGCGCGGCGGCGAGAGTAATTTTCACTTCATCGACGTGGCCTATTCCATCGGGATCGATTTGCGCGAAGATGGCACCATTACCGACACCATCGAGGGCATGCCCGCGGCCCTGGCCGGAATCGGTCCCGGCATGAAACTGATCGCAGTCAACGGCAGGCAGTACTCGCCCGACGTTCTGCGCGACGCGCTCAAGGCCGGCAAGGGCGGCGCTGCTCCTCTCGAACTTCTCGTAGAGAACACCGAGTACTACAAAACTTACAAGCTCGAATACCACGGCGGCGAGCGCTACCCGCACCTGGTGCGCGATGAATCGAAGCCGGACTTGCTGACGGAGATCTATAAGGCGAAATAGTATTTGACCAAAGGTATTGAACCGGATTTATTTGACCAAAGTTATTTGACCAAGTTTGCGCCGTTCCTGCATTCACTCGTTCAAGTCGATGAGATGCCGTCGAGGAGATGCCGATCATGTGCTTCGTCCGACGTATTTGGTTTATCGCGAGCGTCTTCTATTTTCTGGCGCTCGCTCTGAGCCCGCCGCTTTCTGCGCAAGCCCAGGCGCAGGCTTCTATTCTCGGTTTCACTCCGGCTTCCGCCGCTCACGAAGCTGAAGTCGAAAACAAGTTCAAAGCAATTCCCTCCCCTGACGAAGAGCGCCGCCAGCATCACATCTT
>JBAPQU010000043.1:0-2811 GCA_049280795.1 Candidatus Sulfotelmatobacter sp.
GTGCGGCCGATTCCGGAAGTGCCACCGATCACCACCGCGACCTTGCCGTCGAGTTGCAGAGGTTTATATGCCAATCGTGGCCTGCAATTCGCCGCTTGGTGAATTCTGGTTGAGCCCGTTCTGCAAAGCGGGGCCCAGAAGCGATGCCGAACTCTTGTCGAGATAGACGGTGGCATTCGGATGAGTGCGCAGAATCGAAGCCGGCGCCATGGGGCTGACCGCGCCCCCAAAGCAAGCCTTCACGGCTTGCGCTTTGCGCGGACCGGGTACAACCGCCAATACCTCCCTGGCCTTGAGAATCTGCCGGGCCGACATCGAGATTGCCTGCTGTGGCACTTGCGAAATATCGGCGAACCAAGCTTCGCCTACTTGCTGCTGGCGGCAGGCTTCATCAAGGCTCACGATGATGTAGGGCTCTTCCGTTTCAAAATCGGCGGGCGGGTCGTTGAATGCGATGTGCCCGTTCTCGCCTATACCAAGAAACGCGATATCTACAGGCTGGGAAGCCAGTTGTTTGCTTGCACGCTGCACCGCTTCCAACGGATCAGCGGCATCACCATCGAGCAGATGGTAGTTGGTAATTCCGGTTTTCTGCACCAACAGTTCCAGCAGCATCTTGCGGAAGCTTCCCGGGTGCGAGGCTGGCAAGCCGATGTATTCGTCGAGATGGAAAGCTTCCACTTTGGACCAGTCGATACCCCGAGCCTTGGTCAAAGCATTCAGAAATTCGAACTGCGACGCAGCCGTTGCAGCAATGAGCCTCGCATGGCCGCGCTCTGCGATGGCGCGCCGAATGGCAGTCGCCGCCTGTTCGGCCGCCACCTGGCCCAGCACGGCCCGATCGTTGAATACTTTAATCAGCACCAAGAATGCTCCAGTTATAGTTGGATTGACCTTCTCAGAGTCGCCAAATTATACAAAAGAGTTTTGCCAAACGGATGCAACTGTGAAAGCGAGTTTCATTCCGTGAAAGCCACTGGCTTGCGTAGCTAACGCTCGTCTACTTATTCGCCACGCTAAGCGCCATCCTAGCGAGGAAGCGAGAAGCTGATTACATCGCCTCCCGCAGCGATAGACACGTACTGAACGCCATCGACTGCATAACTCATGGGTGACGCGCGAATGTTCTGGCCAGTTGTGAATTGCCAAAGCGAGCGGCCGGTGCGCGCTTCAACCGCTTCCAGTGCTCCGGTATCGTTTCCGAAGAACACCAATTCGCCCGCCGTTGTCAGCGTTCCCGCCCACGAAGTGCCGTGGCCTGCCTGGGGATAGCGCCAGACGATCTTTCCCTCGGGCACGGAGTAGGCGAGCAGAACTTTTTTAGCGTGATCATCGGGCGCAAGCTTTGTGCCGGTAGCGTAGAGCGTCTGGCCTATGGCAAATTTTTGCGGGTGAGCGAAAAAGACACTGCAACTCTCCAGCGCGATGAAGTAGAAAAGTTTGGTGTCAGGATTGTAAGAAGGTGAAAACCAATTTGTGGCTCCGTCAATGCTGGGACAAATTTGCGTGCCCTCCGCGTTCGGTATTAATCCTGAGAGTATGGGGCGGCCCGAGGCGTCAATTCCTTTGGCCCAGTTCAGCTTCGCAACAAAGGGTGTCGCCTTGAGAAATTTTCCGTCGGTCCGATCGAGCACGTAAAGAAATCCGTTACGGTTGGCTTGCACCAGCAAGTCGCGCACTCGGCCGTTCACTTCGGCGCTCAACAATACTGGGGTTTCAGTGGCGTCGTAGTCGTACAGGTCGTGCGGAGTGAACTGGAAGTACCACTTCAAGGCACCGGTAGTGGGGTTCAGTGCCAGGACACAGGCGGTGTATAGATCGTCCCCGGGGCGGGAATCTCCAACGAAATCGGGCGCCGGATTGCTGGTTGTCCAATACAAAGTATCGAGCTTCGCATCGTAAGTACCGGGCATCCACGTTGTGCCTCCGCCGTGAAGGTAGGCATCGCCGGGCCAACTAGAAGAGCCGAACTCGCCCGGACCGGGAATCGTCCAGAAACGCCATTTCAGGTTGCCGGTAATGGCATCGTAAGCGGCCACGAAGCCGCGCACGCCGGAATCTCCTCCGGATGTGCCCACGATCACTTCGTCTTTCACAATCAGCGGAGCACTGGTTGCGCCGTATTGTTTTTTCTTATCAGCGTAGGTCGTATCCCATAGCAGGTGTCCGGTGCGTGCGTCGAGACAAAGCAAGTGAGCGTCATCGGTTTCCATATAAACGAAGTTTCGCCAGACTCCGACGCCGCGGTTCTTGTGGGCCGCGGCATCATCGAGCAACCCTGCGCTCACCGGCCGTTCGTGATGCCAAATGGTGCGGCCGGTTCGCGCGTCGAGCGCGAATGCGTCGTTGGCGGAGGTGATGTACATTACGCCGTTGACGACCACAGGCGTGACTTCGAGGCGCTCGGAATTGGAAGGATGGAAGATCCACGCAGCGCGGAGCTGCGCAACATTTGCAATGGTGATTTCGTGCAAGGCACTATAGCGGCGTCCGGTGTAGTCGCCGTTATAGGAAGTCCAGTTGGCGCCGGGAGGCTGCGTTAGCAAATCGTCCGCGCGCACATTCTGGTTGGCAACAACGGGAGCCTGTCCCCGTTGTGCCGCCGCTGAAAACGAAAGCAGACTGGCCAGTGCGGCTACGAGTAAAAAATTACTGAATGATTTCATATCAGTGGTTTTCTACTTTGCCGATTGGAAGTTCTTCGACTTTGACTTCCTGCAGAGAACCACGATCGAGCCCATTTGCATCTTCAACATGAAGCGAGATGCGGGATGCCTTTGCCGGGGGCGTTAACTCTGTGTCCAACACAAC
>JBAPQU010000044.1:0-2735 GCA_049280795.1 Candidatus Sulfotelmatobacter sp.
TAAGCGCTCGTTGAAATGCACGTCCCGCGTCCTCGATTTGTCTTTGGCGAAGGTAGGTTTCCCCAATGCGCAAATGCAGATCGGGCATAAGCGGGTTGGTCTGTTCCGCCTTCAACAGGCAAACCAACGCGGCTTCCATATCTCCCTCTTCAAAGTGAATGATGCCCATGAGCAGATCCGCCCAGGGTCGCGGCTTGCGCTCCGGTGTGGATGCATTCGAATCTGGCTGTGCCGGTGCTTCGATGGGCGCTTCGACAACGGGCGGTTCAACCTGGGCTGGTTCGACCTGAGATGGTTCGACGATGGCTTCGGCTTTACGCTTCGCCCGCGCGGGGGGCTTCGGTTCGAATACGAGCAGTTGCTCCAGAAGCGCCTTGGCTTCGCTGCGCCTCCCCAGCGCCAGGTAACACTGTGCCAGATGCTGGACAAATCGCACCTCATCCGGCCACTTCGTCTTCAATTCTTCAAGAATGGGCAACGCCTCCGCGTGCCGTCGCGAGTCCAGATAAACTCGAGCCAGGTTGTACTGCTGTTCTCGTACCGCAGTCTCCGCCGCCTTCGCCTGATCCTCGCTCGGCGGCTGAATGTAACCCAGAGCGACGAATTGCTGCAGTACGGCCTGCGCTGCCGCCGGGTCCATGCGCAGATCTGCCGCATGCATTCCGCAATTGCCCGCTTCATTCTCCCAACTGGAGATGTGCGTAATCGCCGGTGGTTCTTCAAAAGCCTGCACCAGCACGCGTCCGTCCATGTCATCGCCGACCGGCAATCCGAAGAGCGTCAGAATTGTCGGCGTCACATCCAGCAGCGTGGCCCCGTAGATTCGTTCATCCTTCCTGATCTGTGCGCCTCTCATGCATATGATTCCGAATTGCCGGTGCTGCACCGCCGGACCAGCCGGCTCATCGGGAATACCCCGCGGCCGCAAATGATCCGAATGAAAGCCGTGATCGGAAACCAGCACCACGGTCGCGTCCGGCCCAGCCAGGTCCAGCAATGTCTGCAGCATCATGTCGTGGAAGCGATAGGCATTGTTCACCACATCTTTGTAGATCTCAAACTTCTCCTCCGGAATTCCCGCCATGCGCGGAGGATGGAAATGCATGAACCCGTGACAAAAATGATCGATGCCGTTGAAATAGACAGCCAGAAAATCCCACGCCTCATTCCGCAGAATCGATGTGGCCGCATTGTGAATGGAGCAGTTCTCCGCCAGAATCTTGGCGAATGTTTGCAGCCCCTTATCTTTCTCCTGGTCAACCTCCGCCGCGCGAGGAATCCACGGAAGGATCGCCCCCACACTCAACTCTTCCGGGTGCATGCGAAATTTGGCAAACCTCTCCCGCATAATTTCCGGATGAACCGCACCGGGCGGCAGCGGCCACGGTTTGTCCATCGGCCCAACCGCGTACGGAAAAAGATCGGACACCGAGATTCCGTTGATGGGCTCCGCCGGATGACCTGCAAACCAGCCCAGCACATGAGTCTTGTATCCGCGCTGGGTCAGAATGTTCCAAATTGCCTTGACCTTGCGCGACGTGCTGGTCGTCGGCCTCACTCCGCCAGTCTGCGGATCAGGCTCCATGAACCCGAGAATTCCATGCTTGTCCGGGCGCTTGCCTGTGGCAATCGAATTCCACAGCATCGGAGAGAGAATAGGACGCAGAGTCGCCAGGTTCCCGATCACGCCTTGATTGACGAAGGCATCCAGCGTCGGCATCAGCCCCTGATCCAGGAGAGGATGAATCAGCTTCCAATCAGCCGCATCCCAGCCGATCAGGAGAGCTTTTTTCGCGGGATGTTCACTCATGCAGCTATCCCCGCACCGCAACAGATACTTACAGGAAGCAGAGTCTACTACACCTTAGTTGCATAAATCCCAAGTTGAATGAATCCGACTCTCGCAGAAGAGGTGCGCTCAGCAAAATCCTTTTGCCGCAACCCCCCGCCATCCCATACCATCCAATTCTCGACGCCGCTTCGTCTGAATCCGTACACTTAATCCCGTCATCAGTACAATAAGAACTCGGAGGATAAATCATGGCTTACGAACTACCGCCCCTGCCGTATGACTACGCGGCGCTCGAACCCGTCATCGACAAGCAGACGATGACCATCCATCACGACCTTCATCACGGCGCCTACGTAAAGAACCTCAACGCCGCAATCGAAAAACATCCCGAACTCGCCAGCAAAAGCCCCGAAGATCTCATCCGCGACCTCAACGCCATCCCCGAGGACATTCGCGGCGCCGTCCGCAACAACGGCGGCGGCCACGTCAATCACACCATGTTCTGGAAGATCATGAAGCCCAAAGGCGGTGGCGATCCCACCGGCCCCATCGCCCAGGCCATCACAAAAACTTTCGGCAACTTCAAAGATTTCCAAACTAAATTCAACGACGCCGGTGCCAAGCAATTCGGCTCCGGGTGGGTCTGGCTAGCCGGCAAAGGCGCAGGCGAAGTGCACATCATGAGCACGCCCAACCAGGACAGCCCCATCTCGGTAGGCCACTTCCCCATCTTCGGCAACGATGTCTGGGAGCACGCTTATTATCTGAAATACAACAACCGCCGCCCCGAATATCTAGCCGCCTGGTGGAACGTAATCAACTGGGACGAAGTCAACGCGCGCTACGAAGCCTACAAGTCCGGCAAGGCAGTAGCCGAATCAGCTCTAGCCGCCCGCTAGAGCTCAGCAGAAAAGTTCTACTGCTGAGAACTGTCATCCTGAGC
>JBAPQU010000045.1:0-6429 GCA_049280795.1 Candidatus Sulfotelmatobacter sp.
CATCAGGTTGCTGTTCCAGAATTTCCAACCCCAACGTCCCCTGCCCGGCAATCACGGCGTCATCGTCGAAGGCGTGAATCAGCGTCAGATGGCGCTCCCGGCTCTGTTTCACCGCCTCTTCATAAGCCTCGTCGTAATTCGTGCCATGCAGAACCACCTCGGCCCCATACGCGCGCGTAGCCGAAACTTTTGTGAGCGGGGTAGGCAGCGGCATGTAAATACTCGCTCGGATTCCTTGCCGTCCCGCGTGATAAGCCACGCCCTGCGCATGATTTCCCGCGGACGCGGCAATCACCCCTTGGGCTCGCTCCTCGGCAGTGAGCGTGAGCAGTTTATTCAGCGCACCACGCTCTTTGAAAGCTCCGGTCCGCTGCTGATTGTCGAGCTTTAGAAAAATTGTGTTGTTGGTGAGTGCCGAAAAAGCTTCTGAATACGTGCAGGGAGAAACGCGAATGGCTTCGCGAATCCTTCCCATTGCAGTTTGAATGTCCTGGAGCCCGATCATGGCGTGCGCGCACTCATCATAGCGTGGGATCGTCGGAGGCTGCTCACGATTATCAGGCGATTTGTTGTCCGGCGGAGAATAGCGGGGCTTTACGCGCAGCCGTGGCTCTAAGGTAAGTATCGACCGCGGCTGCAGCTTTTCTTCCCTCGGAAATCGCCCAGACCACCAGCGACTGCCCACGCCGCATATCGCCCGCCGCAAACACGCCCTCGACCGAGGACATGTAATTATTATCGGTCGCGACGTTGCCGCGCTGATCAAGCACGACTCCAAGTTGCTCAATCATTCCATTGCGAACGGGCCCCAGAAATCCCATTGCGATGAGTACCAGATCCGCTTCCATCGTGAACTCAGTTCCGGACAAAGGCTCGAATTTCGGCGCAGGACCAACGCGAACGGCATGCAACTGTTTTACGCTTCCTGCCTCTCCGGTAAATTTTGTAGTGGCGATGCTCCAGTCGCGAGTGCCGCCTTCCTCGTGCGCGGCTTCAGTTCGCAACAGCATCGGCCACAACGGCCAGGGAGTTTGCGGCGACCGCTCATCCGGAGGCTTGGGCATAATTTCGAACTGATGCACCGAAAGTGGCTTCTGCCGATGGCAAGTTCCCAGGCAATCGGCGCCAGTATCGCCGCCTCCGATAATGACCACTCGCTTTCCGGTGGCCAGAATCTCGGTTTCAGCTTCGACCGTGTCGCCGTGGCAGCGCTTGTTCTGCTGCGGCAGATATTCCATTGCAAAATGGATTCCCTTCAGCTCACGCCCGGGAATCTTGAGATCGCGCGGATGCTCGGCTCCGCCCGCCAGCACAATGGCGTCGAAGTCGCGCCGCAGATCTTCCACGGAAACATTTTTTCCCACCTCCGCACCAGTAACAAACTTCACGCCTTCCGCGGACATCTGATCCAGCCGGCGATCAATGATGTGCTTCTCTAGTTTGAACTCCGGAATTCCATAGCGCAGCAGTCCGCCGATGCGATCGGCTTTTTCGTACACCACAACCGCGTGCCCGGCTCGGCAGAGCTGTTGTGCTGCTGCCAATCCAGCTGGTCCAGAACCCACAACCGCAACCTTTTTCCCGCTGCGAATCTTGGGCGGCTCCGGTCGGATCCAGCCTTCCTGGAATCCGCGCTCGACAATATTTTTTTCGTTCTGCTTGATCGTGACTGCGGGCTGATTGATGCCCAACACGCACGACGCTTCACATGGCGCGGGGCAAATGCGGCCGGTGAACTCGGGGAAATTATTGGTCGCGTGCAACTGCCGTACTGCGTCCTTCCAGCGTCCGCGATAGATCAGATCATTCCAGTCGGGAATCAGATTGTTCACCGGACAACCGGTCTGACAGAACGGAACACCGCAATCCATGCAGCGCGCGCCCTGTTTCCTGAGCGTCTCTTCCGGAAGATCGAGATAAATTTCGAACCAGTCGTTCACCCGCTGCGTGACGGGACGGCGCGGGGCAAGTTCGCGCGAGTACTCCATGAAGCCGGTAGTCTTACCCATGCTGAACCTGCCGATTCTGCACCTGCTCCTGAGGCCCGCGTTCAGCAGCTAGAACGCCCAACCGCTGGCCCGGAACATAAGCCTGCCGGTTGCGGCCCACTCCCAACACTCGCTTGAACTCATGGGGAAAAACTTTGATAAAGCGCGATCGCATTGCCGGCCAGTTATCGAGAATCGACTTCGCGCGCGGGCTGCCAGTCAATTCCAGATGGCGGGCAACTAACCCTCGCACGATCTCCGCATCCTGCGCTTCTATCACAGGCTCAAGATCGACCGAGTCGAGATTGCAACGCTCTTCCGTAAAGTTAAGGTGCTCGTCAAAAACGTAAGCGATCCCGCCGCTCATGCCTGCGGCAAAATTTCTCCCGCACGACCCCAGCACCAGCACCAGCCCTTTCGTCATGTACTCGCAGCCGTGATCGCCGACGCCTTCGACAACAGCGGTCGCTCCGGAGTTGCGGACGGCAAATCGCTCTCCGGCGACTCCATTGAAGAAAGCTTCTCCGCTGGTCGCGCCATAAAGCGCAACATTTCCAATCAGGATATTTTCTTCGGGAGCGAAGCCGGAAGCTCGCGGCGGGTACACGACAATGCGCCCGCCGGACAAGCCTTTGCCGACATAGTCGTTCGCCTCCCCTTCAAGAGTCAGCGTCACTCCGTTCGCCAGAAATGCGCCCAAACTTTGCCCCGCAGATCCCGTCAACTGGATGCGAATCGTGTCGTCAGGCAATCCCGTCGATCCGTACTTGCGCGCAATCTCGCCGCTCAGCATCGTGCCCACCGAGCGATGTACATTGCGCACTGGCAAGTCGATCTCGATGGGGACGAGGGTATCGATGGCGGCGCGCGCTGCGGCAAGGATTTTGTGATCGAGCGCCTCTTCGAGGCCGTGATCCTGCCCCTGCACGCATCGGCGAGCCACACGCGAAGGCATCGGCGGGTTGTAGAGAATTGCAGAAAAGTCGAGGCCGCGCGCCTTCCAGTGATCGGCTGCCGGCTCAACATCGAGCATGTCAACCCGTCCCACCATCTCATCGAAGCTGCGGAAGCCCAGCTCCGCCATGAACTGCCGCACCTGTTCGGCGAGATAGAAAAAGAAATTAATCACATGCTCCGGCTGCCCCTGGAACTGTTTGCGCAGCACCGGATCCTGCGTGGCAATACCCACCGAGCAGGTATTGAGATGACACTTGCGCATCATCACGCATCCCATTGCGATTAACGGGGTGGTAGCAAAACCAAATTCCTCCGCGCCGAGCAGCGCCGCAATCACGACATCCCGGCCGGTCTGCAGCTTGCCGTCAGTCTGCACACGAATGCGGCTGCGCAGATCGTTCAACAGCAGCACCTGTTGCGTCTCCGCCAATCCCAATTCCCAGGGAATGCCCGCATGCTTGATCGAACTGAGCGGCGAAGCACCAGTGCCGCCACTGTCTCCGCTAATCAAAACCACATCGGCATGCGCCTTCGCCACGCCCGCGGCCACCGTCCCCACACCGGACTCAGCCACCAACTTCACCGCAATGCGAGCTTGCGGATTCACGTTCTTCAGGTCGTAAATCAACTGCGCCAGATCTTCGATGGAGTAAATGTCATGATGCGGCGGTGGCGAAATTAATCCCACTCCCGCAATCGAGTGCCGCAAGCGCGCGATCACGTCATCCACCTTATGCCCTGGAAGTTGGCCACCCTCGCCGGGTTTCGCACCTTGCGCCATCTTGATCTGCAATTCGTCCGCATTCACCAAATAATTCGCCGTCACACCGAAACGCGCCGATGCCACCTGCTTCACCGCGCTGCGCCGCAAATCTCCGCTTGCATCTGGCGTAAAGCGCTCTTCGTCTTCGCCGCCCTCACCCGTATTCGATTTTCCTCCGATACGGTTCATGGCGACCGCAAGCGTCTCATGCGCTTCCTTGCTTATCGACCCGAATGACATTGCGCCGGTGTTGAAGCGTTTTACAATTTCTTTTGCGGACTCGACTTCTTCGAGCGGAACCGCTTTGTCGCTCTTCTTGAACTTCATCAAGCCGCGCAGCGTGCACAAGTTCGTGCTCTGCTTGTCGACAAGGTCGGTGTACTCCTGAAACGTTTGAAAGCTCTCTTGCCGCACCGCTTGCTGCAATTTGCCGATGGTCAGCGGATTCAACAGATGGTATTCGCCATCCACTCGCTGGTGGTAGTTTCCGCCCACCGCAAGTTCGGTCTCGAATTCAGTAACGGGACGCAGCGAATGTTCATGCTTACGCTGCGCTTCGCGAGCCAGAACGTCGAGCCCCAAACCTTCCAGGCGCGAAGTTGTGCCCGCGAAATATGCCTCCACCAATTCTTTATTCAATCCGATGGCTTCAAAAACCTGGGCGCCCTGATAACTCTGCAGAGTCGAAATCCCCATCTTTGCAAAAGTCTTCAACAAACCCTTCTTCACCGACTTCATGAAATTCTTGACTGCGATCTCCGGCGTAATGCCATCCGGCAATTCGCCGCGCCACGCAAGGTTTTCCACCGTCTCCAGCGCCAGATAAGGATTGATTGCGCTCGCCCCGTACCCACTGAGCAAGGCGAAATGCATCACCTCGCGCGGCTCACCAGATTCCGTAATGAGAGCAACTTGAGTCCGCGTCTCCTCCCGGACCAGCAGATTGTGAACGGCTGCAAGAGCCAGCAAGCACGGGATGGGCGCGTAGTCCTTGTCCACGCCGCGATCGGAAAGAATCAGCAGAGAATATCCCGCTCTCACCGCCAACGACGCTCGCTGGCATAACTCATCGAGAGCGCGCTTCAACCCAGCGTCACCCTCACTCGCGCGGAACAGCGCCGGCAATGTAGTGGCGAGCAGATCCCGGTGCGACACGCGACGCAATTTCTCCAATTCGCGATTGGTCAGCAGCGGGTGCTCCAGCTTCAGCATGTGGCAGTTTTCCGGAGCTTCCTCGAGAATGTTGCGTTCGCTGCCAATGTAGCTGATCAGCGACATCACCATCTCTTCGCGAATTGGATCGATCGGCGGATTCGTAACCTGCGCGAATAACTGCTTGAAATAATTGAACAGCGGCTGCGGCCGGTCCGAAAGGCAAGCCAGCGGCGTATCCGTTCCCATCGAACCAATCGGTTCTTCCCCCGCCGAAGCCATGGGCCCGAGAATCATTCGCAAATCTTCGTCTGTAAAACCGAAGGCGCGCTGCCGGCGAAGAAGTGTTTCCGGGTTCGGTGGATGCGTCCGCGTCGGCTCGGGCAGTTGGTTCATCGTGATCTGGTTTTCAGTCAGCCATTGCGCATAAGGCTGCTGCGAGGCCAGCCGCTGCTTAGTCTCCCGATCCGCAACGATGCGGCCTTCGACGGTATCCACCAGAAACATCTTCCCCGGTTGCAACCGGCCCTTGGTCTTAACCTGCTCCGGAGCTATATCCAGCACACCGGCCTCCGAGGCCATGACCACAACATCGTCGTGAGTCACCACATATCTTCCCGGCCGCAGACCGTTGCGATCGAGCGTGGCACCGATGACGCGGCCATCCGTGAACGCGACCGCCGCTGGACCGTCCCACGGTTCCATCAGACACGCGTGGTATTCGTAGAAAGCCCGCTTCTCCGGCTTCATATGCCGATTGCCGGCCCACGCCTCCGGAATCAGCATGGCCATCGCGTGCGGCAAGCTGCGCCCGGCTTGCAGCAAAAGTTCCAGCGCGTTGTCGAAGTTCGCGGAGTCGCTCCCGTCCGGCTCGATGATGGGAAACAATTTTTTCAGATCTTCGCCAAACAGCGGCGAAGCCAGCAGTGACTGCCGAGCATGCATCCAATTGACATTGCCGCGAAGCGTATTTATCTCGCCGTTGTGCGCGATGTAACGATAAGGGTGCGCGCGCTGCCAACTGGGAAACGTGTTGGTCGAAAAGCGCTGATGCACTAAACAAAGCGCAGTCGTCACATCCGAATCGGAAAGCTCGCGGTAAAAACTTGTCAGCTGCGAAGCCAGCACCAGCCCTTTGTAGACGACCGTCCGGCAGGAAAGCGAGGGGCTATAAAACATCCCAGCATCTTCAATACCTGATTCGCGGATTTCATTTTCCGCACGCTTGCGCACCACATACAGCTTGCGCTCGAAGGCCGCTTCATCAAGGCCCGGCGCACCGCCGATAAAAATCTGCTGAATGTAAGGCTGCGAAGCCCGCGCTACGCGCCCAATTGCCGAGGCATAGACTGGCATGTCTCTCCAGCCCAGCACCGATAATCCTTCTTCGCGGACAATGCGCTCAAGAATTCCTTCGCACTGCAACCGCGGATGCTTCTCCACCGGCAGGAACGTCATGCCCACACCGTAGGAACCCGGCAGTGGCAATTCGAATCCCAGCTTGGCGCATTCGCGCGCGTAAAATTTGTGCGGAATCTGAATCAGGATGCCCGCGCCGTCGCCAGTCTC
>JBAPQU010000046.1:0-8608 GCA_049280795.1 Candidatus Sulfotelmatobacter sp.
ACGGAAGCCCGACCCACATCATCCGGAACCGAAAAAGAAAACAAGCCCAACATCCGACTCCTAACCAACGTCGCCTTCTACCAGGGCAAAGTAAAAGCCTACGAAAGCTCTCTGGTCGAACTCACAGAACTAAACGCCCGCGACCGCAAAGCCGCCGTCTTCCAGCTAGACGTCCCGCTCACCTCGCTAAAGCCCGGCTTCTACACCTGCCAGGTAAACGTAATCGACGACGCCGCCGGCCACTTCCTCTTCCCCCGCCTGGCCCTATTGATCCGCACCAATCCCACAACCCAAACCACCACAAAAGAAGGTAGTCACTAGACATCGCTGGTAGCCGATTTACACGAAGGCGTCATACTGAGTTCAGACGTGAGGAAGGGTCTCACGCCGACAGTTTTCTCGTGTTTATTACAGGTTTCCGGGCCCTGCGACGGCACACGCATCTTGGATCGAATCTAGAGCATCCAATTGCTATTGGCTTAGTATGCAGATACCTGCATATTGACTCGCATCAATAACTTAGCTATGCTTTCGCCAAAATCCCAAGAGCCGTTATTGTAGGAACGGTTCGTGGGGCTGTGGAAACTGATGTGATCCTCGTCACTGCATACGTCAGACATTCCGGTGTAATGTTGTTTGCAGGAGCGTCGTTTTCGAGTTACGGCCCGGTACTTCGGTAACTGGCGGAAGGGTCTGCCAAGACAGATTATTTAGTATTGATCCTACAGCGTTCCCCCGATGCGAAGTCCTGACCTAAGAGCGTTAGCCTAGACGCAAAGGAGTCGTGATGGCGGCAGTCGCAATTAATTTGAGCGACATCTTGAAGGGTATCCCAGCTGGAGCTTGGGTTGCGGTCGAGCAATACCGCGTCATTGCCTATGGCGCTGACATGCAGCAAGTTCTTGCCGAAGCTCGCAGAAAAGGTGTGCGAGAACCTCTGATCGTTAAGGTGCCCGAGCGACAAGAAACCATGTTCTTCTAGTCTCGTGTAGCAATGGCTCGAGAGACTTTCCCTTATATCGCTTTTTCGCTTCCGGCGACTGAGCCGTTTCCTAACGGCTACACGGTCTACCGGCCCCTTGTTTATTCTCGGCTAACAGCATCAAATGGGAACACGTTTCTATGCGTGTCCGAAATCGATTCGGGAGCAGACCAGTGCGTTTTCCCCGTCTCCTTCGCTATCGCTCTGGGCCTTGACCCGCTGACAATGAAGCAGCAAATCACCGGTGGCGTGGGAAATAATGGCAATGTTACTCACTACGGCGACGTAACGATTGAGATTGGCGTTATGGTTGACATTAACGGAGTTGTGACATTTGCTTCAAAATTTAGCTTTAAGACCTATGCTGGGTTTACAGCAGGACTAGAATCACAAGGAATAGGATTGCTCGGAGAGTGTGGACTGTTTGAAAACCATCTCGTAACCTTGGATCATAAAAACCGCGTATTCCACATCGAGTAAAGATCAACGGCGCTATTAGGACATACCTTGGACCACACGCTTTCCCCCACTCCTTCATATCTGCTACTGTTTTGAGTTCCGCCCAGAGGAAAGGACAACGCGTGATCGTTGGAGTTCCCAAGGAAAGCTATCCCGGAGAGCGCCGGGTAGCGCTAGTTCCTGCCGTCATCCCCACGCTAGCCAAGGCTGGACTCGAAGTGGTCGTCGAGCCCGGAGCCGGCGAAGCCGCGGGATATCCCGACCACGCCTATGCAGAAAAAGGCGCAAAGATTCTCGCCGATCGCGCCGCCGTATTCGCCTCCGCCGACATCGTTGTGCAAGTCCTCTGCTACGGCTCCAACGACGCAACCGGCCAAGCCGATCTCCCTCTGCTTCGTCGCGGTCAACTTCTAATCGGCTTTCTCCGCCCCTTCGGCTCCGCAGAAGTACTCGAACAAATTGCCGGCGCCGGAGTCACCTCATTCTCCGTAGAACTCGTGCCCCGCACCACGCGCGCGCAAAGCATGGACGCGCTCTCCTCCATGGGAACAATCTGCGGTTACAAAGCGGTGCTGCTCGCGGCGGAAACGTCCATAAGAATTTTTCCCATGATGACCACCGCCGCCGGCACCATCACGCCCGCCCGCGTCTTCGTAATCGGCGCCGGAGTTGCCGGCCTGCAAGCCATCTCCACCGCCCGCCGCCTCGGAGCCGTCGCCTCCGCCTACGACATGCGCGCCGCCTCCAAAGAGCAAGTGCAAAGCCTCGGCGGCCGCTTCGTCGAACTCCCCCTCGAAGCCAAGGACGCCCAAGATGCACGCGGCTACGGCACGGCCCAGGACGAAACCTTCTACGCCCGCCAGCGCGAACTCCTAACCCGCGTAGTCGCCGAAAGCGATGTAGTCATCAGCGCCGCCGTAATCCCCGGCAAAAAATCTCCCGTGCTCATCACCGCCGACATGGTCAAAGGCATGGCGCCCGGCTCCGTCATCGTCGACCTCGCCTCGG
Source organism: Candidatus Sulfotelmatobacter sp. (assembly GCA_049280795.1). Taxonomy (GTDB): domain Bacteria; phylum Acidobacteriota; class Terriglobia; order Terriglobales; family Acidobacteriaceae; genus Sulfotelmatobacter. The sequence goes on from JBAPQU010000046.1 coordinate 2,450, forward strand.
AGCGCGGCGGCAACTGCGAACTCACCCGCACCGGAGAAACCGTGCATGCCGACGGTGTAACCATCATCGGCGCCATCAACCTGGCCAGTAGCGTCCCCTACCACGCCAGCCAGATGTACGCCCGCAATATCGCCACGTTTCTCGCCTACATCGTGAAAGAAGGCAAGCTGCAACTAAACCAACAGGACGAAATCATCCGCGAGACTATGGTCACGCAAGCCGGCGAAATCGTGAACACCAGAGTCCGTGACTTTTTCAAACTCCCAGCGCTCGCGGTCAGTAGTCAATGATCACGTTGCCGTTATCGATTGCGGCAAAGCCGGCCGGTGAATAAATGCAAAGGAGCAATCATGCCAGCGGATTTTATCTCTAACCTTTATGTCTTCATCCTGGCGGGATTCGTCGGGTTTGAATTGATCAAGCGGGTTTCTCCGCTGCTCCACACGCCCCTGATGTCGCTGACCAATGCTCTGGATGCAATCGTGGTGGTGGCGGCCATCATCATCGCGGGCAGGCATGAGACGACGCTCACCACTGTGCTGGGTGCGATTGCGGTCGCCGCATCCTTCAGCAATATGGTGGGCGGGTTCCTAATTACCGATCGCATGCTGCGCATGTTCAAATCCGGCAAGGCGAAAAAATCATGACCGCACCGGCCCTTCAGCAGTATCTCGATTTCGCCTACATTGCCGCGGTCGTTCTCTTTATTCTTTCGCTCAAGTTCCTGAGTTCGCCGGCGCTTGCCCGGTGGGGCGTTCTTGCGGGGGAAATCGGCGCTGCTCTGGCGGTCATCGCAACGCTTTTTAATCCCGAGGTGGCGCATTACGAGTGGGTGCTCATCCCGCTGATCATCGGCGCAGGGGTCGGCATTCCCCTGGGCATGGTGCACATGACGGCCGTGCCGCAGCGAACGGCCTTAAGCCACGCTCTCGGCGCGCTTTCCGCAGCCATTATCGGCATCGCCGAATATTACGTAGGGACTGCCCCCGTCACGCGATTTGAAATGGGTGAGATCGCGCTCGAAGTCATCATCGGCTCACTCACGTTTACCGGCAGCCTGATCGCCGCCGGAAAGTTACAAGAGTTGCTGCCGCAGCGCCCTATCGTCTATCGCGGCCAGAATATCGTCAGCCTTTCCGCGTTGGCAGGCGCTCTCGGGTTGGCGGTTGCGCTGGTGGTGAATCCCGCGTACACGTTGCTGTTCCCGATCATGGTAGTTGTGGCGCTGATTTTTGGCGTACTGCTGGTCACGCCCATTGGTGGCGCGGATATGCCGACGGTCATCTCGCTGCTGAATTCCTACGCAGGCTTCTCGGCAGCTCTGCTGGGATTTGTTCTGAACAGTAAAGTGCTGGTCGTGGCGGGCGCTCTCGATGGATCTTCTGGCTTCGTCCTGTCCGTAATCATGTGCAAGGCGATGAATCGCTCCTTCGCGAACGTGATGTTCGGAGCGTTCGGACAGGTGCAGACATCCGCGGCCGCCGCGAAAGAAGACCGGGTCGTGCGCAGTGCGACGCCCGAAGAAGCCGCCGCTGTCCTCGAAGTCGCGTCGAGTGTCGTCATCGTCCCCGGTTACGGCATGGCCGTCGCGCAAGCGCAGCACAAAGTTCGCGAACTCTACGACGTCCTTACCAAGAAAGGAGTCGACGTCCGCTTCGCCATCCACCCCGTCGCCGGACGCATGCCCGGCCACATGAACGTTCTCTTAGCCGAAGCCGACATCCCCTACGACCGCCTAATCGAAATGGACGAAATCAACGGCGACTTCCCCCAAACCGACGTAGCCCTCGTAATCGGTGCCAACGACGTAACCAACCCCGCCGCCCGCAACGACCAATCGAGCCCCATCTACGGCATGCCCATCCTCGACGTCGACAAAGCCCACACTGTCATGGTCATCAAACGCGGCATGAGCCCCGGCTTCGCCGGCATCGACAACCCCCTCTACTATCTCCCCAACACCCTAATGCTCTTCGGCGACGCCAAACAATTCGTAGGATCAATAGTCCGCGAACTAACCGGCGGCCACTAAGTTCGGGCTTCAGCCGCGAAGCGGCGAAAGAATGCAGCCCACGGCGCAAGCCGTGGGTAAAAAATAGAACCATCAATAAGCTCCGAAGGAGCGAAAGAAACTTCCAGCCAATACGTAAATGCGCGGGTGCCCCTCGTCTCGCGTTTTTTGCGACACAGCCTGCCCTGGGCTTGCCGAAGGGTGGGATTCACGAACGATTCATTCTTCTCCGAGCCGGAATCAACGTCGACCAGCTCACTCTGTAGTGAGAAAAATTGTTGTAGTTGAAAGAAATTGTCATTCCGAGCGAAGCGAGGAATCCGCTGTCCGCTGCAACCACCACGACCCCCGCACAACTACCACGACCCCTACGCAACCATCACAAGCGCCTGCGCAACCGTGGAAGAGCGGCGCTTCAGCGCCGCGTAAAGCTCCAAATGAAGCCGGGCTTCAGCCCCCGTGGATTTTTTCCCGAACTTTAGAACGGGCGCCGGGTGCCCCATCTTTCGCGCACTTTGCGAAAGAGCCTGCCCTGAGCGGAGCCGAAGGGTGGGATCCCCACAAGCCATTCCCCCCTGGGATTTGCACCCTCACCACTTGTATGAGATCAATCCAGCAACGGCCGTGCCGATCCACCCAGCAACGAACTATTCATATTGAAAATATTGTGATGCCCCTCCGGCCCGCCCCAGGCGAACATAAGCGAAACCATCGGAAACCCGCCCGCCCGCAAAGTAAGCCCTGCAGCAAAACTGTGCTTCAAATCACTAAATCCGATGTCGCTACGGGTGAGAGCCACCTTCCCCTGATCGGCGGCAAACTTAAATCCGAAGGGCCCCCAGATCGAGTGCTCAAAGCTTTCTTGTAAGAGGAGAAGGTTGGGCGCGCGAAAGCGGTAGTCCTGATAACTTGGCAGCGCCATCGCGCTATTGATATCCGATCCGCCGAGCGTCTGCTGAAAATAAAACGGAACCGCGCTGGTGGCGGAGTTAATTGATTCCGAAAGCAGTAGTCGAAAACTGACGGACCCATTCAGGTTATCCGTAAGATTGCCGGAATGCTGCACCTCTGGACACTTCTCTTCGCCTCGCGAGCACTCATCGGGACCATCGGCGCCCGTGCTCATGGGCGCTGACTTTGTGTATCCATACAGATAAAAGGTGTGGTTCAAGTCCACAGTCCAGCGCAGGAAAGAATTCTGCGAATTGGACGGCGCAAAGAACTGCTGAAAGTTCCCCATGTAATTCAATTCGAAGCGGTCCGCAAAAACAGGATTGACGCGAAAGCCTTCGCCCAACTGAACAAATTCAGGCTGGCTGCCCAATCCGGGCGCGGTTGCGTTTGAATATAACGTCTCAATGGATGGCACCGACGAACTCTCTTCGCCGTTAATGCTCACGAAGCGTCCGTTCAGCTCGCCGAGAAGTTCGAGATTCAGCTTGCGAATTGATGGCAGCTCATAAACCGGCTTTACGATGTTGCCGCCGATGATCGTCTGCGTCATTCCAAATAGCGACGCGCTGGACAACATCGTGTCGTTGCCTTCGCCAAAATAATTCAGTTTGTTCAAAGAAATTGTCTGCGCGTAGATGCTTATCGTTGTATAGGGATGGACAAAATTGGTTACTGGCTTCTTTATTACGACGGGATGTTCAGGGACCACAACGGGGGGTGACACAACCTGCTTAACCACGCGTCTCCGCTCGTCCGGAGTATGCATCATCGTCATGTATCCGCCCGCGCGCCACGTACCGCTGAATGACCCGACCGCATCCACATCGAAACTGAGGCGCCACGTCCCGGTGTTTCTTTGTTCACCAAAAGCCCCGCCCAGCGCGAATCCGTTTTGCGGCGGCATGCTGCCGGCTGCAATGTGCAGCGGGTGGTCACTGAACAACTCGTAGGCGCATCCGCCAAGCGCCATGACTTTGAAGCTTTTGCAGGCATCGGAGACGCGCTCGCTCTCGCGGCGAAAATCCGCTTGCAGCCAGCTTTCCTGCCCCGCCGCCAGGGTCGCCACCAGACACAGCATGATCGCCGCACACCAACGCATACCGCCTCCTGCTAGTTCTTGCTCTTTTTCGTGTTCGGGCTTTTCTTCTGTGGCTTCTTCGCAGCCGCTCGGTTACCGGCTTTTCGCTCTGCAGGCTCGTCGGCCACGGCAGCAATCGAGATGACGGGCTCACCTCTTTTCTTAGCGGCACCACGCGCGCGTTTCTGTCCCGCTTCCCGGTGCGCGGCACGGATCGCTTCAGTGATTTCCTGAATGTATTCCGCCGCCTCGCCTTCAGTTTGGATCGCGCGAATATAGATTTCGCTGCGATACTTCAGCGGCAGTGCGCGCTCCGCCTCATGCAGATGCTCGATCTGCGCCTTCAACAGCGCATTCACAGGCCGGTTGGGGTCGATCACACCCCGCGGCTTGGGCACTTTAATGACTGCCATATAAATCTCCTTGACCTTTTGGAAAACGTCGGGACTGCGAAAGCTTCCGCGTTACTCGAAGTCTGGACAATCGGTTCGCATCGTATCCAGCGACAGCAGATTCCGCGCCGGATCGACATTCTGGCCCTTCGCCTCGATAAACACATCCGCGCTCAGCTCGCGCGGCGAGCACGCTGAATAATCGCCAAGAAAGAATTTTGAAATCGTCCTCGGAATCGAGGCGTGATCGAACACCCGGTCGACAATCGTACCCTTCGCAATCCACGGCGACACCAGAATCGCTGGCACGCGAACCCCCAACCGGTCAAATTTGAATTCCATGCTCGTACCGGTGTCGTTCACCGTGGCCGCCATAAAGTCAGGTGTACACGCTGGCGGCACAACGTGATCGTAAATTCCCCCATGCTCGTCATACACAATCAGCAAAGCAGTCGACTCCCACAGTTGCGCATTCGCTTTGATGGAGCTGTAGATGCTGGCGATGAAGTTCTCGCCCGCCTGCACATCGTGATCTGGATGCTGATCCGACGCCGCTTCCTGCCCATGATCGTTAAAGTTCGGCTCGATAAACGAATATTCCGGCAGGTTTCCGCTCTTGCAATCCTGCAAAAACTGCGGATACGTTCCGAATAACTGCGGCTGATTTTCCAATAAGTTCGCCACTTCCATGGTCGAACTCGCCGTGTCGTAGTAATAAATTTTCGCCGTATGCTTGGCATTGATCAGCCGCGAATAGACGCTCTGATACGGTTCCTTCAAATAAACCGGGTTCATATCCACGCGACCGAACGATGTCCCGTAGTGTGCGAAGGCGCGGTTGCAAATTGTAGGTCCAGGAATGGACGCGAACCAGCGATTGAAGACAGCGAATTCGAGCGCCAGGTTTGTCAGCACCGGAAGATCTTCCTGCTTGAAGTAGTACATGATTTTCTGCGAGTGATTGACGTCGCGCTGCTGGTTGAAGTAGCTCTTTACGAAGCCCTGCATGTTGGCAACACGGTTTGGGCTCGTGTCGCCGCCAAAAATCTGCAGATCGACCGCGGGAAAATGATGATCAGGATCGGGTTGCAGTTGGGCCTGAAACTCGGCCAGCGGCTGTGGCGTCACTGCATTTCCATTCGTATCGGGATTGCTGTAACCATCCTGCGAAGTGATCCCATCGATCCGCGAATCCACCGCCTTCAGCGACCCCAGCATATGATCGAACGAACGGTTTTCCATCATCAACACCACAATGTGCTCAAGTTGATCCAGTCCTGTTGCCATCGGAGTCCACCCCAATCTCAAATGAATAGTGAAACCAGCGGGCACAACGTTTCAAAACTAAACCGGGGACACGGCCTCCAGCAACCCTCCAGCCCCGGAGGGACGGCACGAACCGATGCCGCGCTATGTTCTTGATTCGTATCAGGGCACGACTTCAGTCGTGCCGGCAAGTCTCAATAAAAATCTTTGTCATTCCGAATCGTGCTGAAAGCCCGGTGAGGAACCTGCTGTTTGCCGATGCGACCACGGACCGAGGGTTGCCCCATCTTTCGCGTACTTTGCGAAAGCTGGGATTCCACGGGTACCGTCCCTCTGAGGATTTGGAAACACCACGATCGGGAAGAGCAGACCTCGCTCTACCGCAAGCCCAGCCCGGAGGGACGGCACGAACCGATGCTGCGCTATGTTCTTGATTCGTATCAGGGCACGACTTCAGT